>NZ_JBHVQS010000054.1:0-23315 GCF_042886435.1 Streptomyces sp. NPDC058000
CGTCTGCACTCCGGCCGGACGGGCCGAAGTGGGCTAGAACGGCGAGAAGCCGTCGTACTCGCCCTGCGCCTCGTCGCGCTCCGCATCGCGGTCGCGGCGCCGCTGGGCCGACGGGCGCGGGGCCTCGAAGCGGTGGTCCTCACCGCGGCGACCGAGCATCTCCGCACCGGCCGACATCGACGGCTCCCAGTCGAAGACCACCGCGTCCTCGTCGGAGCCGATCGCCACGCCGTCCATGGAGCGGGCGCCCGCCTTGAGGAGCGCGTCCTCCACGCCCAGGCGGTTGAGCCGGTCGGCGAGGTAGCCGACCGCCTCGTCGTTGTTGAAGTCGGTCTGGTGGACCCAGCGCTCGGGCTTCTCGCCCCGGACGCGGAAGATGCCGTCGGCGTCCTTGGTGACCGTGAAGCCCGCATCGTCCACCGCCTTGGGGCGGATCACGATCCGGGTGGCCTCCTGGACCGGCTTGGCGGCCCGCGCCGTGGCGACGATGTCCGCCAGGGCGTACGACAGCTCCTTGAGGCCCTGGCGGGCGACCGCGGAGACCTCGAAGACGCGGTAGCCGCGCGCCTCCAGGTCCGGGCGGATCATGTCGGCGAGGTCCTTGCCGTCGGGGATGTCGACCTTGTTGAGGACGACCACCCGCGGCCGGTCGCCGAGGCCGCCGTACTGGGCCAGCTCCGCCTCGATGACGTCGAGGTCGGAGGCCGGGTCGCGGTGCGACTCCAGGGTGGCGGTGTCCAGGACGTGCACCAGCACCTCGCAGCGCTCGACGTGCCGCAGGAACTCCAGGCCCAGGCCCTTGCCCTGGCTGGCGCCGGGGATCAGGCCGGGGACGTCGGCGATGGTGTAGACCGTCGCCCCGGCGGTCACCACGCCGAGGTTGGGCACCAGCGTCGTGAACGGATAGTCGGCGATCTTCGGCTTGGCGGCCGAAAGCACCGAGATCAGCGAGGACTTGCCGGCGCTGGGGTAGCCGACCAGCGCGACGTCCGCGACGGTCTTCAGCTCCAGCACGATGTCGCGGGACTCGCCGGGCTCGCCGAGCAGCGCGAAGCCGGGGGCCTTGCGGCGGGCCGAGGCCAGCGCGGCGTTGCCCAGCCCCCCGCGGCCGCCCTGGCCGGCGACGAACTGCGTGCCCTGACCCACCAGGTCGGCCAGCACCTCGCCGTTCTTGTCCAGGACGACGGTGCCGTCGGGCACCGGCAGGATCAGGTCCTTGCCGTTCTTGCCCTCGCGGTTGTCGCCCGCGCCCGGCTGGCCGCTGGTGGCCTTGCGGTGCGGGTGGTGGTGGTACTCGAGGAGCGTGGTGATGTCCTGGTCGACGACCAGGATCACATCGCCGCCACGGCCGCCGTTGCCGCCGTCAGGGCCGCCGAGCGGCTTGAACTTCTCCCGGTGAACGGAGGCGCAGCCGTGGCCTCCGTTACCCGCGGCGACGTTCAGCTCGACGCGGTCCACGAAGGTGGTCATGGTGGGGATGCCTCCAGGTCAGCGGGGTTGTCTTCGTACTGAGCGAGATATCCGCCTACGCCCGGGAATGCCATGCGTAGAGCGGGAATGTCTTCTGCATAACGCGCCAAGGGCGGACCGTTCTTCCCGCTTGGCGCGAGAAGAGGCGGTCCGCCCCTGGCGTGCTGTCGACGTGTGTCGTCCGGGCCGAAATTACTCGGCGACCGGGACGATGTTCACGACCTTGCGGCCGCGGAAGGTGCCGAACTGCACCGCACCGGGCTGCAGGGCGAACAGGGTGTCGTCGCCACCGCGACCGACGCCCTTGCCCGGGTGGAAGTGGGTGCCACGCTGGCGGACCAGAATCTCACCGGCGAGGACGGCCTGACCGCCGAAGCGCTTCACGCCGAGCCGCTGAGCATTGGAATCGCGACCGTTCCGAGTGGACGATGCGCCCTTCTTATGTGCCATGTCTCCTCAGTCCCTTACTTCGCCGGAGCGTCGATGCCGGTGATCTTCAGCGCCGTGTGGAGCTGGCGGTGGCCGATCCGCTTCTTGTAACCGGTCTTGTTCTTGTACTTCTGGATCCGGATCTTGTCGCCCTTGTGGTGGTCCACGACCTCGGCCTGGACCTTCACGCCGGCGAGGACCCACGGGTCGCTGGTGACTGCGTCACCGTCGACGACCAGCAGCGTGGAGAGCTCGACGGTGTCGCCGACGTTGCTGGTGGAAATGCGGTCAACCTCGATGACGTCGCCAACAGCAACCTTCTGCTGGCGTCCGCCGGTGCGCACGATCGCGTACACGCGGAACTCTCTCTCGTTAGAAACGGATCCTCTGATGCCAGCTGCTCTCACGGACTCAGGGACGTCCCGTGGAATCCGACCCGTGGACCACGAGTGGGACGAGCGGCCTCCCTCGGCGTGGCCGAGAGGTGTTTGCTCAGAAGGCGGTGGTGTCACACAGACACCGACGGTCCAGGTTACGGGGCCTGGACCAGGGGGTCAAACCGGCCCCGGACCGCCTCGCGACGGTCCGGGGCCGGGCACTGCTCAGTCCTCCGCGGAGGACGACGCGGCCGCGGTCTTCTTCGCCGCTGCCTTCTTCGTCGTGGTCTTCTTGGCGGTGGTCTTCTTGGCCGCGGCCTTCTTGGCGGTGGTCTTCTTCGCCGCCGTCTTCTTGACCGTGGTCTTCTTCGCCACCGTCTTCTTGGCGGTGGTCTTCTTCGCCGTGGCCTTCTTCGCCGCCGCCTTCTTCGCGGTGGTCTTCTTCGCCGCGGGCGCCGGCTCGGCGACCTCCGCACCCTCGCCGCCCTCGGCGGGCTGCTCGGGGGCCTCGACGGGGGCCTCGGCCACCGGCTCTGCCACCGGCTCGGTCACCGGCGCGCTGATCACGATGGTCCCCGCGGCGTCACTGGCGACCTCCGGTGCACCCGCCGGAGCGGACGCCCGACGGACGGCCCGACGACGCGGACGGGACGGTGCGGGCTCGGCGACCGGAGCGGCCTCGGCGACGGGCTCCGGAGCGGGCTCCGGCTCCACGACCGGGGCGGTCGGCTCGGCGGCCGGCAGCACGATCGCGGCGGCCTCCTCGGCGGCCTTGGGAGCGCCCGCCGGCGCCGACACCTTCCGGCTCACCCGACGACGGCCCCGGGCCCGCCCGGTGGCGGCGGCCTCGGCCTCCGCGGGGCTGCCGAACCACTCGTCCGTGCCGTCCACCGACGGCTGCAACTGGGCCTCGGTCACCGCGACCGGTTCCAGTTCCGGCGCGGCCTCCTCGGTCACCGGCTCCACCGGTGCGACTTCCGCCGCACCCTCGGCGGGCTGCTCCGGCTGGGCACCGTTCGCCCCGGCCTTGCCCTTCTTCTTGCGCTTGCCGCCGACCGCCGCCGGCTGGTCCATGTGGACGATCACGCCGCGGCCGTTGCAGTGCACGCACTGCTCGGAGAAGGACTCCAACAGCCCCTGGCCGACCCGCTTTCGGGTCATCTGGACCAGGCCGAGCGAGGTGACCTCGGCCACCTGGTGCTTGGTGCGGTCCCGGCCCAGGCACTCCAGCAGACGCCGCAGCACCAGGTCCCGGTTGGACTCCAGGACCATGTCGATGAAGTCGATGACGACGATGCCGCCCAGGTCGCGCAGCCGCAGCTGGCGCACGATCTCCTCGGCCGCCTCCAGGTTGTTCCGGGTGACGGTCTCTTCGAGGTTGCCGCCCTGCCCGGTGAACTTCCCGGTGTTGACGTCGACCACGACCATGGCTTCGGTCTTGTCGATCACCAACGACCCGCCGCTGGGCAGCCAGACCTTGCGGTCCAGCGCCTTCATCAGCTGCTCGTCGATCCGGTACGTCGCGAAGACGTCGACCTCGGAGGTCCACTTCTTCAGTCGGTCCACGAGGTCCGGGGCGACGTGCGAGACGTAGCCGTGGATGGTCTCCCAGGCGTCGTCACCACTGACGATGACCTTGGAGAAGTCCTCGTTGAAGATGTCCCGGACGACCCGGACGGTCATGTCCGGCTCGCCGTAGAGCAGGCTCGGCGAGCTGGTCGAGGACGCCTTCGCCTTCTTCTGGATCTCTTCCCACTGCGACTGGAGCCGCTCCACGTCGCGGCGCAGCTCGTCCTCGCTCGCGCCCTCCGCGGCGGTGCGGACGATGACGCCCGCGTCCTCGGGGACGATCTTCTTGAGGATCTGCTTCAGCCGGGCCCGCTCGGTGTCCGGGAGCTTGCGGCTGATACCGGTCATCGAGCCCTCGGGCACGTAGACCAGGTAGCGGCCGGGCAGTGAGACCTGGCTGGTCAGCCGGGCGCCCTTGTGACCGATCGGGTCCTTGGTGACCTGGACCAGGACGGACTGGCCGGACTTCAGCGCGGTCTCGATGCGACGCGGCCCGTTGGCCATGCCCAGCGCCTCGAAGTTGACCTCGCCCGCGTACAGCACGGCGTTGCGGCCCTTGCCGATGTCGACGAAGGCGGCCTCCATCGACGGCAGGACGTTCTGCACCTTGCCGAGGTAGACGTTGCCGACGTACGAGGTGGCCTGCTCCTTGTTGACGAAGTGCTCCACGAGCACGTCGTCCTCAAGGACGCCGATCTGGGTGCGCTCGCCACTCTGGCGGACCACCATCACCCGCTCGACGGCCTCCCGGCGCGCCAGGAACTCCGCCTCGGTGATGATCGGCACCCGGCGACGGCCCTGCTCACGCCCCTCACGGCGGCGCTGCTTCTTGGCCTCCAGGCGCGTCGACCCCTTGATCGACTGGACCTCGTCGGCGCCGGTGCCCTCGTCCTTCTTGCGGGGCTCGCGGACCTTGACGACCGTACGCTCCGGGTCGTCGGCGTGCGCGGCCTCGGCCTCGGCGGTCTCCCCGCTCCGCCGGCGACGACGCCGGCGACGACGGCTGCTGGCGCTGGCGCTGGCCTCCGGGTGCTCCTCGGCGCCCGGCTCCTCGCCTTCGGCCTCCAGCTCCTCCTCGGCCTCCTCGGCCTCGGCGGCTTCCTCGGCGCCCTCGGCGACCTCACCGCGGCGACGGCGACGACCGCCCCGACGGCGCCGGCGCGAGGGACGCTCGCCTTCCTCGCCGGTCGCGGCCTCGGCGTGCTCCTCCTCGGCCTCCTCGACCTCGGCACCCTCCTCAGCAGCGGCGTAGGCCGCTCCAGTGGAGCCGGCACTCGCACCGGTCGGCTCCTCGACCGGCGCGGGCGCCACGGCCTCGACCTCGGCCGGCTCACCGCGGCGGCGACGCCGGCGGCGCGTGGCCGCGGGCGCCTCTTCCGTCGTCTCCACGACCGGCTCCGTCTCCTGACGGGCAGCGGCGTGCGCGGCGGCGGCGCTCTCGGGGGTCTGGAACATCGGCTCGGCGAAGACCGGCGCCTGGAAGACGGCCGTCGGCGGCCGCTGCCCCCGGCGGCGGCCGCGCGCCGGCGCCTCGGCCGAGGGCTCCTCCGCGGCACGGGCTGCGGGCGCCTCGGCGGCGGGTGCGGACTCTGCGGCCCGCTCGGTACGACGGCGCCCCCGACGACGCGGGGCCTCGATCTCGGCGGTCTCCTCGACGGCCGGCGACTGCTCGGCGGCAGGGGTGGCTTCCTCGGTGCTGGCCTGCGGGGCACCGGCCGGGGCGGTCGCCTTACGGGTCGCCCGACGACGGGTACGCGCCGGACGCGCCTCCTCCTCCGCAACGGCGGCCGGAGCCTCCGCAACAACGGCGGCCGGCGCCTCGACGGCCTCCGCGGCCTCTTCCTCTTCGGCTTCCTCGGCGGCGGGCTCCTCGACGACCGGCACCGGGGCGGCGGCCGGAGCCGTCGCCTTACGGGTCGCCCGACGACGCGTACGGGCCGGACGCGCCTCCTCCTCGGGAGCGGCGGCCGCGGCCTCCTCAACGGGGGCGGCCGGCGCCTCGGCGGCGGGGGCGGCGCTCTCCTCGACGGCAGGCTGCGGCGCACCGGCCGGGGCGGTCGCCTTACGGGTCGCCCGACGACGGGTACGCGCCGGACGCGCCTCCTCCTCCGCAGCGGCGGCCGGAGCCTCCTCAACGACGGCGGCCGGCGCCTCAACGGCTTCCGCGGCCTGCGGGGCACCGGCCGGGGCGGTGGCCTTACGGGTCGCCCGGCGGCGCGGGCGGGCCGGCCGCTCTTCGTCGGCGGCGGGCTGCGGCGCGGCAGCGGGCGTGGTGTCCGCCGCTCCGGCGGGGTCGTTGCCGGTGGCCGGGGGGTCGTTGCTCACGACCGCGGTCTGGGCGGCGGCACCGACGGGCGGGCCGGCCGGCCGGGATGCCACTCGGCGCCGGCGGCGCGGCGGCAGCGTGTCGCTGGGCGAGTTCTTGTTGTCACCCTCACGGTCCGCGGACCGCGTGGATTCGGTGGGCTCAATAGCTTCGAGCATGCGGGCGGTTCTCCCGTCACGCTCCCGGGCGCCGCGCCTGATTCCGGCCGCGGTCCGCGCGCTGGGCGCGGTTCCGCAGTCCGGGGCGCGGGCGCCGCACGGGAGCTGTCGTCTCGCTCGCCGGGCCCGTGGACCGGGCCGGCGAAAGTCTTCTGGTCAGTGCGTCCGCCGGACCGGGGTGGCACCCTGGTTGATCGGCGACGCGACGACGCGTCCTACGCAGTGCCGTCCCCGGAAGTGGCCGGGGAGACCCCGCTCTGCACCGTCGCGGTACGCAGCCCGGCAGCCGTGAGTGAAACGGCCGTGGCAGCGTCGCGGTCGGGCGCCAGCGGGTCGGTCACCGTGCCGGTCTCCTCATCGAGCAGCCCCTGCGCCAGCCTGGTCACCGCTGCGGGGACCGGCGGCGCCAGGTCGGCCGTAACCCGGAGGCCGGACAGGACGTCGTCGGGTCGAACGGCAGGTGTCAGATGCCGAACAACCAGCCGCAGTATCGCACAGGCATTGCTGTCGGGCCTATCGCTGTGGATCGAGGTGACTTCCAGCTGCGCCACCGCGCCGCGGGCGTCGAAGCTCCGCATGCCGTTCTTGGTGCGGCGCTCGACCAGCACCTCCTCGGCGGCGAGGAACGTCTCGACGGCGTGCCCGGCCTCCTCGGCGGTGACCCCGTCGAGGCGGAGCTCCCACACCGACGCCTGGAGCCGGTCGGCGAGGCCGCTGGTGTGCGCCTCCACGGCATCGGTAACGTCGAGGCCGTCCGGCAGCGACTCGTCGAGCAGGGTGCGGACGGTCTCCGGGTCGCGGTGCTCGGTGAGCTGGATCTCCAGGTACTCGGCCTCGCTGCCGGTGCCGGTCGGCGCCGCGTTGGCGTACGACACCTTGGGGTGCGGCGTGAAGCCCGCCGAATAGGCCATGGGGACCTCGGCGCGACGCAGCGCCCGCTCGAAAGCGCGCTGGAAGTCGCGGTGGCTGGTGAACCGGAGGCGGCCGCGCTTGGTGTAGCGCAGTCGGATGCGCTGCACCGCCGGTGCGGGCGGCGGGCCTTCGGGCTGTCGCTTGCCCAGTGTTACTTCTCCTTGGTTTCAGGGCGCGGCTGATGCCGCCCCGTCCGGCTCGTCCCCGCGTGGGCGAGGACACATCGTGCCCGGACGTCTTTACCTAGAGTACGTGCCGCGCCCCCGCCTGGTTCCCGCCGGGGCGTCCCGGCTGCCTTCCGCCGCCCCTTCCGCCCGGCGAAATCCACGCGGACGAGGGGGCCACCGCCGGCCCGGACACCGCGCTCACGCGGAGATCCAGTACCGAAGTTTCTCCGCCCGGCGGTCCTCGAAAACCCCGCCGCACGCCTCGATCACACGGCGCGAGCCGGCATTGGAGTCGTCGCAGGTCACCAGCACCGGATCGATGCCCAGCCGCTGGTGGGCGTGGGGCAGCACGGCGCGCAGCATCGCGGTGGCGTGCCCCTGGCGGCGGGCGGTGGGACGCACCGCGTAGCCGATGTGGCCGCCGAATTCGTGCAGGGACGGGGTGAGCCGGTGCCGGACGGTGATCCGGCCCAGGTACGCATCGTCGTCCGTCCACCAGAACGTGGACATCGGGACCGGGCCGTCGACCCGCTCATCCGACGAGACCCCGCCGACCTCCTGGACGTACGCGGCGAAGCCCTCGGCGGAGGGCCAGCGGGTGTGCCAGGTCCGCAGCTCGCGGCCGAGACCGGAGTGCGGGTAGCGGTGTACGCCCTCCGCGCGGAATTCCGCCATGGCGGCGAGGAAGGAGTCGTGGACGCGGACGGTCGGGGCGCTCAACTGCGGGGACATGGCGCCATTTTGCACGGGCGCACCGCGCGTGCGTACGCCTCCGGCCCGGTCCCCGGGCGCAAGGGGGCCGGGCCGGAGGCGTACGCGGAGCGCTACTTCACGACGGTCAGCGGAAGCAGCTTCTTGCCCTTCGGGTCGATCTGGATCCCGGTGCCCGTCTGCGGGCAGATCGAGGTCCCCGAACTGGCCCTACCGCACTGGAGGGCTTGGGATGCGCGGCAATGTACCCGCAGTGAGGATTGATATGTGAGGGCGATGGCGCCTCATGCTCGGGTGCTTGGTGGCCCTCGCCCCGATCCGTGGTGAGGAGAGTTCCACGATGAGCGCGACGACAGGTGCAACCCAACCGGCTCACCCCGAGCGCCCGGGCAGGTCGGACGGGGTCTGCAGCGAGTTCACCGTCTTTACCGAGATCAAGCCGGGCCATGCGGATGCGCTGCGCAAGGATCTCGCCGCGCTCGCCGACGCGGCGGATGACGAGCAGGTCCATGCGGCGGTGCGCCAGATCGGCACCCTGCACGACGCACGGCACGTGATCTTCGACAACGACACCCGGTTCATGTTCGCCAGCGTCTTCGACGGCTCCTGGGACACCTATATCGACGACTTCGCCCAGACGGTGGTCGGGGCCCGCTTCGACAAGGTCTTCTCGCACAGCGAAGGATTCCCCGGCGTCACCGATCCAGGGGTGAAGGACTGGTTCGTCGCCCACCAGGAGCCCGCGGGGGTCTTCGTCAGCGCCTATCCCGACCTGACCGTTCAGCAGATCTACAAGGACCACCGCGTGGACGACGCGTTCCAGGAGGTGCTGGACACCCCCCAGTTCCGGGCGGCGCTGGACAACCCGGCCAACGCGGAGCTGGTGGCCACGCCTGCCTTCCAGAAGCTGCTGGAGGAAGCCTCGGCCTAGAACCCGGACCCAGCCAACCCTCGGAGCCCACCCACCATCGGTGGACCGCGCCGGCCGCTGCGAGTCGGCCGTTGCAGGGCTGTCCAGGCAGAGACCTACGTGGAGGCACAAACGACCATGAACACACCGGACACCAGCGGCGCGGCCGGCGTGAGCGTCGAGATCGACGACGTCCAGAGTGGGGCCCTGCGTCCGAGGCCCGTACCGTACGACGGAAAGTTCGTCTTCCTGCGCATCGACGACCGCCATGCCGGGCGCGCCCTGCTGCGGCGGCTGCTCCCGGTGACCTCGGGTGGTCTGCCGGGCGCGGACCGGAGACAGGATGCCTGGGTCGCCGTGGCGTTCACCTTTCAGGGGCTGAGGGCCCTGGGGGTGCCCCAGGAGTCGCTGGACAGTTTTCCGCGGGCGTTTCGTGAGGGCATGGCCGCTCGGGCGGAACTGATCGGCGACGTGGGTGAGAGCGCGCCGGCCCGCTGGGAGGCGCCGTTCGGAACGGGCGATGTCCACATCGCGTTGAGCGCCCTCTCCTCCGATACGGCACAGCTGGACAAAGAGCTGGAGCGGGCCCGTGTCGCCTACGAGGACACCCCCGGCGTCCAGGTGGTCTGGCAGCAGGACGTCCACCAGCTCCCGACCGGGCGCACCACCTTCGGCTTCCGTGACGGCATCAGCCATCCGAACATCGAGGGAGTCGGGCTACCCGGCTCCAACCCTCAGGAAGCCCCCATCAAGGCCGGCGAGTTCATCCTCGGCTACCCCGACGAAACCGGCGGCCTGCCGCCCATGCCCGGCCCCGATGTGCTGGGGCGCAACGGGACCTATGTGGCCGTTCGCAAGATTCACACCAACGTGGCGGCCTGGCGCCGGTACCTGCGCGCGAACAGTTCCGGCGCCGAGGAGGAGGCGCTCCTGGCGGCCAAGATGGTCGGACGCTGGCCGAGCGGAGCGCCGCTGACGCTGGCACCGGAGCACGATGATCCGGAACTGGCGGCCGATCCGCACCGCGTCAACAACTTCCTGTACCGGGAGAACGACGACCGGGGGTACCGGTGCCCCGCCGGTGCGCACATCCGGCGCACCAACCCCCGCGATGCCACCATCATCGGCGACGCACGGATGCACCGGCTCATCCGCCGCGGCACCACCTACGGCCCGCCGTTGCCCGAGGGCGTGCTGGAGGACGACGGCGCCGATCGCGGCCTGGTCGGCGTATTCATCGGGGCCCACCTGGAACGGCAGTTCGAGTTCATCAAGGCCGAATGGGTCAACGACGGCAACTTCATCGGCTACCCGGGCGAGAAGGACCCGGTGGCCGGACATCACGGCGGGACCGGCAGCGTCACCATCCCGGAGAAGCCGGTCCGGCGTCGCCTGCGGAACCTGCCCAGTTTCGTGGTCACCCGCGGCGGCGAGTACTGCTTCCTGCCGGGTCTGCGTGCCCTGCGCTGGCTCGCCGCGCTGGAGGACTGACGGCGATTCCCACCCCTGAGGTCCGCTCACACTCTCCGAGGAGAGGTCGAAGTCATGGCAGCACAGTTCGTCCGCTACACGCCTGACGTCGAAGACGACGACCCGGACTTCGACCGCAACGTGCAGAAGGTGATCGAAAAAACGGAGAGCTACATCGCCGAGTCGGTCAAGGCCGGCGGCACCGGACGGGCCCTCCGCGACGCCCACGCCAAGGGCTACGGGCTGGTCCGAGGGGAAGTGGAGATCCTGGACGGGCTTCCTCCCGAGTACGCCCAAGGCATCTACGCGACTCCGGGAACCCATGATGCGCTCATCCGCTTCTCCAACGGCTCGCCTCACGCCGGAGCCGACGCGCGACTGGGCGCCGCCACCGGACTGGCGCTGAAGATGTTCGACATCCCCGGCCCGACCCTGCTGGAGGACGAACCGGACACGGGCACATTCGACTACGCCAACATCAACGGACCGATCTTCTTCTGCAACACGGTCGAGCACTACCTGTTCATCCAGGAACTGTTCCTGAACGCGCCGGCCTACTTCTCCCAGGGCCGACCCGGTGCACGTCGTTTCTTCACCGAATTCGTGACCGGGAAGGGGACGCTGGACCAGGACAACTGGGCGTGGGACGAGTTCCTGGCCTTCCTGCGCCTGTCAAAGACCCCTCCGGCAAACCTGCTGCTGTCGAGCTACTGGACCATGGGCGCGGTCCGGCACGGGGACCACATCGCCAAGGTGCGCATCACCCCCGACCCGTCCTCCGCCGCCGCGGTGGTCCGGCGCACCATCGACCCGACCTCGACGGCGGAGGTCTTCCGACCCGCCCTGCAAGCCGAGTTGCTGGAACGGCCCTACGCCTTCGACATCCAGGTACAACTCTGCACCGACCTGGAACGCATGCCGGTGGAGGACACCACCGTGGAGTGGCCCGAACAGCTCTCGCCGTCCGTCACCGTGGCCAAGCTGCGGCTGCCACAGCAGGACATCTCCGGCCCGGAGAACCTGGAGAAGATGGACGCACTGTCCTTCACGCCCTGGCGGGTCACCGCCGAGCACGCGCCCCTGGGCAACATCATGCGGGCCCGCAAGGAGGTCTACCGGCGATCCTCCATCGCGCGCCACAAGCTCAACCGGCAACCGCGCGCGGAACCGCGCAGCGCCGACGAGGTGCTCGGCGCTTGACCCGACCCACCACCGAGACGGTGGGTGCCGGCAGAGGCGTTCCGGGCACCTCCGCCGGCGCGACGGATCATCGGCGCTCTGGAGCAACGACACCGAGCGCGCTCAGCACGTCAGCATCTCAACCCCTGCGACATCAGTCACGGCGTCGGCGATCCGTCGTAAGGCATCGCTCGCGTCACTGGCCGTTTGCGCTGGCCACGGGCTTCTTCACGGTCAGCGGAAGGAGCTTCTTGCCCGTCGGGCCGATCTGGATCTGGGTGTCCATCTGCGGGCAGACGCCGCAGTCGAAGCACGGGGTCCAGCGGCAGTCCTCGACCTCGGTCTCGTCGAGGGCGTCCTGCCAGTCCTCCCAGAGCCAGTCCTTGTCGAGGCCGGAGTCGAGGTGGTCCCAGGGCAGGACCTCCTCGTAGGTGCGCTCACGGGTGGTGTACCAGTCGACGTCCACGCCGAAGTCGGGCAGCGTCTTCTCGGCGCACTCCATCCAGCGGTCGTAGGAGAAGTGCTCGCGCCAGCCGTCGAAGCGGCCGCCGCTCTCGTAGACCGCGCGGATGACCGCGCCGATCCGGCGGTCGCCGCGGGAGAGCAGGCCCTCGACGATGCCCGGCTTGCCGTCGTGGTAGCGGAAGCCGATGGAGCGGCCGTACTTCTTGTCCCCGCGGATCTTGTCGCGGAGCTTGGTCAGGCGGGCGTCGGTCTCCTCGGAGGAGAGCTGCGGGGCCCACTGGAACGGGGTGTGCGGCTTGGGGACGAAACCGCCGATGGAGACCGTGCAGCGGATGTCGTTGGACCGGGACACCTCGCGGCCCTTGGCGATGACCTTGATGGCCATGTCCGCGATCTGGAGGACGTCCTCGTCGGTCTCGGTCGGCAGACCGCACATGAAGTAGAGCTTCACCTGGCGCCAGCCGTTGCCGTAGGCGGTGGCGACGGTCCGGATCAGGTCCTCTTCGGAGACCATCTTGTTGATGACCTTGCGGATCCGCTCGCTGCCGCCCTCGGGGGCGAAGGTCAGGCCGGAGCGGCGCCCGTTGCGGGTCAGCTCGTTGGCAAGATCGATGTTGAAGGCGTCGACGCGGGTCGACGGCAGCGACAGACCGATCTTGTCTTCCTCGTACCGGTCGGCAAGGCCCTTGGCGACCTCGCCGATCTCGGTGTGGTCCGCGGAGGACAGCGACAACAGGCCGACCTCCTCGAATCCCGTGGCCTTCAGGCCCTTGTCCACCATCTCGCCGATGCCGGTGATGCTTCGCTCCCGTACGGGACGCGTGATCATGCCGGCCTGGCAGAAACGGCAGCCGCGGGTGCAGCCACGGAAGATCTCGACCGACATCCGCTCGTGGACGGTCTCGGCCAGGGGGACGAGGGGCTGCTTGGGGTAGGGCCACTCGTCGAGGTCCATGACGGTGTGCTTGGAGACCCGCCACGGGACGCCGGAGCGGTTCGGCACGACGCGCGCGATGCGGCCGTCGGCGAGGTACTCGACGTCGTAGAACTTGGGGACGTAGACGTTGCCGGTCCGGGCCAGCCGGAAGAGGAGCTCGTCGCGGCCGCCGGGGCGGCCCTCGGACTTCCACTCGCGGACGATCCTGGTGATGTCCAGGACCGCCTGCTCGCCGTCGCCGATGACCGCGCAGTCGAGGAAGTCGGCGATCGGCTCGGGGTTGAAGGCGGCGTGCCCGCCGGCCAGGACCACCGGGTGGTCCTCGGTGCGGTCCTTGGCCTCCAGCGGGATGCCGGCCAGGTCCAGGGCGGTGAGCATGTTGGTGTAGCCGAGCTCGGTGGAGAAGCTCAGGCCGAACACGTCGAAGTCCCCGACCGGGCGGTGGCTGTCCACCGTGAACTGCGGCACGTCGTGCTCGCGCATCAGGGCTTCGAGGTCCGGCCAGACGCTGTAGGTGCGCTCGGCGAGGACGCCCTCCTGCTCGTTGAGCACCTCGTAGAGGATCATGACGCCCTGGTTGGGCAGACCGACCTCGTAGGCGTCGGGGTACATGAGCGCCCAGCGGACGTCACACGACTCCCACGGCTTGACCGTGGAGTTCAGCTCTCCGCCGACGTACTGGATCGGCTTCTGCACGTGTGGGAGCAGGGCTTCGAGCTGCGGGAAAACCGACTCGGACATCTCGAACCTTCATGGGCTGACAGCGGGCGACTCACAAGCGTAACCCGGTTGGCGGCCCCCGACCGACGGGCGCCGGTGCGGGCCGGCGGTCACACCCGCAGTGCGTCGCGGTGCCTGCGGCGGGAGACCTCGGCCCACAGGGCCGGCAGTTCCCGTTCGCGGTGGGCCGCCCGGGCCTCCTCGCGGCCGTAGAGCAGGCCGAAGGTGAAACCGCTCTCACCGGCCCGGCGGGCCTGGGTGGCCAGCTCGCGGAGGGCGGCGCGGGCCACCACGCTGTCCTGGTGGTCGCCGAGCAGCTGCTGGACCTGTTTGGTGCGCCGGGTGAACTTCGCGGCGGGGCGGCCGAGCGCCGGGCGGGCCGCCTCCGCCGCGTACCGGGTGCGTTTGGCGGCCTTGCGGGCGCTGTGCAGGGCCTCGTCGCGGGCCGGTCCGGCGGGGGTGTCGAGGGCGACCTCGATGCGGTGGGCCAGGCGCCGGTAGTCCTTGCGGACGGCGCCGGCGACGACCCGGGGCGCGGGGCGGGCGGCGGGGCCGCGCAGCGGCGGGGCGCCGAGCAGGGCGTGCAGGTCGTCCAGGAGGGTGAGGTAGCGCGGGCCGTCGAGGGCGTCGAGCAGGCGCTCGCGGGCCCCGGCGCGGTGCCGGACCGACCAGGTGCGCAGTCGGGCCGACACCGGCCCCAGGCGCAGCGTCCGGGGCACCTCCGCCAGTGCGGCGGTGAGCCGGTCGGCGAGCACCTCCTGGTCCCGGCCGACCCCCAACTCCGCGGCCAGCCACTTGAGTTCGGCGCCGAGCGGGTCGGTCGCGGCCCGGTCGAGGACCCTGCCGTACGAGCGGAAGGCGCTGCGCAGCCGGCGGGTGGCGACCCGCATCTGGTGCACCGCGTCGGGCAGGTCGCGCCGGGCCGCCGGATCCAGTTCGACGATCGCCCGCACCTGTGCCCGGACGTAGCGGAGCACGACCTCCCCGGCGGTGCGGCCACGGCGCCCTCCGGTGCGGCCGGCGTCCTCGCCGGCGGGCCGCGCGGCGCCCGCCGGTGCGGTCTCCGCCAGGGCGCGGGCCAGTTTGGACGGCGCCGCGGCGGGCCGTATACCGGCCTCGGCCAGCACCTCTTCGACCTCGTCCAGCAGTTCCTGGCCGGTGCCGCTCCCGGGAGCCAGCTCGACCTCGATCTCCTGCCAGTGGGCCCGACCCGTCGCCCCTTCCGGATGCCGCCGCTGCGCCACCACGTCGTCCACCGCGACCTCGGCGAGCGGCGCACCGGCGGCGTCCCGGAGCTCGTGGACCGTGCGGCGGGTCCGTAGCCGTACGAGGGGGACCAGTGCGGCGCCCCGGGTGCGGGAGCGGGCCAGCGCGGTGAGGTCGGGCGGTGGGGCGTCGGCGAGCGGGGCGCGGATCTCGTCGCGGACCGAGCCGGTGACGCCGGGGAGCGCGGCCGGGAGTTTGAGGTGCCAGCCCGCGTCGGGGCCGCCGGTGCGCCGCCGCAGGGTGATGCCGTCCGCGGCGAGGCGCTGGTCGGCGGTGTCGTAGTACAGGGCGTCCAGGGTCTCCGGGTCGCGTTCCACCACGGTCGCGACCCGGTCGACGCGGGTCAGGTCGGGCAGACGGCCGGCGCCGGTGGCGTCCGTCTCGTATTTCCGCTCGATTTCCCGCACGGTGTCCGCCATGCATCGAATCTAGCCAGCCGCAACGCGCCCGACCAGACGTCCGGCGCCGGTCCCCGCCCTAGATGGGTGGCACCGCCGACTCACGGTGTCTTACGGTGTGTGACAAGCCGTCCACGCAGCGTGGCAATCGGCGCTCGATCGACACCGGGAGAAACCGTGCACCCCGATACCGCAGCCCTCGCCCGGAGCCCGCTCCGCGTCGCGGCGGGCGCCCGCCCGTACGTGCTCACGGCGCCGAGCCGACCCACCTCCCCGAAGACCGCCCGGGACTTCGTCCGGGCGGTGCTGCGGCGCGGTCCGCTCGCCGCCCTGCGCGACACCGCCGTCCTGCTCACCTCGGAGGCGGTCACCCGGGCCCATCTGCGCACGCCCGGTTCCGCGGACATCCTGCTGCGGGTGGTGACCGCGGCGCACGGCCTGCGGATCAGCGTGCACGACGAGGGCGCGCAGATCGTCCCCGCGCCGGCCCGGGCCGGCGACCGGGACCCCGCGCACGGGCTGCTGCTGATCAGCCGGCTCGCCGACGACTGGGGGACGACGCCGTTCGAGGGGCCGCCGCACACCACGTCCCTGTGGTTCGAGCTGCACACCGGGCACTGACGCCCGCTCGGGGCGGCGGGGTCAGCGGGAGGCGGAGACCGGGCGCTGGACGCGGATCGACTGCAACAGCCCGATGCCGATCCACACCGCGAACATCGACGTGCCGCCGTAGGAGACGAACGGCAGCGGCAGACCGGTGACGGGCATGATGCCCAGGGTCATCCCGATGTTCTCGAAAGCCTGGAAGGCGAACCACGCGATGATGCCGGCCGCCACGATCGTGCCGTAGAGCTCGCCGGTCTCGCGGGCGATCCGGCAGGCCCGCCACAGCACCACGCCGAGCAGGAAGATGATCAGGCCCGCGCCGAGGAAGCCCAGCTCCTCGCCGGCGACGGTGAAGATGAAGTCGGTCTGCTGTTCGGGGACGAACTGGCCGGTGGTCTGGCTGCCGTGGAAGAGGCCGGAGCCGGTCAGTCCGCCGCCGCCGATGGCGATCCGGGCCTGGTTGGTGTTGTAGCCGACACCGGCCGGGTCCAGGCTCGGGTTGGCGAACGCGGCGAACCGGGCGATCTGGTAGGCGTCCAGCAGCCCGAGCTGCCAGATGGCGACGCAGCCGACGACGCCGGTGCCCAGCAGGCCCAGGATCCAGCGGTTGGAACAGCCGCTGGACAGCAGCACGCCGAGGATGATGGCGCCGAGCACCATCACCGAGCCGAGGTCGGGCATCAGCAGGATCACGGCCACCGGGATGGCGGCCAGGCCCAGGGCCTGGAAGACGGTGCGGTGGTCGGGGTGCGGGCGGTCTCCGGCGTCGACCCGGGCCGCCAGGATCATCGCCATGCCCAGGGTGATGGTGATCTTGGTGAATTCGGCGGGCTGGAGCGAGAAGCCGCCGGGGATCGCCAGCCAGGAGCGCGAGCCGTTGATGGTGGCGCCCAACGGCGTCAGCACCAGCATCGCCAGCACCACCGAGAGGCCGAACAGGATCGGGACGGCGCCGCGCAGGGTGCGGTGGCCGAGCCAGATGGTGCAGGTCGCCAGGGCCACGCCGATGGCGGTGTTCAGCAGATGGTGGACGAAGAAGAAGAACTCGTCGCCCTTGTTGAGTTCGGTGCGGTTGCGGGTGGCGGAGAAGACCAGCACCGCGCCCATCAGGGAGAGCACCAGGCAGGACAGCAGCAGTATCCAGTCCAGCTTGCGCACCACGGAGTCGCGGGCCGTCAGCCGGCCCCAGACGCTGAGGTCGGGGCCGTAGCGGCGGACGGAGAAAGTCCGGGAAAAGGGCGGTGTGGTCACTACTGGGGGCTCCCCGAGGGGGACGGCGACGGGTCGGCCGGCGGCTTGATGGACGGGGCGATGATGGTGCCGTCGCTCTCGATCTTGGGCAGCGTGGCCTCCGGCTTCGGGAGCAGCGCGGCCTTCTCGTCGATCTCGCCCTTGTCGTTGACGCCGTAGAGCGCGTTGTAGATGTTGCGGACGGCCGGGCCGGAGGCGCCGGAGCCGGTGCCACCCTGGGAGATGGTCATCACGACCGTGTAGTCCTTGGTGTACGTCGCGAACCACGAGGTGGTCTGCTTGCCGTAGACCTCGGCGGTACCGGTCTTGGCGTGCATCGGGACCTTGTCCTGCGGCCAGCCCTGGAAGCGCCAGGCGGCGGTGCCCCGCTCGGTCACGCCCTGGAGCGCGGCATCGATCTGCTGGATGGTCTGCGGGGTGTCCGGCAGATGGCCGTGCGAGGTGGGCTTGATCATCTGCACCGACTTGCCGTCGGGGCTGACGACGGCCTTGCCGACGGTGGGGTTGTAGAGGGTGCCGCCGTTGGAGAGGGCCCCGTAGATGGTCGCCATCTGGATCGGGGTGACGAGGGTGTCGCCCTGGCCGATGGCGTAGTTGATGGAGTCGTAGGCGTGCAGCTTCATGCCTTCGAGGCAGTTCTCCCGAGCGAGCTTGGACACGTAGTCATTGGCGTCCTTGGGGTGCGCGCACCAGCTGTCCTTGTTGGCCTTCCAGAAGGCGCTCTTCCACTGGCGGTCGGGGACCCGGCCGGTCACCTCGTTGGGCAGGTCGATGCCGGTCTCCTTGCCGAGACCGAACTGGTGGGCGGTCTTGTAGAACCAGTCGTTGGGGCTCTGGACCGGCTTGTCCCCGCCGTCCCTCTTCCACTCGTCGTGCCCGATCCGGTAGAAGACGGTGTCGCAGGAGACCTCCAGCGCACGGCCCAGGCTGATGTCACCCTGCGATTCGCCCTCGAAGTTCCGGAAGACCTGGCCGCCGATGCTGTACGAGCTGGTGCACGGGTAGTGGCCGTCGAAGGGGTAGCCGGCGTTGACCGCGGCGGAGGTCGAGACGACCTTGAAGATCGAGCCGGGGGCGGCCTGTCCCTGGATCGCGCGGTTGAGCAGCGGGTAGTTGGAGTCCTTGCCGGTGAGCTCGGCGTAGTCCTTGCCGGAGATCCCGCCGACCCAGGCGTTGGGGTCGTAGGTGGGGTTGGAGGCCATCGCGACCACCCGGCCGGTCTTCGCCTCCATGACGACCACGGCGCCCGAATCCGCCTTGTAGTTGGTGCCGGTGTTCCGGTCCATCTGGGTGCGGGCGTCCTTCATGGCCTGGTCGAGCTGCTTCTCCGCTATGGCCTGGACGCGGGCGTCGATGCTGGTGACCAGGGTCGAACCGGCCTGGCCCTTGTCGCTGTTGGCCTGGCCGATGACCCGGCCGAGGTTGTCGACCTCGTAACGGGTGACGGCGGCCTTGCCGCGCAGGTAGTTGTCGTACTGCCGCTCCAGCCCGGACCGGCCGACCTGGTCGGAGCGCAGCAGCGGCGAGGGGCCGTCCTTGGCCTTCTTGATCTCCTCGTCGGTGACCGGTGAGAGGTAGCCGAGGACCTGGGCGGTGTTGGCCTTGCCGAGGGCCGGGTAGCGGCGGACGGCGGTGGGCTGGGCGCTGATGCCGGGGAAGTCCTCGGAGCGCTCGCGGATCTGCAGGGCCTGCTGGGTGGTGGCCTTGTCGGTGATCGGGATCGGCTGGTAGGGCGAGCCGTTCCAGCAGGGCTGCGGGGTCTTGGCGTCGCAGAGCCGGACCTTGTTGCGGATCTCCTGCGCCGACAGGCCGAGCACCTTGGCCAGCCGGGCGAGCACGGCCTTGCCGCCGTCCTTCATCTTCAGCAGGTCGGTGCGGCTGGCGGAGACCACCAGCCGGGTCTGGTTGTCGGCCAGCGGCACCCCGCGGGCGTCGAGGATGGAGCCGCGGGTGGCCGGGTCGATGACCTGCTGGACGTGGTTGGACCTGGCCTTGGCCGCGTACTCCTGGCCGTTGCGGATCTGGAGGTACCAGAGCCGACCGCCGAGCGTCGCCAGCAGCGAGAAGACCAGGATCTGGATGGCGATCAGCCGGATGGTGACCCGGGAGGTCCTCCCCGTCTCCGGAATGTTGCTCACAGGCGCTTGACCCCCTTGATGCCCTTGAGGCCCTTGACCCCCTTGGTGCGTCCGCCCCGGGCCGGTTTGGGCACCCGGCCGGTGCGGATCGCCTTCATCGCGTTGCGGCTGGCCTTGAGGCCGGTGCCGGTGGTGAGCCAGCCCCCGGTCCATGGACCGGCTCCACCGGAGCGACTGCTGCCGGCGGCATCGGTGGCCAGCGGATCGTGTTCGGTTCTGCGCGCCAGCGCCATCACCAGCGGGACGGTGAAGGGGGCGAGCAGCAGGTCGTAGAGGGTGGCGCTGAGCAGCAGCCCGACCAGGCCGACGTGCCGGGCCGCGGTGTCGCCGACCAGCGAGCCGACCCCGGCGTACAGCAGCGTCGAGCCGATGGCGGCGCCGATGACGACCACCAGCGGCAGGGTCGCCGAGCGGTGCTGGCCGTTGTCCGGCTTGGTCAGGCCCGCGACGTAGCCGATGACGCACAGGACCAGGGCGTAGCGGCCGATGGCGTGGTCGGCGGGCGGGGCGAGGTCGGCGAGCAGTCCCGCGCCGAAACCGATGAGCGAGCCGCCGACGTGACCGTAGACCAGCGCCAGGCCGACCACGACCAGCATCAGCAGATCCGGTACGGCGCCCGGCAGTTGGAGTCTGGCGAGGATGCCGACCTGGATGATCAGGGCGACCACCACCAGCGGGATGGCGAGCAGGATCCGGTTGATGCGCATCGGTCAGCTCCTGGGTGAAGCGCTCGCGGAGGGGGTGGCCGTGACAGTGACCGTCGGCGTCGGCGTGGGCTTGACCGGGGGCGGCAGGACGGTGTCCCGCGGGTCCTTGCGCGGCGGCTGGACGACGACGCCTACGACGTCGAGCGAGGAGAAGGAAACGAACGGCCGAACCTGGAGGGTCCGGGTCAGATCGCCGTTGAGCGGCTCGACCTTGACGACCGAGCCGACCGGTACGCCGGGCACGAACGGCTTGTCCTTGCTGGAGCCGAAGGTGACCAGCCGGTCGCCCTTCTTGACGTCGGCCCGGCCGTTGAGCAGCTGGACGCGGAGCGAGCGGACGCCCTGGCCGTTGGCGAAGCCGATCTCGTTGGTCTTCTCCATGCGGGTGCCGACGGTGAACTCCGGGTCGGCGGCGAGCAGCACGGTGGAGGTGTGCGGGGTGACGGTGGTGATCCGGCCGACCAGCCCGTCACCGTTGAGGACGGTCATATCGCGGGCGATCCCGTCGCGGCTGCCGGCGTCGATGGTGACGGTCCAGGAGAAGCCCTGCGCGGACCCGATGGCGATGACCTCGGCGCCCTTGATCGCGTACTGGCCGGTGGCCGCGGTCTTGAGGATCTTGTCGAGCTCGGCGGCGCGGTTGCGGTTGCGGTCGGGGGTGCCGAGCTTGAGCTTCAGGGCGGCGTTCTCGTGTTCCAACTCGCGGATGCGGCTGTGGCGCTGGCCTGCGTCCCGTACGGCGCTGACGGCGTTGCCGACCGGGTTGACGATGCGGGCCACGCCGCGCTCCACCGGGCCGAAGGCGGAGGCGGCGGCTTGCCGGGCACCGTCGAGCGGGGACTGTTCACCGCCGCGGATATCGACCGTGATCAGCGCGAACGCGATCGCGACCAGCAGCACCAGCAGCAGCCGGCTCTCTCGTGTGTCCCTCACGTGCGGCGGCCGTGTCCTTCCTCGTAGGACCGGCCGGCTGCGGGCCCCGCCGGTCTCGTTCGGGGGTTGAGCATTGTGCCTTGCTGTGACGGCGCAGTGGTGAAGCGTCAATGCACCGTGTCTGTGGGGGCGTTGCGGTATGGGCCGGCGATCCGCCGGACGGATCGGCTGCTTGTCCAGGGTGCCCGACCCGCGCGAACGCCGTGTGACGCCCGCGCGACGGGTCGGGACCGGGTGGGTCAGCGGCGCGGCTGGGAGTCCAGGACCTGCTGGAGCGCCTCGAACTCCTCGACGCACTTGCCGGAACCGAGCGCGACGGAGTCGAGCGGGTCCTCGGCGATGTGGATGGGCATACCGGTCTCGCGGCGCAGCCGCTCGTCCAGGCCGCGGAGCAGAGCGCCGCCGCCGGTGAGAACGATGCCACGGTCCATGACGTCACCGGACAGCTCCGGCGGGCACTTGTCGAGGGTCGTCTTGACCGCGTCGACGATGGAGTTGACCGGCTCCTCGATGGCCTTGCGGACCTCGGCGGCCGAGATGACGACGGTCTTGGGCAGACCGGAGACCAGGTCGCGGCCGCGGATCTCGGTGTGCTCGTCCTGTTCGAGGTCGTACGCCGAACCGATGGTGATCTTGATGGACTCGGCGGTGCGCTCGCCCAGCAGGAGGCTGTACTCCTTCTTGATGTGCTGGATGATCGCGTTGTCCAGCTCGTCGCCGGCGACCCGGATCGACTGGGCGGTGACGATGCCGCCGAGCGAGATGACCGCGACCTCGGTGGTGCCGCCGCCGATGTCCACGACCATGTTGCCGGTGGCCTCGTGGACCGGCAGACCGGAGCCGATCGCGGCGGCCATCGGCTCCTCGATGATGTGCACCTGGCGGGCGCCGGCCTGGGTCGACGCCTCGATGACCGCGCGGCGCTCAACTCCCGTAATGCCGGAGGGAACGCAGACCACCACCCGCGGGCGGGCGAGATAGCGCCGCTTGTGGATCTTGAGGATGAAGTAGCGGAGCATCCGCTCGGTGATCTCGAAGTCGGCGATCACCCCGTCCTTCAGGGGCCGCACGGCGACGATGTTGCCGGGGGTCCGGCCGATCATCTTCTTCGCCTCGGCGCCAACGGCGAGGATGCCGCCGGTGTTGGTGTTGATGGCCACGACCGACGGTTCGTTGAGGACGATGCCGCGGCCCCTGACGTACACCAGCGTGTTGGCGGTCCCGAGGTCGACAGCCATGTCACGGCCGATGAACGACATGTTGTTCCCCATGAGGATACGTCTGGCCTTCCCAACTGGAGCGAATGCTTACTTTGAGGTCGGCAGGAGGTGATGCGCTGTGACGCGCGGAAGCCTCCATCGTAGTTCGTAGTGTTCCCACACGAACACGACGGGAGGCCGTTCCGCCATTGTCAGCCGTACACGCACCCGCCCCCCTTAATGGTGACGTCGTGTCGCGGGAACGCGTTCCCCCGCTCGCGGCGAATACACCGAGGGGCGACCGATGATTTCACCGGTCGCCCCTGGTCACAAGGGGGTTGGCTGCTGACTTTCGATCAGGAAATGCCGGGGAAGAAAATCTTGATCTCGCGCTCGGCGGACTCTTCGGAATCCGAGGCGTGGATGAGATTTTCTCGGGTGATCGTTCCGAAGTCCCCACGAATGGACCCACTCGGCGCGGCAATCGGGTCAGTCGGACCGGCCAGCGCGCGGACGCCCTCGATGACCCGCTCGCCCTCGACGACCAGCGAGACGACCGGTCCGGAGGACATGAACTCCACCAGCGGCTCGTAGAAGGGCTTGCCGACGTGCTCGGCGTAGTGCTGCTCCAGCACCTCGCGGTCGAGGGTGCGCAGCTCCAGCGCGGTGATCGTCCAGTTGGCCTTGCGCTCGATGCGGCGGACGATCTCGCCGATCAGACCGCGCTTGACGGCGTCGGGCTTGAGGAGGACGAGGGTGCGCTGGCTCACGGAGGGACTCCCTGTATATGAACGACGGTCAGCGGCGCCAGGCTATCGCCTGGACACGGGGCGGACGTTGCCGGGTGCGATGCCGCTGCGCGGGGCGTCCCCGTACGTTGCCGGGTGCGGTGCCGTGTCGCCTGCGCGGGCGTTGTCCGCTGCGCGGGGCTGGTCGGCCACGGTGCCGGGGGTGCGGGGTGGGGGGGTTTAGGGCGTGGGTGGGGGTAGGGGCGGCAACCCCCCCCCCCCCCCCCCC
>NZ_JBHVQS010000054.1:23325-58632 GCF_042886435.1 Streptomyces sp. NPDC058000
GTTCCGGACTGCTGCGCTTTACGTCCGGAACACCCCCACCCCGCAGCCCCGTCCCCTCCCGTGAGTGGGTGGGGAAAGGCAGGTTCGTGGGGGTCAGCCGGCCGCCGCCGGCTCGGCCTCGGCCGCGAAGCGGGCCTTCGCCTCGTCGACCTTGCGGCCGAAGTGGACCGAGGCCCACCACAGGGCGCCGAAGACCGCGCCGAGGAAGAACATCGAGGGGACGACCAGGCCGCTGGCGATCAGCGCGATCTGCAGCGCCCAGCCCAGCTGGACCCCGCCGGGACGGGACAGCATCCCGCACAGCAGCAGGCTCAGCAGCATCGCGATACCGCTGACGATCCAGATGGTGGCGCGGGAGATGTCGGTCATCTGCATCGCGACCAGGCCGGCGAAGCCGATCACGAAGAACTCGCCTATCAGGGTGCTGGCACACAGCGTGCGCATGGTCAGTTCCTTCCCAGGAGCAGCCGGGCCTCGCCGACCGTGATCACCGAGCCGGTCACCAGGACACCGGCGCCGGCGAACTCGCCCTCTTCCTCGGCGAGGGTGATCGCCGCCTCCAGGGCGTCGTCCAGTCGCGGCTCGACCTGGACCCGCTCGGCGCCGAAGATCTCCACGGCGATGGCGGCCAGCTCGTCCGGATCCATCGCACGCTGGCTGGAATTACGCGTCACCACGACCTCGGCGAAGATCGGCTCGAAAGCCTCCAGGACGCCCCGGACGTCCTTGCCCTCGCTGGCCCCGACGACCCCGATCAGTCGGCTGAAATCGAACGCCTCGGTGACCGCCTCGGCCGCCGCCCGCGCGCCGCCCGGGTTGTGCGCGGCGTCCAGCACCACCGTGGGGCTGCGCCGGACCACCTCCATCCGGCCGGGCGAGCTGACCGAAGCGAACCCGGAGCGGATGGTGTCGATGTCGAGGGTGCTGGCATGGCCCGCGCCGACGCCGAAGAACGCCTCGACGGCGGCGAGCGCGACCGCGGCGTTGTGCGCCTGGTGGGCGCCGTGCAGCGGGAGGAAGACCTCCGGGTACTCGCCACCCAGTCCGCGCAGGGTCAGCATCTGGCCGCCGACCGCCACCTCTCGGGAGAGCACGCCGAACTCCATGCCCTCGCGGGCGACCGTGGCGTCCACCTCGACGGCGCGCTTGAGCATCACCGAGGCCGCGTCCACCGGCTGCTGGGCCAGGACGACGGTGGCGTCCTTCTTGATGATCCCGGACTTCTCCCCGGCGATCTGCTCGGGCGTCTCGCCCAGCCGGTCGGTGTGGTCCAGCGAGATCGGGGTGATCACGGCGACGTCGCCGTCGATGACGTTGGTCGCGTCCCAGGTGCCGCCCATGCCGACCTCGACGACCGCGACGTCCACCGGGGCGTCGGCGAACGCGGCGAACGCCATCGCGGTGAGCACCTCGAAGAACGAGAGGCGGTATTCCTGCTGCCCGTCGACCATCTCCACGTACGGCGCGATGTCGCGGTAGGTCTCGATGAAGCGCTCGGCGGAGATGGGGCTGCCGTCCAGGCTGATCCGCTCGGTGACGGACTGGACGTGCGGGCTGGTGTAGCGGCCGGTGCGCAGCTCGAAGCCGCCGAGCAGGGCCTCGATCATGCGGGCCGTGCTGGTCTTGCCGTTCGTCCCCGTGATGTGGATGGACGGGTAGGCGCGCTGCGGCGAGCCCAGGATGTCCAGGAGCGCGGCGATGCGCTCGATCGACGGGTCGAGTTTGGTCTCGCCCCAGCGGCCCCCCAGCTCCTCCTCCACGGCGCGCAGCGCGCGGTCGACCTCCGGGTCGGCGGGCCGGGCCGGGACCTGGTCCCCCTGCGGCGGTCCGGCCTGCGCGCGCAAGGTCCGGCTACCGGCCTCGATCACCGCGAGGTCGGGGTCACGTTGCGTCTCGGCCTCGACCATCTCCTCGAAGGCGTCGGTCGGGTCGGGAGTCGGGTCGGGATCGTCGTTCTGGGGGCGCTCGCTCACGACGACAAGTCTACGAGGCGCCACCGACAACGGGCCGTCGCCGCCCCCGCACCGCCACTCCCCCGCACCGAGCCCGTCCCACGCCCGCCCCGAGCCCGTCCCGCCCCCGCTCCGGTCAGGACAGCGCCGCCTGCATCATCGCCTTGGCGATCGGGGCCGCCAGCCCGTTGCCGGAGACCTCGTTGCGGGCCGCGTGCCCGTCCTCGACCATTACGGCGACCGCGACCTGGTGGCCCTTGCCGTCGTCCGCATACGAGACGAACCAGGCATACGGGGTGCCGCTGTTGTCGACGCCGTGCTGGGCGGTGCCGGTCTTGCCGCCGACGGTCACTCCGTCGATCTTCGCGTTGGACCCGGTTCCCTTGTCCACGACCGTCTGCATCGCGGAGCGCAGCTGGGCGGCGGTCCGGCTCGACATCGCCTTGCGGTAGGTCTTCGGGGTGTTCTGCTGGACGGTGTTGCCGCCGCCGTCGGTGAGCTTGTCGACCAGCTGCGGGGTCTTCAGGTCGCCGCCGCCCGCGATCGCCGAGGCGACCATCGCCATCTGGAGCGGGGTGGCCTGGTCGTCGAACTGGCCGATGCCGGAGAGCGCGGTCTGCGCCTGGTCCATGCCCGTCGGGTAGACGCTCTTGGCGGCGCGCACCGGGACGTCCACCTTGGCGTCGTTGAAACCGAACTTCTCGGCCTGCGCCGCGACCTTGTCCTTGCCCAGGTCGACGGCGATCTTCGCGAAGACGGTGTTGCAGGAGTACTGGAGCGCGGTGCGGATGGTGGCGTTCTTGCAGGGCGCCGAGGCGCTCTCGTTGGTCAGCTGGGTGCGGGTGTTGGGGAGGGTGTACGGGTCGGGGCTGTCGGTGGGCTGGTCCACCGAGGAGTACAGGCCGTTCTCCAGCGCGGCGGCGGCGACCACCAGCTTGAAGGTGGAGCCGGGCGGCAGCGGCTGGCGCAGCGCGCGGTTGAGGTTCGGCTGGCCGGCGTCGTTCGTCAGGGCCTGCCACGCCTTCTGGTCGGCGGTGCCGGACCCGGCGAACTTCCCCGGGTCGTACGACGGGGTGCTGACCATGCCCAGGATCCGGCCGGTCGCCGGGTCCAGCGCGATGGCCGCGCCGGTCTTGTCGCCGAGCGCCTGGTAACCGGCCTTCTGCACCTTGGGGTCGATGGTGGTGGCCACGTCGCCGCCCTTGGGGCGCTCGTGCAGCAGGGTGTCGGCGGGGTTCTGGAGCCGGCTGTCGCTGCCGCCGAGCAGGTCGCCGTAGAGGCTCTCCAGCTGGGTGCTGCCGAAGATCTGCGAGGAGAAGCCGGTGACCGGGGCGTAGAGCGGGCCGTCCTTGTAGGTCCGCTTGTACTTCAGGGTGGAGGAGGTGGCGGCGGAGCCGGTGACCGGCTGGCCGTCGACGAGGATGTTGCCCAGGGGCCCGGAGTACTTGGCGATGTTCACCCGCGGGTTGTGCGGGTTCTCCTGGTAGTCGCTGGCCTTGGCGCCCTGGATCCAGGTGGCCCAGCCCATCAGTGCAAGGATCAGTGCGAGGCAGAAGACCGAGACCCGTCGCAGGGGTTTGTTCATGGGGCGCGGCTCCTCGGTGCTGGGGACGGGACCGGACCTACGTTTCCGTCGGAACTCCGGCATTCCGGTTCACGGTGCCTCGCCTTCATGAGAGCGTCATGAGAACCGCGTTCCACCTGGATGTGAGCGATCGGACCGTCGGGCGGGACAACCTTTCCGCCGCCCGGTGCCCTCTTGCACGGCGGGGTCTGGAACGCCCCCGGACCGCGGCGACCGCGGTCATCGCAAAGAGTCAGGAAAGCAGGAGCTGAAGAGGCGTGCCGGCAATCAGTCAGCGGATGCATTTGGTGCTGCTCACGGCATGGACCGTGCTGTGGTTCTTGATCGTGGAACCGCACGGCGGCTTCTCCTGGCACTATCTGCGCACCGGCGGCGAACTCATCTACCAGGGCAGCTCCGGTGACGGCACCGGCGGCCTCAACCTCTACGCGCACCACCCCGAGCTCCAGATGGGGCCGATCAGCTTCCTGACGGCCGGGCTGTTCAACCCGTTCCCGGAGGCCACCGGGCAGTTCCTCGCCGCGGCCCTGATGTCCGCGCTGGGCCTGGTCATCCTGGTGCTGGCCGGCCGCAGCGCCGCCCACCACTTCCTGGGCACCGGCACCAACCACCAGCGGCTGCGGCAGCGGGTGCTGATCGCCGGGCTGGCCTTCATCCCCATGTGGATCGAGGTCGCGGTCCGCTTCGGGCACCTCGACGACGTCCTGGCCCTGTTCTTCACCGCCCTCGCGGTGCGCGCCGTGACCAGCGGCAACGCCGCCCTGACCGGTGCCTTCCTGGCGCTGGCGATGGACTCCAAGCCGACCGCGCTGGCCTTCGTCCCGCTGCTGCTGGCGCTCCCCCGGGACAAGTGGCTCAAGGCCGGCCTGTGGTGCGCCGCGCTGGTCGCCGTCGCCTGGCTGCCGTTCTTCCTCGGCGACGCCCAGTCCTTCGCCGCCGCCAAGTTCGCCATCCCCAACCAGCCGGCGTCCGCGCTGCGCTGGCTGGGCGCCGACGACCCCGAGACCCCCGGTTGGGTCCGCCCCGCGCAGTTCGCCCTCGGGCTGGTGCTGGGCGGACTCGCGGTCTGGCGGGGCCGCTGGGCGGCCGTGGTGCTGCTCGGCGCCAACGCCCGGATCGTCCTGGACCCCAGCGTCTACACCTACTACACCGCGTCGGTGCTGCTCGGCACCCTCCTGTGGGACGTCATCGGGCAGCGCCGCCTGGTGCCCTGGTGGAGCTGGCTGGCGCTGCTCGTCCTCTACGGCAGCGTCTTCGCCGTCCCGGACGATTCGGTGCGGGGCCTGATCCGGCTGGCGTTCGTGGCGGTCTCCACGGCGTACGTCCTGCTGTGGCCGGTCCGGGAGCGCGGCGACCGCGGCGGACGGCGGGGACGGCGCAGGCCCCCCGCCCGTACGGACGAGGGGCCTGCGGAGGAGGCTGCGGGGCCCGGCGTGTGGCCGGCGCCGCCGACTACGCCGTGGGCAGGGCCGCCAACTGCGCGGTGATCCGCTCGATATCGGCCTCGGCGGCCGCCTTGCGGGTCCGGATCTTCTCCTTGACCTGCTCGGGGGCCTTGGCGAGGAACGCCTCGTTGCCGAGCTTGGCGGTGGTCTGCGCCAGCTCCTTCTCGGCCACCGCCAGGTCCTTCGTCAGCCGCTTGCGCTCCGCCTCGACGTCGATCGCACCGGACAGGTCCAGCGCGACCGTCGCGCCGGCGACCGGCAGCGACGCGGTGGCGGTGAAGCCCTCGTCGGCCGGCGTCAGGCGCAGCAGCGAGCGCATCGCGGCCTCGTGCGGCGCCAGTGCCGTACCGGTCAGGTCCAGCCGCGCGGGGACCTTCTGGCCCGGCTGGAGGCCCTGGTCGGAACGGAACCGGCGGACCTCGGTGACGATCTGCTGAACGGTCTCGATCTCCCGCTCGGCCGCCGCGTCCCGGAAGCCCGAGTCGCCGGGCCACTGGGCGATGACGACCGACTCGCCACCGGTCAGCGTCGTCCACAGCGTCTCGGTGACGAACGGCACGACCGGGTGCAGCAGCCGCAGGGTGACGTCCAGGACCTCGCCGAGCACCCGGCGGGAGGCGTCGGCGGCCGGGCCGCCCGCCATGAACGTCGTCTTGGACAGCTCGACGTACCAGTCGAAGACCTCGTCCCAGGCGAAGTGGAAGAGGGTGTCCGACAGCTTGGCGAACTGGTAGTCGTCGTAGTACGCGTCGACCTCGGCGACGACCGAGTTGAGCCGGGACAGGATCCACCGGTCGGTCGCGGACAGCGCTTCCGCGGGCGGCAGGTCGCCCTCCACCGTCGCGCCGTTCATCAGCGCGAAGCGGGTGGCGTTCCAGATCTTGTTGGCGAAGTTGCGGGAGCCCTGGACCCAGTCCTCACCGATCGGCACGTCGACGCCCGGGTTGGCGCCGCGGGCGAGGGTGAAGCGGACCGCGTCCGAACCGTAGGTGTCCATCCAGTCCAGCGGGTTGACCGCGTTCCCGAAGGACTTGGACATCTTCTTGCCGAACTGGTCACGGACCATGCCGTGCAGCGCGATGGTGTGGAACGGCGGGGTGCCGTCCATCGCGTACAGCCCGAACATCATCATCCGGGCGACCCAGAAGAAGAGGATGTCGTAGCCGGTGACCAGGACCGAGTTCGGGTAGAACTTCCCGACGCTCGGGGTCTGCTCGGGCCAGCCCAGCGTGGAGAACGGCCACAGACCGGACGAGAACCACGTGTCGAGGACGTCGGTGTCCTGGTGCCACCCATCTCCGGTGGGCGCCTCGTCGTCGGGTCCGACGCAGACGACCTCGCCGTTCGGCCCGTACCAGACCGGGATGCGGTGGCCCCACCACAGCTGCCGCGAGATGCACCAGTCGTGGAGGTTGTCGACCCAGCCGAAGTACCGGGACTCCATCTCCTTGGGGTGGATCGCGACCTTGCCCTCGCGGACCGCGTCACCGGCGGCCTTGGCCAGCGGGCCGACCTTGACCCACCACTGCATGGACAGCCGCGGCTCGATGGTGGTCTTGCACCGCGAGCAGTGCCCGACGGAGTGGGTGTACGGGCGCTTCTCGGCGACGATCCGGCCCTCGGCGCGCAGCGCACCGACGATCGCCGACCGGGCCTCGAAGCGGTCCAGCCCCTGGAACGGACCGTGCGCCGTGATGACGCCGCGCTCGTCGAGGACGGTCAGCGACGGCAGACTGTGCCGCTGTCCGATCTCGAAGTCGTTCGGGTCGTGCGCCGGGGTGACCTTGACCGCGCCCGTGCCGAACTCCGGGTCGACGTGCTCGTCCGCGACGACCGGGATGCGGCGGCCGGTCAGCGGCAGCTCGATCTCGGTGCCGACGAGGTGGGCGTACCGCTCGTCCTCGGGGTGGACGGCGACGGCGGTGTCACCGAGCATCGTCTCGGCGCGGGTGGTGGCGACGACGATCGAGGAGTCCCCCTCGCCGTAGCGGATCGAGACCAGCTCGCCGTCGTCGTCCTGGTACTCCACCTCGATGTCGGAGATGGCGGTCAGGCAGCGCGGGCACCAGTTGATGATGCGCTCGGCGCGGTAGATCAACTCGTCGTCGTAGAGCCGCTTGAAGATCGTCTGGACGGCCTTGGAGAGGCCCTCGTCCATCGTGAACCGCTCACGGGACCAGGCGACGCCGTCGCCCAGGCGCCGCATCTGTCCGGAGATCTGGCCACCGGACTCGTCCTTCCACTGCCAGACACGCTCGACGAACGCCTCACGCCCCAGGTCGTGCCGCGACGCGCCCTCCTTGGCGAGTTCGCGCTCGACCACGTTCTGGGTAGCGATGCCCGCATGGTCCATGCCCGGCTGCCAGAGCGTCTCGTAGCCCTGCATCCGCTTGCGGCGGGTGAGGGCGTCGATCAGCGTGTGCTCGAAGGCGTGGCCCAGGTGCAGCGACCCGGTGACGTTCGGCGGGGGGATGACGACGGTGTACGGCGGCTTCTCGCTCTTCTCGTCCGCCTCGAAGTAGCCCCGCTCTACCCAGCGCTCGTACAGCGGCCCCTCTACATCGGCCGGCGTGTACTGAGTCGGCAGTTCGGGGACGCTGTGCTGGGGCTGCTGAGTGTTCTCGGTCACGACGGACAGTGTACGGGCGCCCATGTAGCAGCTTCGAATCGGTTTCGCCCCCGGGGCACCGGCTGTCAGCGGCGTCGTACAGGATGTCGGCAGCGCATAAACACGCGCTCGGATGTCACCCGCGGCATCCCGGCGTCACCAGCAGTCACGAGGGGAACCGCTCCATGAGCTACAACCAGCCGCCTCCGGGTCCGTACGGACAGCAGCCCCAGCAGCCCGGGCCGTACGGCCAGCCGCAGCCGCCCGCCCCGCAGCCCGGCTACGGCTACCCGCAGCAGGGCGGCCAGGTGCCTCCCCAGCAGGGCTACGGCTACCCGCAGCAGCAGTTCCCGCAGCAGGCCCCGCAGCCGCAGTTCCCGCAGCAGGCCGCGCAGCCGCCCTACGGCCAGCCCCAGCAGCCCAACTACGGCCAGCAGCCCCCCTTCGGCGGCCAGCAGACGCCCTACGGGATGATCCCGCAGGAGTCGGAGTCCGGCGGCGGCAACGGCAAGAAGATCGGCCTGATCATCGGCGCGGTCGTGGTGGTCGCGGCGATCGGCGCCGGCGCGTACTTCGCCTTCGGCTCGGGCAGCAAGGTCAAGCCGTACACCATCGCGCTGCCGGACCAGCTGCTGAGCGGGCAGTTCAAGAAGACCCAGAGCCCCGGCGGCAGCGGCGGTGCCGAAGACTTCTCCAACGACAAGGACGCCAAGGCCCTCGGCATCTCCAACGCCAAGGGCGTCGCCGGCACGTACCTGGACACCGCCGGGCTGCAACTGTCCGTGAACGGCGTCTACGGGACCGTCGCCGACCCGCAGGGTGCCGTGACCCAGGGCTTCGCCAAGTACAACGAAGGCGTCAAGGAAGGCTCCCACGGCGCCAAGGTCGAGCAGGTCACCCCGGTCACCGAGTACACGCCCAGTGACTTCGACGGCGACGTCATGAAGTGCGAGACGCAGAAGATCACCTTCTCGCAGGCCGGGATCACCGTGCCCGTCACCGCCTCCATCTGCATGTGGGGCGACAACAGCGCCCTCGGCATCGTCTCCATGGTCGCCAAGCCCAACCCCAACGGCGGCTCCGCCACCACGCCCGGCGCCAAGGAGCTGGCGGACAAGGCCGCCAAGGTCCGCAACGAGGTCCGCAAGGAGAAGAAGTAACAACACCCCGGCACCTGAAGGTGCAAGCGCTCGACGAGGAGCCCTTCCCGTCGAGCGCTTTCGTTTGCCCGAGGCGAACTGGCACGTCACGACCGGGCGTTGACTGGAACCTGCCACACATACGGGAAACAGGGTTCATCCACCCGGCGCCCCTCTGCGAAATGCCGCTGAGGGACATAGGCGTCAAGCCGGATCACGCAGTCAACGCATGCAGGCTGGGCCACCGACACTGAACCACCGACCCCCACCACCCACAGAACCGCCCGGCAGCGACTCCGCTGCCGGGCGGTTCAGTTGGACGATCGGTGACGCGCCTACGCGCTCTTCTCCTGGGGTTCGCCCGAGTCGCCGCGGGTGCGCGGGACCAGAGTCGGGTTGACGTTGGAGTGGACCACGTCCGCGGTGATCACGACGCGGGCGACGTCCTTGCGGGACGGGATCTCGTACATCACCGCCTGGAGGACCTCCTCCATGATGGCGCGCAGACCGCGGGCGCCGGTGCCACGGAGGATGGCCTGGTCGGCGATGGCCTCCAGGGCCGGGCGGTCGAAGTCCAGCTCCACGCCGTCGAGTTCGAAGAGCCGCTGGTACTGCTTGACCAAGGCGTTGCGCGGCTCGACGAGGATCTGGAGGAGCGCCTCGCGGTCGAGGTTGTGCACCGAGGTGAGGACGGGGAGACGACCGATGAACTCCGGGATCATCCCGAACTTCACCAGGTCCTCCGGCATCACGTCCTGGAGCTGGTCCTTGGACTCGATCTCGCGCTTGGAGCGGATCGTGGCGCCGAAGCCGATGCCCTTGGCGCCGGACCGGGCCTCGATGATCTTCTCCAGACCGGCGAAGGCACCGCCGACGATGAACAGCACGTTGGTGGTGTCGATCTGGATGAATTCCTGGTGCGGGTGCTTGCGGCCGCCCTGCGGCGGGACCGAGGCGGTGGTGCCCTCCAGGATCTTCAGCAGGGCCTGCTGGACGCCCTCGCCGGAGACGTCCCGGGTGATCGACGGGTTTTCGCTCTTCCGGGCGACCTTGTCGATCTCGTCGATGTAGATGATCCCGGTCTCGGCCTTCTTGATGTCGAAGTCCGCGGCCTGGATCAGCTTGAGGAGGATGTTCTCGACGTCCTCACCGACATAGCCGGCCTCGGTCAGTGCTGTGGCATCGGCAAAGGCGAAGGGGACATTGAGCATCCGGGCGAGGGTCTGCGCGAGCAGGGTCTTGCCGGAGCCGGTGGGGCCGAGCAGCAGGATGTTGGACTTGGCCAGCTCGATGCCCTCGTCGCCACGGCTCGGGCTGTTCTCGCCCGCCTGGACGCGCTTGTAGTGGTTGTACACGGCCACGGAGAGCGCCTTCTTGGCGGGCTCCTGGCCGACGACGTAGCCGTTGAGGAACTCGTAGATCTCGCGGGGCTTGGGGAGTTCCTCCCAGCGCACCTCGGAGGTCTCGGCGAGCTCTTCCTCGATGATCTCGTTGCAGAGATCGATGCACTCGTCGCAGATGTACACACCAGGTCCCGCGATGAGCTTCTTCACCTGCTTCTGGCTCTTTCCGCAGAACGAGCACTTGAGCAGGTCGCCGCCGTCACCGATGCGTGCCACGAGGTGAATCCCCTTCGCCTGGGATCCGCATTGCTCCGCGGACCCGGGTGCTTGCCTATCGACGGTACCTTGCCGGGCCCCCCGTACGGGCCCCCCTTGGACCGACTCGGTTCACTCGGTCCAAGGGGGCAACACTCCGGCGCAATTCGCGAAGATCGCGATCAGACCGAGACGGAGCTCTTCCGCGTCGAGACGATCTGGTCGACCAGACCGTACGCCAGGGACTCCTCGGCGGTCAGGATCTTGTCACGCTCGATGTCCTCGCGGATCTTCTCGATCGGCGTGGACGAGTGCTTGGCCAGCATCTCCTCCAGCTGCGTGCGCATCCGCTGGATCTCGCGGGCGGCGATCTCCAGGTCGGAGACCTGGCCGCGGCCGGTCTCGCTGAAGGGCTGGTGGATCAGGACCCGGGCGTTGGGCAGCGCCATGCGCTTGCCCGGGGTGCCGGCCGCCAGCAGCACGGCCGCGGCGGAGGCCGCCTGACCCATGCAGACCGTCTGGATGTCGGGCTTGACGAACTGCATCGTGTCGTAGATCGCCGTCAGCGCCGTGAAGGAGCCACCGGGGCTGTTGATGTAGACCGAGATGTCGCGGTCCGGGTCCATCGACTCCAGGCACAGCAGCTGCGCCATGACGTCGTTGGCGGAGGCGTCATCGACCTGCACCCCGAGGAAGATCACCCGCTCCTCGAAGAGCTTCGCGTACGGGTCGTACTCGCGCACGCCCTGCGAGGTGCGCTCGACGAAGCGCGGAACGATGTAGCGGGACTCCGCGGGCATACCGGAGAACTCGGCCTGCGGGCGCTCGTAGAGACCGCTTCCGGGGAAGTTGTTCATCTGGAGGTTCACCGTCCTGGTGGCGAAATAGGGCTGGGGGTCGACTGCGGGACGTGGGCCGGGGCTCAGGCCCCGGTGCCGCCCCCGCCCGGAACGCCGGTGGCGGAGGGCATGACGTCGTCGATGAGGCCGTACGCCTTGGCCTCCTCGGCGCTGAACCAGCGGTCGCGGTCGGCGTCCTTGGTCCACCGCTCCAGCGTCTGGCCGGTGTGCATGGCAGAGAGCTCACCCAGACGCTTCTTCGTGCGCAGCAGCTGCTCGGCGTGGATCTTGATGTCCGAGGCCGAGCCGGCCAGGCCCGCGGACGGCTGGTGGATGAGGATCTCCGCGTTCGGCAGCGCGAAGCGCTTTCCCGGGGTGCCGGCGCTCAGCAGGAACTGGCCCATCGAGGCGGCGAGGCCCATGGCGATGGTGACCACGTCGTTCTTGATGTACTGCATGGTGTCGTAGATCGCCATGCCCGCCGTGACCGAGCCACCCGGAGAGTTGATGTAGAGGTAGATGTCCTTGTCCGGATCAGCGGCCAGGAGAAGCAGCTGCGCCGTGATCTTGTTGGCGATGTCGTCGTCGACCTGCTGGCCGAGGAAAATGATCCGCTCGCCGAGCAGCCGGTTGTAGACCTGGTCGCCGAGGCCACCGAAAGTCGGCTCAGCGGCGGCGGAAGGCATCGGGATCGTCACGTGTCCACCTGCTCGTTGTCGGACGGCTCGGAGCCGCCTCAGCGTCGTCTTCAGGGGCCGGGGACCGCGCCGCGTGGTGCGTCCGGCGCACTTACAGCAACTCCCCTGCCCTCGTATCTACGGACCCTAACGCGCAGGTCGGACAACGCCATCCCAGACCGAGAACTGTTCGCTGTGAGCGCAGGCTCACGGACCGGGACGACACACGGGCCCGAACACGCGGACGTGCGCGTTCGGGCCCGTGATCAGTCGGTCAGCGGTGCGGCCGGGGCTCAGCCCTGGGACTTCTCCGCCTGCTCGTCGGCCGGGGCGTCAGTGCCCTCGACCTCGGCGACGACGGCCTCGGCGGCCTCCGTCTCCTCTTCGTCCTCAAGGTCGACGACCTCGCCGTTGGTGTCCTTGACCGCGGCGGCCTCGACGACCACAGCGAGGGCCTTACCGCGGGCGACCTCGCCCACCAGCATCGGCACCTGGCCACCCTCGACGACGGCCTGGGCGAACTGGTCGGGGCTCATGCCGGAGGACTGCGCACGCCGCATGAGGTGCTCGGTGAGCTCCTCCTGGCTGACGTTGAGCTTCTCCTTGTTGACCAGCTCGTCGAGGACGAACTGGGTCTTGATGCCCTTTTCGGCCTGCTCCTTGGTCTCGGCGTCGAACTCTTCCTCGGTCTTGCCCTGGATCTCCAGGTACTTCGCGAGGTCGAGGCCCATCTGGCCGAGCTGGTGGTGCTCCAGGTTGTGCTTGCGGGTACGGATCTCGTCCTCGAGCAGCTTCTCGGGGATCGGGACCTCGATCAGCCCGAGCAGCGCCTCCAGGACCTTCTCCTGGGCCTGGGTGGCCTGGTCGAACTTCTTCATCCGCTCCAGGCGCTTGCGGCTGTCCGCCTTGAGGTCGTCGAGGGTGTCGAACTCGCTGGCCATCTGGGCGAACTCGTCGTCCAGCTCGGGGAGTTCGCGGGCCTTGACCTCGGTGACGTCGACCTTGACCTCGGCCTCCTTGCCCTGGGCGGAGCCGCCCTTGAGCTCGGAGGTGAAGGTGGCGCTGCCGCCGGCCTCCAGGCCGGTGACGGCCTCGTCGATGCCGTCGAGGAGCTCACCGGAGCCGATGGTGTAGCTGACGCCGTTGGCGATGCCGTCGGCCAGCACCTCGCCATCGACCTTGGCCTCCAGGTCCACGGTCACCACGTCGCCGTCCTGGGCGGCGCGCTCGACCGCGCTGGTCGAGGCGAAGCGCTCACGCAGCTGCTCGACGGACTTGTCGACGTCCTCGTCCGACACCTCGACGGCGTCGACCTCGACCTCGATGCCGGAGTAGTCCGGGATCTCCAGGGCGGGGCGGATGTCGACCTCGGCGGTGAAGGCCAGCAGCTCGTTGTCCTTGAGCTCGGTGATGTCGACCTCGGGCTGGCCGAGGACGTTGAGTTCGGCCTCGTTGACCGCGCTGGTGTAGAACTTCGGGAGCGCGTCGTTGACGGCCTCTTCCAGCACGGCGCCGCGGCCGAACCGCTGGTCGATGACGCGAGCCGGGATCTTGCCGCGACGGAAGCCCTTCACCGTGACCTGCTGGTTGATCTTCTTGTACGCCGCGTCGAGGCTGTCCTTGAGCTCCTCGAAGGGCACCTCGACAGTGAGCCGAACCCGGGTCGGGTTCAGGGTCTCCACGGCGCTCTTCACGGTTCGGTCTCCTTGGGCTGACTTTGGGGTTTTGCCTGAGATCCGCCGGCGTCCGGCATGTCCCGGCCCGGCCGATCGCGCCCGGTACAGAGACATACGGGCACGCAGCTTGCATAGTAACCGCAAGGAGGAGGGCACCCACAACGCGATCTTGAACGGTCGCTTATGCCCGCTTTCCCTACATGCGGGACTTGTACCTACTGGTCGGGGTGGCCGGATTCGAACCGACGACCTTCCGCTCCCAAAGCGGACGCGCTACCAAGCTGCGCCACACCCCGTCGGTGCGACACGTAGGGTACATGGCCGCGGACGGAATGGCTGCCCGATATCCGGGAGCACGATGCGGTGTGCGCGCGACCGCCTTCACCCGCTACGATGCTCTGCGTGCCGAGGTCTCAGCGACCGTTGGCGCTCGCGGGCGTAGCTCAATGGTAGAGCCCCAGTCTTCCAAACTGGCTACGCGGGTTCGATTCCCGTCGCCCGCTCGCAAGGGGAAAGCCCCGGACCATCCGGCCCGGGGCTTTTCGCGTTCCTGATACTTCTTCGCGTGGCCTCCCCGCACCCCTGCTTCTCTCCCGCAACGGGAGTCCCTAGGGTGACCCGCATGGAGATCTGGCTCAATCCCGCGTGCTCGAAGTGCCGTGCCGCGGTGGAGATTTTGGACGCCGAGGGTGCCGACTACACCGTGCGGAGGTACCTGGAGGAGCCGCCGACCGCCGGCGAGCTGCGCGCCGTACTGGACCGACTGGGCCTGGAGCCCTGGGACATCACCCGGACCCAGGAGGTCGAGGCGAAGGAACTGGGCGTCGGGGCGTGGGAGCGCACCGACGCCGAACGCGACCGGTGGATCGAGGCGCTGGCGGCGCACCCCGGGCTGATCCAGCGGCCGATCATCACCGCCGACGACGGATCGGCGCTGGTGGGGCGCAGCGAGGATGCCGTACGTGACGCGCTGACGCGGACCGGGGGCGGACGGACCCCCTGAGTCCGGCCTGCGGACCGTGACCTGTTCCAGGGGCCTGCCCTAGAACGTGATGTGGTTGATGGTCTGTGCGATGGAGTTCAGGAATCTGTTGATCGACGGCGCCATGCCCGTGGAGGCAAGGAAGAAGCCGAAAAGTATGGCGACGAACGCCGGACCGGCCTTGATCGCCTTCTGTCTGATCAGTACGACCAGGATGATTCCCAACATCAGGACAACTGATAGCGACAGAGCCACAACTGATCACACCCTCGGTCGGAACGCCTCACCGGCCCTGGGGCATGCCGCGCACACCCCCGGCACCCATCGTGCCATCAACTCCCTGCCCATTGCAGGCGGGTGACGAATCATCGGCCAACGCTTTGCTCGTTCCCGATTGTTCATCCCGTGCCGCATCCGATCGGTCCGGGGGGCCCTCGCACCCCGCCGGGCCGACCCCCAAAAGCTCCCGCACCGCCTCACAACGGTCACCGGTTAATGATTTGGTAATCTAACTATTGACTAGTTCTTGACGCTTTCTTGGCCTCGTGTGCGACCGGCACGTGCCCGGACTCACATCGACGGCGCATCGACGACGAGGAGGAACGGGCCCATTTCCCTGTCCGGTCGGCGGTGACCAAACTGGCCGGGCCTACCCCCGGGCTGGCGGAACGTCAGAACCCGCGAGGGTTGAATCCCCTCCGCTTTGGCTGCGGGGAGAAGTCAACCTGGCCGGAATCCTGCTTGGCCCGGATCCACGGCTTCGGTCCCGGGTCGGCCGCGAACATCGCCACCGCGCTGCCGGCCCGCGGCGAGTTCGCGCTGATCCTCGCGACGATGGCGGCGGGCGCCGGACTCGACGAGCGGCTGCCCCCGTTCTTCGCCGGTTACGTGCTGATCCTGGCCGTCCTCGGACCGCCGGCGGCCGGCCGCTCCGGGCTGCTGGCGCGGGTGCTGCCGGGCGGCGGCGGGAGGCCGAGCCCGGTGCGGCGGTCAGCTGTCCCGACAGATCAGCAGTAGCGCCCGGTCGTCGTTGACGTCCTTGGCGACGGCCTCGATCAGGTGCCAGGCGGCGCCGGCGAAGCCGCCGTGCACATACCGCTCGGCCTCGCCGGTCAGGCGGTCGATGCCCTCGGCGATGTCGCGGTCGGCGGCCTCCACCAGGCCGTCGGTGAACAGCATCAGGACGTCACCGGGGCGCAGCGTCCCCTTGACCGGGTCGAACTGGGCGCCGTCGTAGACCCCGAGCAGCGGCCCCTCCCCCGACTTCTCCTCCCAGCGGCCGGTGCCGGCGCTGAGTTGGAGGGCGGGGAGATGGCCCGCGGAGAACAGTTCGTAGTCGCCGGACTCCAGGTCGAGGACGAGGTGGACGGAGGTGGCGAAGCCCTCGTCCCAGTCCTGGCGCAACAGGTAGCCGTTGGCGGCCGGCAGGAAGCCGTGCGGCGGGAGGGAGCCGAGCAGGCCGCCGAAGGCACCGGAGAGGAGCAGTGACCGGGACGCGGCGTCCATGCCCTTGCCGGAGACGTCGGTGAGCACGACCTCCAGGATGTTGCCGCCCTGGGTGCAGGAGGCCACCACGAAGTCGCCGGAGAAGGACTGGCCGCCGGCCGGGCGGAGCGCCATTTCGTGGTGCCAGCCCTTGGGGAGCTTGGGGAGTTTGCTCTGGACGCGGATCCGTTCGCGCAGGTCGAAGAGCATGGTGCCGCCGCGTCGCCAGGGCACGCCGACCCGGCTGCGGAACTGTGCGACCAGCAGCCCGGAGAGGCCGACCGCGGCGACCACCAGGACCGTGCCCGGGGTGATCCGGTCCCGGCCCTGGTCGTACGGGCCGAACAGGGCCGCCTCGACGATCAGGGCGGCGGCGGAGGCCGCGTAGAGGACGAGGAGGTTGGCCGGCCGCAGCAGCAGTCCGCCGGCGATGATCGGGAGGACCAGTGCGGTCGGCGCGATCCACTCCGGGTGCCAGAGGGTGCCGCCGGCGATGGCCGGGATGGCGGCGAGCAGGGCGGCCAGCGCGAGCCAGTCGGATCCGTCGCCGCGGAAGTAGTCGACACCGGCCTTGCGCATGCCGATCCGGGCCCGGTGCAGCCGTTTGCGCATCCGGGCCCTCAGGCTTTCCGCTCCCGCGCCGCGTGTCATTGTGCTGGGACCTTATCCACCCGTTCGGCGGCGCGTCGATTCGCCGCACGTCACCCCGGGGAATTGCGGGGAATTCGCGTTCGAAATGCGGTCGCGCGGCCGGAGGGCGGGCTGCTAGGGATGGCTCATGACAACAGAGTTGCGGCCGTTGCGGGATGCCGACTGGGATGCCTGGTACGACAAGCTGGACGTGGCGTTCGGCGGGATCCCGGACGGGCCGGAGAGGCGCGCGTGGTGGCGGGCGGTCACCGAGGTCGAGCGGGCGTTCGCGGTCCGGGACGGTGACGAGATCGTCGGCACCGGCGGATCGTTCTCGTTCGGACTAACGGTGCCGGGCGGCGCGGAGCTGGCCGTGGCCGGGGTCACCCTGATCAGCGTGCAGCCGACCCACCGGCGGCGCGGGGTGCTGCGCTCGATGATGCGGCACCAGCTGAAGGACGTGCACGAGCGCGGGGAGGCGCTGGCGGTGCTGACCGCCACGGAGCCGGCGATCTACGGGCGGTTCGGGTACGGCCCGGCCACTCAGGAACTCCGGATGACCGTGGACACGGTGCGGCTGGCCGCCCCGGACCTGCCGGGCGTGGACGGCGTCCGGCTGCGGCTGGCGGACCCGGTGGCCTCGCTGGCGGAGTGCGAGCGGGTCTACGCGGAGCTGGTGCCGACCCGGCCCGGGATGCTGGCGCGCCGCCCGCACTGGGGGCGGGGCGGGGTGCTCGACCCGGAGGGCGAGCGGGACGGGGCCGGCGCGCTGCAGTGCGTACTGGCCGAGGTGGACGGCGAGGTGCGGGGCTACGCCCGGTACGCCGTCAAGCCCGAGTGGGACCGCACCGGGCCGCGCGGGACGGTGCTGGTGCGCCATGTCGACGCGCTGGACCCGGTGGCCTACGCCGCGTTGTGGCGCTATCTGTTCGGGATCGACCTGACGGCGTCGGTGGCGGTGCGCGGCCGGCCGGTGGACGACCCGCTGCTGCACCTGGTGGCCGACCAGCGGCGGTGTGACGTCGGGGTGCGGGAATCGCTGTTCGTCCGGCCGGTGGACGTCGGGGCGGCGCTGGCGGCCCGGACGTACCAGGCGCCGGTGGACGTGGTGCTGGAGGTCACCGACGATGTGTGCCCGTGGAACGCGGGGCGCTGGCGGCTGTCCGGCGACGCGAAGGGCGCGAGTTGCGAGCGGACCACCGATCCGGCCGAACTCGCACTGTCCGTAAGGGAGTTGGGTTCGGCCTATCTGGGCGGGTTCACGCTGTCGGCGCTGGCCGGTGCCGGGCGGGTGCGGGAGCTGCGGCCGGGGGCGCTGGCCGCGGCGTCGGCGGCGTTCGGGGCGGACGCGGCGCCGTGGCTGCCGCACGGCTTCTGACGGTGGTGGGCACGGCCCGCCGCGTTCTTCAGGGGCGGGCGGCGGTGGGCTGGCAGCCGGGGCACCAGAAGAGGTTGCGGGCGGCGAGGTCGGCGGTGCGGACTTCGCTGCCGCAGAGGTGGCAGGCGGCGCCGGTGCGGCGGTAGACGTAGACCTCGCCGCCGTGGTCGTCGACCCGGGGCGGGCGGCCCATGGCTTCCGGGGTGTGCTCGGGGCGGACGGTGTCGATCCGGTTGTTCTTCACGCCCTCCCGCATCAGGGCGACCAGGTCGGCCCAGACGGCGTCCCACTGGTCCCGGCGGAGGGCGCGGCCGGGGAGGTAGGGGTCGATGCCGTGCCGGAAGAGGACCTCGGCGCGGTAGACGTTGCCGACGCCGGCGATCACCTTCTGGTCGAGCAGCAGCGCCGCGATGGTGGTGCGGCTGCGGGTGATCCGCTGCCAGGCACGGTCGCCGTCGTCGTCCGGCCGGAGCGGGTCGGGGCCCAGCCGGTCGTGTATCGCCTGCTTCTCGGCGTCGGTGATCAGCGCGCAGGCGGTGGGGCCGCGCAGGTCGGCGTGGTGGCCGGCGCCGACCAGCCGCAGCCGGACGGTGTCGGTGGGCGGCGGGGCCGGGGTGGTGCCGAAGCCGAGCTTGCCGAAGAGGCCGAGGTGGACGTGGATCCAGCGGTCCGGGCCGAAGCCGAGGAAGAGGTGCTTGCCGTGGGCCTCGGCGGTCTCCAGGACCTGGCCGTCGATGAGCGCCGCGCCCTCGGCGAACTTGCCCTGCGGGCTGGTCACCTTGGCCTTCCGCCCCTGGAACCGGTCGCGGTGGTCCGCGGCCAGGCGGTGGATCGTGTGCCCCTCGGGCATCGGGTGTCCTCCAGTGGGCGCGCCCGCTCTCCCGGTGGCCACCGGGGGAACGGGCGACGGCGGGGTGCGGGGGTGTCAGTCCTGCTGCGGGTGGTGGGCCGGGATCGGGGGGAGCTCACCGGTGGTCTCGTAGGCGGAGAGCATCTCGATCCGGCGGGTGTGCCGCTCCTCGCCCGAGTACGGGGTGGCGAGGAAGACCTCGACGAAGCGGGTGGCCTCCTCGACGGTGTGCATCCGGCCGCCGACGGAGACCACGTTGGCGTTGTTGTGCTCGCGGCCGAGCTTGGCGGTCTCCTCGCTCCACGCCAGCGCGGCGCGGACGCCCTTGACCTTGTTGGCGGCGATCTGCTCGCCGTTGCCGGAGCCGCCGATCACGATGCCCAGGCCCTCCGGGTCGGCGGCGGTGCGCTCCGCGGCGCGCAGGCAGAACGGGGGGTAGTCGTCCTGGGCGTCGTAGATGTGCGGACCGCAGTCGACGGGCTCGTGGCCGTGGGCCTTGAGCCAGTCGACGAGGTGGTTCTTGAGGTCGAAGCCGGCATGATCGGAGCCGATGTACACGCGCATGGCACGAGTGTGGCATGCCGTTCCCGGGGTAGACGCCATCGGGGCTGTGGCCCGCACTCCGGGCGCGGCCTGCCACTTCAGGCAACTCACCAGTAACGACAACGATCCGGATTCGGCTCTTCCAAACGGTCGTTAACAACGTTCTAATGCCTGGGTTCGACACCGAGAACCACCGAAGGACGGTGCACATGGGCGCGCACCCGCCTACTTCCCACGCGGTCCCCGCTGCCGGAGAACCCGGCAACGGCACCGCGAACCGGTCGCCTGACGGGCTCCAGGCCGGCCTCAAGAACCGCCATCTGTCCATGATCGCCATTGGCGGGGTCATCGGCGCCGGCCTCTTCGTCGGATCCGGGGCCGGCATCAAAGCCGCCGGCCCGGGGATCCTCCTCTCGTACGCGCTGACCGGTCTGCTGGTCGTGCTGGTGATGCGGATGCTGGGTGAGATGGCCGCGGCCTCCCCCACGTCCGGTTCGTTCTCCGCGTACGCGGACCAGGCCCTGGGCCGCTGGGCCGGCTTCACCATCGGCTGGCTGTACTGGTTCTTCTGGTCGGTGGTGCTGGCGGTCGAGGCGACCGCGGCGGCGTCGATCCTGACCGGCTGGATACCGGCGGTGCCGCAGTGGGCCTGGGCGCTGCTGGTGATGATCGTGCTGACCGGCACCAACCTGGTGTCGGTGGGCTCGTTCGGCGAGTTCGAGTTCTGGTTCGCCGGGATCAAGGTCGTGGCGATCGTGATCTTCATCGTGATCGGCGCGCTGGCGATCTTCGGACTGCCGCCGGGGCACCACGCGGTGGGCACCGCGAACCTGTTGCACCACGGCGGATTCCTACCGAAGGGACCGGGCGCGATCCTCTCCGGGATGCTGCTGGTGGTCTTCTCCTTCATGGGCAGCGAGATCGTCACGCTGGCGGCGAGCGAGTCGCCGAACCCGGTGGTGGCCGTCCGCAAGGCCGTGAACAGCGTGATCTGGCGGATCGCGCTCTTCTACATCGGGTCGATCGCGGTGATCGTGACCCTGCTTCCGTGGGACGACCCGGAGGTGACCAAGAGCCCGTACGTGGCGGTGCTGAAGTCGCTGCACATCCCGTACGCGGACGTCGTGATGGACGTGGTCGTGCTGACCGCGGTGCTGTCCTGTCTGAACTCCGGGCTCTACACGGCGTCCCGGATGGCGTACTCGCTCGGTGAGCGCGGCGATGCGCCGAAGGCGTTCACGAAGGTCAACAAGGGCGGCGTCCCGGCGGTGGCGATCTGGGCGTCGGTGGCCTTCGGCTTCATCGCGACGATCTTCAGCTACACCTCGAAGGACACCGTCTTCCAGTTCCTGCTGAACTCCTCGGGCGCGGTGGCGCTCTTCGTCTGGCTGGTGATCTGCGTCTCGCAGCTGCGGATGCGCCGGACCATCGAGCGGGAGACGCCGGAGCGACTGACGGTGCGGATGTGGCTGTACCCGTGGCTGACCTACGCCACCATCGCGCTGATCGTCTTCGTCGTGGGCTACATGTTCTACGACAAGGACGGCCGGGAGCAGATGGTGCTGTCGGTGGTGGCGGCCGTGGTCGTGCTGGTGGCCGGGCTGGTGCTCCAGAAGCGGCGGCCGCGTGCGGAGCCGGGAGCCGTGCCGGAGGCGGCGACGACCGCGGAGGCACCGGAGAACGCGTAACAGCCCCCGGACGGCGAACGGGGCCCGCACCCTTGGTGGGTGCGGGCCCCGTCGGCGTTTTTCGCGGGTACTCAGCCGCGGCGGCCGGCCAGCTTCCAAGCTGTGGGGAGCGCGCCCATCGCCAGGGCGACCTTGAGGGCGTCGCCGATCAGGAACGGCACCATGCCGACGGCGACGGCCTGGCCGAAGGACATGCCCGTGCTCAGCGCGAGGTAGGGGACGCCGATCGCGTAGATCAGGGCGTTGCCGGCGACCATCGTGGCGGCGGTGCGGAGCACCCCGCGGTCGCCGCCGCGGCGGGCCAGCGCGCCCACGGCGGTGGCGGCGAGCAGCATGCCGAGGACGTAGCCGAAGGTGGCCCCGCCGGCGCCCGACGCACCGCCCGCGAACCACGGCACGCCGGCCATGCCGGCCAGCGCGTAGAGCGCCAGCGACAGCAGCCCGCGGCGGGCGCCGAGCGAGGCGCCCACGAGGAGGGCGGCGAAGGTCTGGGCGGTGACCGGGACCGGGGAGCCGGGGACCGGGATCGCGATCTGGGCCGCGATGCCGGTGATCACGGCGCCGCCGGCGACCAGTGCGGCGTCGCGGACGCGGGCGCGGGTGGCGGTGGCGGCCGGCAGCAGGTCGGCGAGGACCGCTCCAGGGCTGAGGGCGGTGGCGGCTGTGCTCATCAGGGGACTCCGCGGGTGTGAGGGGACCGTCCGGGGTGGCCGGTCCGGCGGGACGTGATGACGTTAGTTCAGGAGGGCGGCGGCGATCACGTGCGAGCGGTGACAAAGCCGTACCGGCCCGCTTGGGGAGTTCCGGACAAGGGCCAGAATGCCGGAGCCCGCCGGCACGCGGGGCGTCTTCGCAGGTCACGTGATGCTCGTCACGGACGGGACGGTGGTGTGCTGCCGGTTTTGTGCTAGTCGGGGGCGGGCGGGGAGACTGGGACGGCTCCGCGGTCACCTGTGGAGTTCCCCCAAACCGGGCGGCGATCCCGCCCTTGCGCCCCTTGCGAGAGTACGAGCCGATGCACGACGCACCGCCCCTGGTCGAGAAAGAGCCGCTGTCCGCGGGGCTCAAGCAGCGCCATCTGACGATGTTGGGTCTGGGCGGGGTGATCGGGGCGGGGCTGTTCGTGGGCTCCGGCGCGGGCATCGCGGTGGCCGGGCCGGGGATCGTGCTGTCCTATCTGATCGCCGGGGCGCTGGCGATGCTGGTCATGCGGATGCTCGGGGAGATGTCGGCGGCGATGCCGGCGTCCGGGGCGTTCTCGGTGCACGCGGAGCGGGCGTTGGGGCGCTGGGCCGGTTTCAGCGTGGGCTGGCTGTACTGGTTCCTGCTGGTGGTGGTGCTGGCGGTGGAGGCCACCGGGGCGGCGCAGATCGCGCACGGTTGGGTGCCGGCGGTGCCGCAGTGGGGCTGGGTACTGCTCTTCATGGTCGTGTTCACCGTCGCCAATCTGGCCGCGGTGAAGAACTTCGGCGAGTTCGAGTTCTGGTTCGCGACGCTGAAGGTCACCGCGATCGTGCTGTTCCTGGCCCTGAGCCTGCTGGCGGTCTTCGGAGTACTGCCGGACACCTCGCCGGTGGGGCTGACCAATCTCACCGGGCACGGCGGGCTGCTGCCGCACGGCTGGTCCGGGGTGGTCTCCGGCGTGCTGGCCGTGGTGTTCGCCTTCGGCGGGCTGGAGGTGGTCACCATCGCGGCGGCCGAGTCGGACGATCCGGCGCGGGCGGTGGGCCGGGCGGTGCGCAGCGCGGTGTGGCGGATCCTCTTCTTCTATGTGGGCTCGATGCTGGTCATCGTCACGGTGCTGCCCTGGTCGTCGATGCAGCCGGGCAAGAGTCCGTACGTGATGGTGCTGGACCACGTCGGCGTGCCGGGCGCCGGGCAGATCATGAACATCGTGGTGTTCGTGGCGCTGCTGTCGGCGCTGAACGCCAATCTCTACGGGTCGTCGCGGATGGTGTTCTCGCTGGCCGAGCGCGGGGAGGCGCCGCGCGGTCTGCTGAAGGTGTCGGGCGGAGGGGTGCCGCGGCGGGCGGTGCTGGCGTCGGTGGCGTTCGGCTTCGTCTCGGTGCTGCTGAATCTGAAGTGGCCGGATTCGGTCTTCCTGTACCTGCTCAATGCGGTCGGTGCGGTGCTGCTGTTCGTCTGGGGGCTGATCGCCGTCTCCCAGTTGCGGCTGCGGCCCCAGATCGAGCGGGAGGCGCCGGAGCGGCTGGTGCTGCGGATGTGGGCGTTCCCGTATCTGACGTGGGTGGCGCTGGTGGCGATGGGCGTGGTGATCGTGCTGATGCTGACCGATGACACGGCCCGGCCGCAGTTGCTGTGGTCGGCCGGTGCGACCGCCGCGGTGCTGGCGGTGGCGGGTGCGCGGGAGTTGCGGGCGCGCCGGGTGCGGGGCTGAGGGCCGCTGTCGCCCGGGCGGACGGGGCGGGGTCCGGGCGTGGGGACGGCTCCGGGGCGACCGGGGCGCATTTGAGACGTACCTCACATCTCATTGCATTCGACGATGCATCAGACACGCTCGGTCACGATCGCGTCTGAATAGCGAACAAACGCTGCACGACTGTTGCCCTGAGCGGACACGGACACTCACACTGAGCCAGCTTTGCCGAGGACCCCGGAGATGAGCCGTCCGCGGCCCCGGGAGAACGCAGTATCGCCCCGCCCGCATCTCACCTACTGGGACAGGTACGACATGAATCGGACACCCTCGTCCGCCGCGTCCGCCGGTGCGCGGAACGCCGCGGCCCCGGGCACCGGCCAGGACGGCGGCGCGCTGTCGCACGGCCTGAAGCAGCGCCACCTCTCGATGATCGCCCTCGGCGGGGTGATCGGGGCGGGGCTGTTCGTCGGCTCCCGCGAGGGCATCGCGGCGGCCGGCCCGTCGATCGTGCTGGCCTACGCCGTCTCCGGTGCACTGGTCATGCTGGTCATGCGGATGCTCGGCGAGATGTCCGCGGCCCACCCCTCCTCCGGCTCCTTCTCGGTGCACGCCGAGCGGTCCATCGGCTCCTGGGCCGGCTTCACGGTGGGCTGGATGTTCACCGCGCTGCTGTGCGTGGCGGTGGCGGCCGAGGCGCTGGGCGCCGCGGACGTGCTGCACCAGTGGTTCCCCTCCACCGAGCCGTGGATGTGGGTCCTGCTGACCATGGTGATCTTCACCGCGACCAACCTGACCGCGGTCGCCAACTTCGGTGAGTTCGAGTTCTGGTTCGCCGCCCTGAAGGTCGCCGCGATCGCCCTCTTCCTGGTCCTGGGCGTACTGGCCATCTTCGGCCTGCTGCCCGGCACCTCGGCGCCCGGCACCTCCCACCTGACCGGTGACGGCGGCTTCCTGCCCAAGGGCGTCGACGGGTTGATGGTCGGTCTGTTGGCGTCGGTGTTCGCCTACGGCGGCCTGGAGACGGTGACCATCGCGGCCGCCGAGTCGAAGGACCCGGCCCGCGGCGTGGCCCGCGCGGTGCGCACCGCGATGTGGCGGATCGCGCTCTTCTACGTCGGCTCGATGGCGATCATCGTCACCGTCATCCCCTGGAGCGCGCCGTCGATCGCCAAGAGCGGCCCGTACGTGGCGGTGCTGGACTACCTCAAGATCCCGGCGGCCGGCCAGATCATGAACGTGGTCATCCTGATCGCACTGCTCTCCGCGGTGAACGCCAACATCTACGGCGCGTCGCGGATGGCCTACTCGCTGATCGCCCGCGGCCAGGGCCCGGCGTTCCTCGGCAAGGTGAGCGGCGGCGTGCCGCGCCGGACGGTGCTGCTGTGCGCCGCGTTCGGGTTCGTCGCGGTGCTCCTGAGCTTCTGGTGGCCGACCACGGTCTTCCAGTGGCTGCTCAACATGGTCGGCGCCGCCGTCCTGGTGGTCTGGGGCTTCATCGCCGTCGCCCAGCTGCGGACCCGGCGGCAGTTGGAGCGTGAGGCGCCCGAGAAGCTCATCGTGCGGATGTGGGCCTTCCCGTATCTGACGTGGGTGGCGCTGATCGGGGTCATAGCGGTACTGGTGCTGATGCTGCGCGACGACAACCAGCGGATCCAGCTGCTGTTCACCGGCGGCTTCGGCGTGGTGCTGGCGGTGATCGGACTCGTCCGGCAGCGGGCGCTGAGCAACCGGTAGTTCTCCTTCCGGACCCCTTCAGGCGGGGCGGGACCTCCTTCCGAGGTCCCGCCCCGCCTCCGTCTTTGGAACCAGGACGCCCGCCATGACGGGCCCGCGATCATGCCTGCTGATAGCGTGCTCTTGCTCATCATATGCAACTACGGCGAATACGCAGCTTGGAGGCGGGGTCGATATGGCGACCTACACACTTCCGGAACTTCCCTACGACTATGCGGCGCTGGCGCCGGTCATCAGCCCCGAGATCATCGAGCTGCACCACGACAAGCACCACGCGGCATACGTGAAGGGCGCCAACGACACCCTTGAGCAGCTCGCCGAGGCGCGCGACAAGGACCAGTGGGGCACCATCAACGGCCTGGAGAAGAACCTCGCGTTCCACCTCTCCGGCCACATCCTGCACAGCATCTACTGGCACAACATGACCGGCGACGGCGGCGGCGAGCCGCTGGAGAAGGACGGCGTGGGCGAGCTGGCCGACGCCGTCGCCGAGAGCTTCGGCTCGTTCGCCAAGTTCAAGGCGCAGCTGTCCAAGGCGTCGGCGACCACGCAGGGCTCCGGCTGGGGCGTGCTGGCCTACGAGCCGGTGACCGGCCGCCTCATCGTCGAGCAGATCTACGACCACCAGGGCAACGTCGGCCAGGGCTCGGTGCCGATCCTGGTCTTCGACGCCTGGGAGCACGCCTTCTACCTCCAGTACAAGAACCAGAAGGTCGACTTCATCGAGGCCATGTGGAACGTCGTGAACTGGCAGGACGTGGCCAAGCGGTACGCCTCCGCCAAGGAGCGTGCGAACAACCTGCTGCTGGTGCCGTGACCCGGTAGCCGGCCGAGGCGTCCTGCCTCGTGATCGTCTTCTCACCTTTCACTTGGCAGGCGGAACAGAGCGAAGCCCCCGCGAGGACATGACTCGCGGGGGCTTCGTGCCTACGGGACGGGGCGGCGGGCCGGCGGTCAGTCGAAGGTCGGAGCCTGGGTGCGGGTCCGCTTGATCTCGAAGAAGCCGGGTATCGACGCCACCATCAGCGTGCCGTCCCACAGCTTGGCGGCCTGCTCGCCCTTGGGAGCGGGCGTGACGACCGGACCGAAGAAGGCGATCTGGTCGCCGTCCGGCCCGGGGACCGCGATCACCGGCGTGCCGACCTCCTGGCCGACCAGGTCGATGCCCTCCTTGTGGGAGGCGCGCAGCTCGGCGTCGTAGGTGTCCTTGTCGGCGTACTCGATCAGGTCGGCGGGCAGGCCGGCGTCGGCGATGCCGGCCGCGAGGGACTCGTGGCTGATCCCCTCGCCGGCGGTGTGGAAGCGGTTGCCGAGCGCGGTGTAGAGCTTGCCGACGACCTCGTCGCCGTAGAGCTGCTGGGCGGCGATCACCACGCGGACCGGACCCCATGCCTTGCCGCCCGGACGCATGTTCTCCGCGTACTGGGCGGGCAGTTCGTCGAGTTTGTTCTCGTTGAGCACGGCCAGGCTCATGACGTGCCAGCGCACCTGGACCGGGCGGAGCTTCTCGACCTCCAGCATCCAGCGGGAGGTCAGCCACGCCCAGGGGCAGAGCGGGTCGAACCAGAAGTCTGCTGGGGTCGCCCCTGCCGGAGGCAAGGGGAGGGTCTTCGCGGTCTCGGACACGGGGTCTCCTCTTGAGAGCATCAACGGTGTTGTTCCGTGCACGCTTCAACCGACGGTGCCCGTGCCATGATTCCCCGTGTTCGATATCCGAGACGAGGGTGAGGGAGGCACACCGTGCCAGGTGAGAATCTGTCCCGGGAAGAGGCACGTGAGCGGGGCCAACTGCTGGCGGTCGACGGCTACGACGTGGCGCTGGACGTCCGCTCAGCGGTCGCCCGGGGCGCGGACGCGACCACGTTCCGCTCCCGGACGACGATCCGCTTCAGCTGCGCCGAGCCCGGCGCGGCGAGTTTCGCGGACCTCCTGGCGCCCTCGGTCAGCTCGGTCACCCTCAACGGCCGGGAGCTGGACCCGGCCGTGGTCTTCGACGGCACCCGGATCGCGCTGACCGACCTGGCCGCCGAGAACACCCTGGTCGTCGACGCGCAGTGCGCCTACAGCCGCACCGGCGAGGGCCTGCACCGCTTCGTCGACCCCGAGGACGGCGAGGTCTACCTCTACACCCAGTACGAGCCCGCCGACGCGCGCCGGGTCTTCACCACCTTCGAACAGCCCGATCTGAAGGCCCCGTTCACCTTCGAGGTGACCGCGCCCGAGGGCTGGCTGGTGCTGAGCAACGGCGCCCAGGAGGGCCCCGCCGAGGGCGGCCGGCACCGCTTCGCGACCACCAAGCCGATCTCGACGTACATCACGGCCGTGATCGCCGGCCCGTACCACTACGTCACCGACACCTACCGCCGCACCTTCGAGGACAGCACCGAGCTGACCGTCCCCCTCGGCGCGCTCTGCCGCAAGGGGCTGGCCCGGCACTTCGACGCGGACGACGTCTTCACCGTCACCAAGCAGGGCCTGGACTTCTTCCACGACCACTTCGACTTCCCGTACCCGTTCGGGAAGTACGACCAGGCGTTCGTGCCGGAGTACAACCTCGGCGCGATGGAGAACCCCGGCTGCGTCACCTTCCGCGAGGAGTTCATCTTCCGCGGCAAGGTCACCGAGGCGTCCTACGAGCGCCGGGCCAACGTCATCCTGCACGAGATGGCGCACATGTGGTTCGGCGACCTGGTCACCATGGACTGGTGGGACGACCTGTGGCTGAAGGAGTCCTACGCGGACTTCATGGGCAGCTTCGCGCAGGTGGGCGCGACCCGCTTCACGGACGGCTGGATCACCTTCGCCAACCGCCGCAAGTCCTGGGCGTACCGCGCCGACCAGCTGCCCTCCACCCACCCGATCACCGCCGACATCCGCGACCTGGAGGATGCCAAGCTCAACTTCGACGGCATCACCTACGCCAAGGGCGCCAGCGTTCTCAAGCAGCTGGTGGCGTACGTCGGCCAGGACGCGTTCCTGGAGGGCGCCCGGCGCTACTTCAAGCGGCACGCCTACGGCAACACCCGGCTGGCGGACCTGCTGACGGTGCTGGAGGAGACGTCGGGGCGGGACCTGGCGGCCTGGTCCCGCGCCTGGCTGGAGACGGCCGGCGTCAACTCCCTCACCCCGCAGGTCACCTATGACGCGCAGGACCGGATCACCGAGCTGAGCATCCTCCAGGAGGCGTCGGAGAGCCACCCGGAGCTGCGGCCGCACCGGGTCGCGGTGGGCCTCTACCGCCGTCTGGACGCCGACTCGGCGCTGGTCCGCTACGCCCGCGCCGAGGTCGACGTGGCCGGGCCGCGGACCGCGGTGCCGGAGCTGGCCGGGGTCGAGCGGCCGGAACTGATCCTGGTCAACGACGAGGACCTGACGTACTGCAAGACCCGCTTCGACGAGGGGTCGCTGGCCACCCTGCGGGCCCGGCTCGGCGATCTGACCGACCCGATGGCGCGGGCGCTGTGCTGGGCCGCGGTGTGGGGACTGACCCGGGACGGGCTGATGCCGGCCCGCGACTTCCTGGACCTGGTGCGGCGGTTCGCCGGGACGGAGACCGTCATCGGGGTGCTCCAGTCGGTGCTCGGCCAGGCGGAGGCGGCGCTGGAGCACTACGTCGCGCCGGAGTACCGCGAGCGGACCACCCGCGAGCTGTCCGAGGGCGCACTGCGCGAACTGCGGCTGGCCGAGCCCGGCAGCGGCCACCAGCTGAGCTGGGCCCGGCACTTCGCGGCGGTGGCCACCACCCCGGCCGACCTCCAGCTGCTCCGGGGACTGCTGGACGGCACCGCGAAGATCGACGGGCTGGCGGTGGACCAGGAGCTGCGCTGGGCGTTCCTGCTGCCGCTGGCCGCGCACGGGGTCGCCGACGAGGCGGCGATCGACGCCGAACTGGCCCGCGACGACACCGCGTCCGGCAAGCGCCACCAGGTGCGCTGCCTGGCCGCCCGCCCCTCGGCCGAGGTCAAGGCGGCGGCCTGGGCGGACGTGGTGGACTCCGACGCGCTCTCCAACGCCCTGGTCGAGGCGACCCTCAGCGGCTTCGCGCAGCCCGCGCAGCGGGAACTGCTGGTGCCGTACGCGCCGCGCTACTTCGCGGTGATCGAGCGGATCTGGCGGGAGCGGTCCATCGAGATCGGGATGTCCGTGGTGCGCGGGCTGTTCCCGTCCTGGCAGGTGGACCGGGCCGCGCTGGAGGCGGCGGACGCCTGGCTGGCGGAGCGTTCGGAGGCCGCGCCGGCGCTGCGCCGACTGGTGTGGGAGGAGCGGGACGACCTGGCGCGGGCGCTGCGCGCACAGGCTTGTGACGAGGCGGCCGGTCCCAGGCCGTAACCCGGCCCCCGACCAGTAGTCATCGGCCGTCGAACGCCCGTACTTGAGGGCGGGATTGTCCCGCTTGTGCCACAGGCGGGTAACAGCGGTTAGGGGGCGGAGCGGGGCCGGGAATCGACCGGGCATGAACCACGACACCCCGCTCTCCCCGCTCCCCCTCCACCACCTCGCCGACGGCCGCTGCCCGGTGCTGACGACCCATCAACTGCGGGCGCACGGCGTACCGCCCGCCGAGATCGCCGAGCGCTGCCGGCCGGGCGGCCCCTGGCAGCAGTTGCTGCCCGGCGTCCACCTGCTCCACCAGGGGCCGCCCACCAGCGAGGAGCGGCTGCACGCCGCGCTGCTCTACGCCCGCCACCGCGGCCCGTCCGTGCCGACCCAGCCCCGGGCCGCGGAAGCCGGCCAGGAGGCGATGATCACCGGACTGGCGGCGCTCGCCCTGCACGGCTTCGCCGCCGCTCCCCCGCTGCTCTCCCTGGACCGCATCGAGGTTCTGGTGGCGCGCACCCGGCGGCTGCGCTCGGCGGGGTTCGCGGGAATCGTCCGGGGCGCCGACCTGCCGGCCCCGCAGGACGTCACCGGGGTGCCCACCGCCCCCGTCCCGCGGGCCCTGGCGGACGCGGTGGCCGGCCTCACGGACGGAACCGTGGTGCGCCGGCTGCTGACCGAGGCGGTGCGCGGCGGGCACTGCGAGGCGGCCGCGGTGGTGCGGGAGCTGAGCCGGGCCCGGCTGCTGACCCGGCCGCACGTGGTGGACGCGGTCGACGCCCTGATGGCCGAGGGCCGGGCCCTGGCCGAGCAGCGGCTCTACGACATGGTGCACGCCTACGGACTGCCCGACCCGCTGTGGAACGTCGACCTGCGGCTGCCGGGCGGCCCGTACCTGGGCGTGGTGGACGCGTACTGGCCGGAGTACGGAGTGGCCGTGGAGATCGACACCCGCACCCCGCGCCCGTCCGACCACGGCCGTACCGACGCGCCCCGGGACGAGCACCGGGAGCGCCTGGAGCGGCTCGGCATCACCCTCGTCCGGTGCCGGCCGCGGACCCTGCGGGAGACCCCGGAGCAGCAGGCCACGGTGGTGCGGACGGCGCTGATGGCGGCGGCGGACCGGGAGCCGACGAGGTACGTGGTGGTCCTCCCGCACTGACCGCAGCGACCGCAGCGACCGCACCACCAGGTGACGTAACGGTCCGCGACCGCCGGACACGCTCCGTGGGCAACCATGCGGCCCGCAACTCCATCTATTGGAATGGATTGGACAAGGCGACGGGTCTCACACACATGATGGGAGCGCCACTGAGCAGGTGTTCCAGCAGACACCCGGAGCCGGGCCAGCGGGCCAGGTCAGAAAGAAGGAGTCCCATGAGGATCGGTATCGTCGGAGCGACCGGACAGGTCGGCAGCGTGATGCGGCGCATTCTCGCCGAGCGCAACTTCCCGGTCGAGCAGCTGCGGCTGTTCGCTTCGGCCCGGTCCGCCGGACGGACGCTGCTCTGGCAGAACACCGAGATCACGATCGAGGACGCGGCCATCGCCGACTTCTCCGGTCTGGACATCGTGCTCTTCTCGGCCGGTGGCGCCACCTCCAAGGCGCTGGCGGAGAAGGTCGCCGCCGCCGGCCCGGTCGTGATCGACAACTCCTCGGCCTGGCGCCGTGACCCGCAGGTCCCGCTGGTGGTCGCCGAGGTCAACCCGCAGGCCATCGCCGACCGGCCCAAGGGCATCATCGCCAACCCGAACTGCACCACCATGGCCGCCATGCCGGTGCTGCGCCCGCTGCACGAGGAGGCCGGGCTGGTCTCCCTGGTCGTCGCCACCTACCAGGCGGTCTCCGGCAGCGGCCTGGCCGGCGTCGCCGAGCTGGACGGACAGGCCCGCAAGGTCATCGAGCAGGACGCCACCAAGCTGACGCACGACGGCGCGGCGGTGGAGTTCCCCGAACCGGAGACCTACGTCCGCCCGATCGCCTTCAACGTCCTGCCGATGGCCGGCTCGATCGTCGACGACGGGCTGAACGAGACCGACGAGGAGCAGAAGCTCCGCAACGAGAGCCGCAAGATCCTGGACATCCCGGAGCTGAAGGTGTCCGGCACCTGCGTCCGCGTCCCGGTCTTCACCGGCCACTCCCTCCAGGTCAACGCCCGCTTCGCGCGCCCGCTCTCCCCCGAGCGCGCCCAGGAACTGCTGGCCGGCGCCCCCGGTGTCGCGCTCTCCGACGTCCCCACCCCGCTCCAGGCCGCCGGCCAGGACGCCTCCTTCGTGGGCCGGATCCGCCGCGACGAGACCGTCGACAACGGCCTGGCGCTGTTCGTCGCCAACGACAACCTCCGCAAGGGCGCGGCGCTCAACGCCATCCAGATCGCCGAGCTGGTCGCCGCCGAGCTGCGCGGCTGACCCGCCCGCACCCGGCGCACCGCGGCCGGTGCCGGTACGGATCCACTCCGTACCGGCACCGGCCGCCGGTCTTTCGGGCGCCCCCGCCCCCGTCAGGGGCGCCGCACCTCGTACAGGAAGCAGCCGTACTCCAGCGCCCGGACGTGGACGAGCGCCACCTCCGGGTCGGCGAACGCCTCGTCGAAGGCCGCCTCGAAGCCGGCCGTGGCGTCCTCGGGGATCTCGAAGTACCGCCCGCCTGCGATCCGGCCCTGCCGGTCGTAGCGCCGCAGGGTCCGCAGCGCCCCGGTGTGGACGTGGGGGTAGCCGTCGGCCGCCGGGTCCGGCCCCGGGCACTCCTCGGCGTGGATGAACACCGGCCCCTGCTCGTCGTAGGCCCCGGGGGCGGCGCCGGTCTCCGCCGCCCAGCGGCGCAGCGGCGCGTAGGACACCAGGGCCACCCGCTCGCCCTCCTCGATGGCCCGCAGACAGCAGCGCAGCGGGCTGCCGACGCAGTCCAGCGGCACTCCGTCCGCGCGGGCGGGGTACGGCTCCATCGGGCGGCCGGCGTCGTCGGTGCCGCGCAGCTCCTTGAGGGTGGCGGCCGGAAGGGGAAGCGGTGCGTATGGGGTCATGCGGCCAGCCTGGGCGATCCGCGGCCGGTCCGCTGGCGGGATCCGGACGTCGTCCTGGACGCGGCGGTGCCGTGGAAGGATGGTCGGACGATGCGCTGACGGATTGTGATGGAGAAGGAGAGCGACGGGTGCCTGGTACGAATCTGACTCGGGAAGAGGCCCAGGAACGGGCGCGGCTGCTGACCGTGGACGCGTACGACATCGAGCTGGACCTGAGCGGGGCACAGGGCGGGGGCACGTTCCGGTCGGTGACGACGGTCCGGTTCGACGTCACCGGTGGGGGCGGCGCGGAGTCGTTCATCGATCTGGTCGCGCCGACCGTGCACGAGGTGGTGCTCAACGGCACGGCGCTCGACGCGGCGGCGGTGTTCCAGGACTCGCGGATCGCGCTGGCCGGGCTGCGGGAGGGCCGCAACGAGCTGAAGGTGGTCGCCGACTGCGCGTACACCAACAGCGGTGAGGGGCTGCACCGGTTCGTCGACCCGGTGGACCAACAGGCGTACCTCTACACGCAGTTCGAGGTGCCGGACGCCCGGCGGGTGTTCGCCAGTTTCGAGCAGCCGGACCTGAAGGCCACGTTCCGGTTCACCGTGACGGCGCCCCAGGGCTGGACGGTGATCTCGAACTCGCCGACGCCGGAGCCGGGCGGCGCGGACGGCACGGTCTGGGAGTTCGCGCCCACGCCGCGGATCTCCACGTACATCACGGCGCTGATCGCCGGCCCGTACCACAGCGTGCACAGCACCTGGGAGGGCGGCGACGGCCGATCGGTGCCGCTGGGGATCTACTGCCGGCCGTCGCTGGCCGAGCACCTGGACGCGGAGGAGATCTTCGCGGTCACCCGGCAGGGCTTCGACTGGTTCCAGGAGAAGTTCGACTACGCCTACCCGTTCGCCAAGTACGACCAGCTCTTCGTGCCGGAGTTCAACGCCGGGGCGATGGAGAACGCCGGCGCGGTCACCATCCGCGACCAGTACGTCTTCCGCTCGAAGGTGACGGACGCGGCCTACGAGGTGCGTGCCGAGACGATCCTGCACGAGCTGGCGCACATGTGGTTCGGCGACCTGGTCACCATGGAGTGGTGGAACGACCTCTGGCTGAACGAGTCGTTCGCGACCTACACCTCGATCGCCTGCCAGGCGTACGCGCCGGGCAGCAAGTGGCCGCACTCCTGGACCACGTTCGCCAACTCCATGAAGACCTGGGCCTACCGGCAGGACCAACTGCCGTCCACCCACCCGATCATGGCGGAGATCCGCGATCTGGACGACGTCCTGGTCAACTTCGACGGCATCACCTACGCCAAGGGCGCCAGCGTCCTCAAGCAGCTGGTGGCCTACGTCGGCATGGACGAGTTCTTCAAGGGCGTGCAGGCGTACTTCAAGGCGCACGCGTTCGGCAACACCCGGCTGTCCGACCTGCTCGGGGCGCTGGAGGAGACCAGTGGCCGGGACCTCGCGACCTGGTCGAAGAAGTGGCTCCAGACGGCCGGCATCAACGTCCTGCGGCCGGAGATCGAGGTGGCGCAGGACGGCACCGTCACCGCGTTCGCGGTGCGGCAGGAAGCGCCGGCGCTGCCGGCCGGGGCGACCGGTGAGCCCGTCCTGCGGCCGCACCGGATCGGCATCGGCTACTACGACCTGACGGACGGCAAGCTGGTCCGCACCGGCGGCGTCGAGCTGGACGTGGACGGCGAGCGGACCGAGGTGCCGTTCCCGGCGGGCTTCCGCCGGCCGGACGTGATCCTGCTCAACGACGGCGACCTGTCGTACGCCAAGGTGCGGCTGGACGAGCAGTCGCTGAAGGTCGTCACCGAGCACCTCGGGGACTTCACCGAGTCGCTGCCGCGGGCGCTGTCGTGGGCCTCGGCCTGGGACATGACCCGGGACGCCGAACTGCCCACCCGCGACTACCTCGCGCTGGTGCTCTCCGGCATCGGCAAGGAGACCGACATCGGCGTGGTCCAGTCGCTGCACCGCCAGGTGAAGCTGGCACTGGACCTGTACGCGGCGCCGGAGTGGCGCGAGAGCGGCCTGGCCACCTGGACCGAGGCGACGCTCGCGCACCTGCGGGCGGCCGCGCCGGGCAGCGACCACCAGCTGGCGTGGGCCCGGGCGTTCGCCGCGTCGGCCCGCACCGGCGACCAGCTGGACCTGCTCCAGGGCCTGCTGGACGGCACCCAGGAGATCCCCGGGCTGGCCGTGGACACCGAGCTGCGCTGGGCGCTGCTGGAGCGGCTGGCGGCCACCGGCCGGGCGGACGAGTCGGCGATCGCCGCCGAGCTGGTGCGGGATGCGACCTCGGCGGGCGAGCGGCACGCGGCGACGGCCCGCGCCGCGCGGCCCACCGCGGCGGCGAAGGCCGAAGCCTGGGCGTCGGTCGTGGAGTCCGACGAGCTCCCCAACGCCGTGCAGGAGGCCGTCATCGGCGGCTTCGTCCAGCCGGACCAGCGGGAACTGCTGGCGCCCTACACCGCGAGGTACTTCGAGGCGGTCAAGGACGTCTGGGACAACCGCAGCCACGAGATGGCACAGCAGGTCGTGGTGGGCCACTACCCGGCCCTCCAGGTCTCCCAGGAGACCCTGGACGCCACCGACGCCTGGCTTGCGCAGGCCGACCCGAGCCCGGCCCTGCGCCGACTGGTGACGGAGTCCCGGGCCGGCGTCGAGCGGGCCCTGAAGGCCCGCGCGGCGGACGCGGCCGCCGGGGCCTGACCCCCCTCGCGCGGTACGGACGTGGGCGGGGCCCCGGCCCCCCCCCGGTGCGGGGGACCCCCCC
>NZ_JBHVQS010000055.1:0-57842 GCF_042886435.1 Streptomyces sp. NPDC058000
GCTCCGGTGCGACGCACCGGAGCAACGGACTTTCCGCGCGCTCAGGGCGAGGGAACCCCGCCGGGCGCACCGTGCTCAGCGGTCGAAGCGGGGCGTGATCTCCTTCCAACGCCCGCGAGCGGAGAAAACGCACCGAGGGGCCCGACTTGCCGGGTCGCATCCGCCAGGGGAAACCCCGCGGATGCCGGCCGGGAACCACGGGAACCACGGGAACCGCGGGAACCGCGGTGCCGGCACGTCACGGTCAACGACGACGGCCCTTCCGGCAGCGCGCCGGAAGGGCCGTTTCTCCGTACGTTCCCACTGCCGTCCCTCAGCAGTCTGTCTGCGGCCCGTCCGCGGGCCGGGCGGCCGGTCAGGCGACGAGCAGCGTCTCGCGCAGCCGCTCCAGGTCCTGCTGGCTCAGGCCCAGCCCCTGCCGAAGATAGGTGTCGAAGGTGCCGAACTCCGCCTTGACCTCGTCGAAGGCCGTGTTGAGGTACCGGATCCTGGCGTCCAGGATCGGCTTGAGACGGGCGGCCGTGGCAGGCGTCTCCTTGGCGAGGGACTCGGCGTTGTGCGCCGCCATGTAGTCGTTGGTGGCCAGGTAGTCCCGCATGACCGTGTCGCGGTCCACCCCCAGGGCCGTGAGGAGGGCGGCGCTGCCCCAGCCGGTGCGGTCCTTGCCGCCCGTGCAGTGAAAGGCCATCGGGACGGCCTCGGGGGTGTCGGCGAGCCGGAACAGCGTGCGGTAGGCGTCGAGCGCGGAGCCCTTGGAGACGTACGTCCGGTAGGTGCCGGCCATCATCCGCGCGGACGCCGCGGCCGTGGCGGGCAGTACAGGATCGACGTCCCCGCCCATGACGTCGGCGGTGACGTAGCGCGCGCCCGCCGGCACCCGGTCCGGGGCCTCGGCGCGCTCGGCGGGCATGCGCAGGTCCAGATCCGTACGGATGCCCAGTCGCTGGAGCACGGCCAGGTCGGCGTTGGAGAGCCCGTGCAGGCCATTGGTGCGGTACAGCACGCCCATCTTGACCCACCGGCCGTCGGTGGTGCGGTAGCCGCCCACGTCGCGGAAGTTGGGCGCGCTCGGCAGGTGCAGCGAGCGGTCGGCGAGGGTGAGCGCGTCACCCTGGTCGGGGACCAGGCGGAACCACTGGCGGTCGACGGCGGGCAGCCCGCGCACGGTGACGCGGGCCTCGGAACCGCCGCGCGCCACGGCCCGGCCGTCGGCGTACACGGTCACCGAGGCGACGCCAGGCGCCCTCCAGGCCACGAGGAACGAGCCGTCCTCCTGCTGGGTCACCGTGGCGTCGGTGAACGGTATTCCGTGTGCGGTGAGCGGCGTCCGCGGGGCGTGCTGGCTGGTTTCGGGGGGTGGCCCGAGGGGGTCGGCTGCGGCGAGCGGCGTGGCGCCCCCCACCGCCGATACGGCGGCCACGAACGAGATGGCGATGCGGCGGGCGGACAACACCGCCGCTGTGGAAGGAGAATTCATGACGAGACCATACGGTCCGAAATAGACAGGAATTAGCTAGTTTTGTGCAGCGGTCGGGCCACTCCGGGGCACCGCGTCCGGCGGGCCGACGCGCAGGCGCTGCCGGCGCTCCCCATGGGCAACGGGCCGTGCGGGGCCCGGTCGACCTAAGGACGACCGGACCCCGCGCCGGAACCCCGGCCTTGGTCGACGGTGGTGGGCGCCCCGGAAGGCGCCTGCCCCACCTGCCCGTCAGCTCTCCGCGTCCATCAGACGGAACAGGTCCTCGTCACTGGCCGACGCCAGGTCCAGCGCCGCACCGGAGCCGGGGTCGGCACCACCGTCCGCCCCCCGCGCCCCGGCCGTCACCGCCTTCAGCCGCGCCATCGCCTCCGCCGGCACCTCCGCGCCGGCGGCGAGCAGGGCGTCCAACTCGGCGACGAGCGAGGCCACATCGCGACCGGGAGCGACCTCCGGCGCGAGCCGGTCGCGCACGAGGCGGACCACGGCGTTCGGCTTGGGGTAGTCGTAGACGAGCGTGGCGGGCAGGCGCAGTTCCGCGGCCGCGATCAGGCGGTTGCGCAGTTCGACGGCGTTCACCGAGTTGACGCCCAACTCCTTGAACGTGCGGTGGCCGTCGTCGGCGGACAGCTCCTGGCCGCCGAGCACGGCCGAGGTCTCGGCGAGGACCAAGGCCAGCACGAGTGCGTCCTGCTCGGCGTTGTCGAGACCGGACAGGCGGGACGCCAGGCCCGACGGCTCCGGGTCGGCCGCCGCCGCGTCGCCGGCCGACCCGGCGCCCGCCCCCTCGGCAACGCGGTCCGCCGGGCCCACGGGCACCGGCGCCAGCCAGAACCGCCGCCGCTGGAACGCGTACGTGGGCAGCGGCACACCCCGCACTCCGGGCAGCACCGCGTCCCAGTCGACCGGCACGCCGTGGAGGTGCAGCCGGGCGACCGCGGTGAGCAGGGCCTGCCGCTCCGACGCCCCGCCGCGCAGGCTCGGCAGCACGGCCGCCCCCGGCTGCGCGGCATCCGACTCCAGGCACTCGTCGATCATCGGTGTGAGCGCCGGCTCGGCGCCCAACTCCAGGAACCCGGTGACGCGCGCCTCCCGGAGGCGGTCGATCGCGTCCCGGAACCGCACGGACCGCCGCACGTGCCGCACCCAGTGCTCCGGATCCCGCGCCTCCGCCTCGGTCAACGGCCGGCCGGTGACGGTGGAGACGAGCGGAACGGCGGGCGCGGAGAACGACAGCGCCCCGACGACCTCGCGGAACGCGGCCAGCATGGGTTCCATCAGTGGCGAGTGGGGCGCGGTGCTCACCGTGAGCCGACGGGTCTTGTGGCCGGCGGCCGCCAGCCGGTCGGTGAGGGCGACGAGCGGTTCCTCGGCGCCCGAAAGCACGAGGGAGTGCGGCCCGTTGACGGCCGCGACCGCCACCGAGTCCGCCACCTCCGCGAGCCACGGCAGCACCTCGTCCTCCGTGATGCGCACCGCCACCATCGCACCCCCGGGCGGCAGGGCGCCCATCAGCCGACTCCGGGCCGCCACCAGGGTGCACGCGTCCCGCAGTCCGAGCACGCCCGCCACGTGCGCGGCGGAGATCTCGCCGACCGAGTGCCCCACCAGGTGGTCGGGGGCCACGCCCCACGACTCGAACAGCCGGTACAGGGCGACCTGGACGGCGAACAGCGCCGGCTGGGTGTAGGTCGTGTCGTCGAGGAGGGCCGCCTCATCGGAGTCGGGGGCCGCCCACATCACCGATGTCAGCGGCCGTTCCAGCAGCGGGTCCAGCGCGGCACAGACCTCGCGCAGGGCCCGCCCGAAGACGGGGAACGCCTCGGCGGCCGCGCGCCCCATGCCGTTGCGCTGGCTGCCCTGCCCGGAGAACACGAAGGCCAGGTCGCCCGGCGCGGCGTCGTGCGGAGTGACTCCGGAGGAGCCCTCGCCCCGCCCGAACCGGAGTGCCGCGGCGAGCAGTTGGTCCCGGTCGGCGCCGCTGACGACGGCCCGGTGCCGGTGCACGGCACGGGTGGTGGCCAGGGCGTGGGCGACGTCCTGGGCGCGCAGCGCCGGGTCGGCGGCCACGTGTTCGGCCAGCCGCCGTGCCTGCGCGCGCAGCGCCGCCGGACTGCGGGCGGACACCACCCACGGCACGGCCGGCTCACCGGTCGGCTCCGGGGCCCCGGCCGGCGCGCCAGCCGGCACCTCACCGGTCGGCTCCTGCGCCGCGGCGGCCGGCGGTTCCTCGACGATCACATGCGCGTTGGTGCCGGTGAGCCCGAACGAGGACACGCCCGCCCGCCGCGTCGTTCCGTCCTCGCGCAGCCAGGGCCGGGCCTCCGTCAGCAGCCGTACCGCACCGGCGGACCAGTCGACCTTGGTCGAGGGCACGTCCACGTGCAGGGTCCTGGGCAGCACGCCGTGGTGCAGCGCGAGCACGGTCTTGATGACGCCGACGATGCCGGCGGCGGCCTGCGTGTGACCGACGTTCGACTTCACCGACCCCAGCCACAGCGGCCGCTCCGCCGGCCGCTCCCGGCCGTAGGTGGCGAGCAGGGCCTGGGCCTCGATGGGGTCGCCCAGCGGTGTGCCGGTGCCGTGCCCCTCCACGGCGTCCACGTCCTGCGGCAGCAGTCCGGCGTCGGCCAGCGCCTCGCGGATGACGCGCTGTTGCGCGGGGCCGCTCGGCGCGGTCAGCCCGTTGGAGGCACCGTCCTGGTTCACGGCGGATCCCCGCACCAGGGCCAGGACCCGGTGGCCGTTGCGCCGGGCGTCGCTCAGCCGCTCCAGCAGGAGCAGCCCCGCGCCCTCCGACCACGCGGAACCGTTCGCGGCGTCCGCGTACGCCTTGGCGCGGGAGTCGGGGGACAGCGCCCGCAGCCGCGAGAAGTGCGCGAAGGGCGTCGGGGTCGCCATGACGGTGACGCCGCCGGCCAGCGCCAGGTCGCTCTCGCCCGACCGAAGGGACCGGCAGGCCAGGTGCAGGGCGACGAGGGACGACGAGGAGGCGGTGTCGACCGTCAGCGCGGGGCCTTCGAGCCCGTAGGTGTAGGCGATGCGCCCCGAGATCGCACTGGCGGAAGCGCCGGTGATCAGCATGCTCTCCCACGCGCGGGGCACGGCGGACGCCTGCGCGCCGTAGCCGCGGTCCATCGCGCCGGTGAACACACCGGTGCGGCTGCCCTTCAGGGACCCCGGTTCGATGCCGGCCCGCTCGAACGTCTCCCAGGCCGCCTCCAGCAGCAGCCGCTGCTGCGGGTCGGTCGCCGTCGCCTCCTGGTCGGACAGACCGAAGAAGCCCGCGTCGAAGTCGCCCGCGTCGTGCAGGAACCCGCCTTCGCGGGCGTACGAGGTCCCGGGGCGGTCCGGGTCCTCGTCGAACAGCCGCTGCAGGTCCCAGCCCCGGTCGTCCGGGAACGGGGACATCGCATCGGTACCGCCGGCCAACAGGTCCCACAGCGCCTCGGGGGAGTCCGCCCGGCCGGGCAGCCGACAGGCCATGCCGACGATCGCCACCGGGTCGGCACCGTCGGCCGGCACGCCCCACGCGGCTGCGCGGGGCGGGTCTTCCTGCTGGACCAGTGCGCGGGCGACGGAGAGCGGATCGGGACGGTCGAAGGCCAGCGTGGCCGGCAACGGCAACCCGGTCTCCTCGCACAGCAGGCTCCGCAGCCGTACCGAGCGGAGCGAGTCGAGGCCGAGCCGACGGAAGTCCGCGTCGGGGGCGAACGGAACCGCGGCGCCCCCCTCCCCGAGCACCCGGCCGACGCAGTCCCGCACGAGGTCCAGCGCCTCCTCGACGGTGGCCGGGGGGACGGCGCCGGGCCGGGCCGACACCGCTGGCGCCGCACCACCGGCGAGCAGCTCCGTGAGCCGCCGCCGGTCGAGCTTGCCGGCGGAGGAGCGGGGGAGCGTGCGCACCGCGACCAGTTCGACGGGGATCTTGTGCTCGGCCACCCCCAACCCCCGCAGGAACGCCGTCACCTCGCCCAGCCCGAGGGCGGGGTCCGCCTCCTCGGTCACGACCAGGCAGGGATACTGCCCCAGCCGGTCGTCCGGCGCTGCGACCACGGCCGCCGGCCCCAGGCCGGCGAGGCCCGCGAGCAGCCCCTCGACCTCCGGGGCGGCGAACTTCCGGCCCGCCGTATTGATCAACTCGGCGGTCCGGCCGTGCAGCACCACCACCCCGTCCGCGTCGACGGCAGCGAGGTCGCCGGTCCGCAGCCACCCGTCGTCGGTGAGGGCCGCACGCGTCAGCTCCGGATCGCGGAAGTAGCCGCGGAACAGCCCGGGCCCCCGGTACTGGAGTTCACCGATCGCGCCCGCCGCGCACACCGCGCCGTCCGCGTCGACGCTCCGCAGTTCCACGCCGTCGACCGGGCCGCCGACACTGCCGTCGGGGTCCTGCGCCCGGGTGCGGGTGCCGGTGCCGATCTCGGACATCCCCCACACCACGACCAGTTCGCAGGCGAGCGCCGCCCGCACCCGCACGGCGAGCGCGGGCGCGACCGCGGCGCCCGCCGTCCGCACCTGGTGGGGGGCGAACCCCGCCGGCCCCTCCGACGACTCCAACCGGCCGACGACGTCCCACAGTTGCGTGGGGACGGCGAAGACGACGCGCGGGTCGTGCTCCCGGGCCAGGGCCAGGAAACGGTCCGCGTCCCAGTCGGTGAGCACGACCTGGCGGCAGGCGGTGGACAGCGCCGCGTGCACGGCCTGGAGGCCGAACAGATGGGTCATCGGGCAGGCCGTGAGGACCGTGCCTGCGAAGGCGTCGGCGGCCTCGGCGGTCACGGCCGCGGTGTTCGACAGCAGGCCGTCGTGGCTGTGCAGACACAGCTTGGGTCGCGGCGAGGCCGTCCCGGACGACGGGACCAGGACGAACGGAAGGTCGGGGGTGACCTCCACCGGCCGGGGCCCGCTGCCCGCCCAGGCCGCCAGCAGCCCGTCCAACGAACCGACCCCCGGCTCCGCACGGCCGGTCGCCGGCCCGCCGGCCAGCAACACCCCGCGCAGCGACGGCACGCCGTCCAACAGCGCACGGGCCGTCGCCGGACCCTCGCCCTCGGCGCCCGACAGGACGAGGAGGACGGGCTCCGCGCGGTCCAGCAGCGCGCGGACCTCACCCACCGCGGTGCCCTGGTGCAGGGGCAGCAGCACCGCCCCGACGGCCGCGACCGCCAGGTGCAGGGTCTGCAACTCCCAGCTGTTCGGCAGCCGCACCGCCACCACGTCGCCGGGCGCGACGTGCGACTCCTGGAGGCCGCGGGCCAGCGCGTCGACGTCCGCCCGCCACTCGGCCCACGTCCACGAGCGGTCCCCGTCGACGAGGGCCACCGCATCGGGCGCGGACGCCACGGCGGACGCGAACACCTCGGGGAGCGTGCGGCCCCCCGGCGTGCCAGTGCCGTCGGACGGCGGGTCGATCACATAGTCATCGGTGTGGACGGGCACCATCACTCCCGGATGTCGAGCGCTTGCGTCGGTTGGGGGATCCGGCAGGTGGATCGCCCGGTGCGGGCGTCAGCCCTCGTGTGCGGTGATCGCCCCGGAGGGGCACAGCGCCGTCGCGATGCGGACCTTGGCCGCCTCGTCGGGGCCGGGCGCGGCGAGCAGGGTGACGATCCCGTCCTCGTCCTGGTCGAAGACCTGTGGCGCGGACAGCACGCACTGGCCCGCGCCCACGCAGCGCTCCGAATCGATGGTGATACGCATGCCGATGTCTCTCCTGCAAGGGGATTGGGGTCCACCGGCGGCCACTGGCGCACCGCGCGGACGGGACTGGCCTTCCGTTGGCGGGACGGTGCCTACCAGCGGACGGGAAGCTGCTCCAGGCCGTAGAGCACGCCGTCGTACTTGATGCTCAAACCCTCATCGGGAACGGCGAGTTGGATGTCGGGAATGCGCTCGAAGAGCTTGCGGTAGGCGATCTCCATCTCGACCCGCACCAGGTTCTGGCCCAGGCACTGGTGGATCCCGTAGCCGAACGCCACGTGATGACGGGCGCTCCGGGAGGGGTCGAACATGTGCGGGCACTCGAAGGCGCTCGTGTCGTGGTTGGCCGCGGCGATCAACGGCACGATGCCGTCGCCCGCCTTGATGAGCTGCCCGCCGATCTCGACGTCCTCGACGGCCACCCGCAGGGACACGATGTCGGCGACCGAGTGGAAGCGCAGGGTCTCCTCCACCGCCCGGTCGTCACCGATCCACTGGGGGTTCCGCAGCAGTGTGACGACGCCCAGCGCGATGTTGTTGGCAGTGGTCTCGTGGCCGGCGATGAGCAGCAGCATCAGCACGCCCGACAGCTCGTGCGGTGCGATCGAACCGGCTGCCAGCAGCCGGCTGATGAGGTCGTCGCCGGGCCACTTCGCCTTGATGCCCACCAGCCGCTTGATGTAGCGCAGCAGCTCCTTGACGGCGGTCTCGCGCTGCGCGTCGGTCGAGGCGCGGAGCGAGACCAGGGTGCGGGTCCGGGACTCGAAGAAGTCGCGGTCGGAGGGCGGCACGCCGAGCAGTGTCGAGATCACCAGGGACGGCACGGGCAGTGCGTAGTCCGCGACGAGGTCGGCGGAGTTGCCCGCGGCCAGCATCGCGTCGAGGCGCTCCTCCACCGTGCGCTCGATCGCCGGGCGCAACCCCCGGATGCGCCGCACGGTGAATTCGGGGATGAGGGCCTTGCGGAACCGGTCGTGTTCGGGGGAGTCCAACCCCACGAACCAGCCGGGGATCTGCTCCTGCGTGGGCACGCCCACCGTCCCGACGTTGGGGAAGCCCTTGTGCGAGGGGTTGGAGCTGATCCTTGAGTCGGTCAGCACGGTGCGCACGTCCTCGTGCCGGGTGACCAGCCACGCCCGGGCGCCGTTGGGCAGGCGCGAGAGGACCAGCCCCTCGTGGTCGCGGTACCCGTCGTAGTCGGGCGGCGGGAAGGGCACGCCGGGTTTGCGGGTGGGGAAGTCCACCACCACCGGGTCCGAGTGCGTCATGAACGGAATTTCCTCTCTCCGACGGGGTCGATCAACGGACGCCGTAGAAGGCCCGGATCTTGCTGACGATGAAGTCCTGGTCGGCGGGGGACAGGTCGGTGTGCGTGGGCAGGTAGAGCCCGTCCTCGGCGAACTCGCTGGCCTTGAGCGACGGCCAGTCGGGGTCGAAGTACATGGGCTGCCGGCTCATCGGCTTGAAGAAGAGCCGGGTCTCGATGGAGTGGTCGGCCAGGAACGCCTGGAGCTCCGCCCGGCGTTCCGCCCGGAGGTCGTACATCCACAGCACGTCCCGCGGGGGCATCAGCGTGATGCCGGGGACGTCGGCCAGCCCCTCGTCGTAGTGCTTCTCGATCCTGCGGCGCACTTCGAGGATCTCGTCGAGGCGTTCGGTCTGCGCCAGGGCCACGGCGGCCTGCATGGCCGTGATGCGGTAGTTGTACGCCAACTTCTTGTGCAGGAAGCTGTGGTCCTTGGTGAAGGCCATCGCCCGCAGGTGCGCGATCTGGTCCGCGAGCTTGGGGTCGTCGGTGAGGCAGATGCCGCCCTCGCCGGCCGTGATGATCTTGTTGGCGAACAGCGAGTAACAGGCGATGTCCCCGGTCGGCCGGACGCCGTGCGCCTCGGCGCTGTCCTCCACGACCTTCAGGTTGTACTGGAACGCGATGTCCATGATCGCGTCCATGTCGCAGCGCCGCCCGTAGACGTGGACCGGCATGAGGACCTTCGTCCGCGACGTGATCTTCTCTTCGATGCGCGAGACGTCGATGTTGAGGTCGTCTCCGCAGTCGACGAACACTGGAGTGGCACCCGTGTACGTCACCGCCCACGCGGAGGCCACCATCGTGAACTCGGGGACGATCACCTCGTCGCCGGGACCGACTCCCAGGGCGCGGAGCGCCAAGGTCAGTGCGGTCGTGCCGGACGAACAGGCCACGCCGTGCGCGGTCCCGTTGTAGTCGGCGAAGGCCTGCTCGAAACGCCGGACCATCGGCCCCTGCGACGATATCCACCCGTCCTCGACCGTCGCGGTCAGGTACTCCAGCTCGCGTCCGTTCAAAGCGGGCCGGGAAACGGGATATGTGAACGACATCCGCTACCTCATCCTCTTCGTATTTCCACACGCCCGACGCGCGCGCACGGGCTTCTTCACTGGTGGGCCCCGGCGAGAACCGGCAGCCCGAGGATCAGGTCGGCGGCTGCCGCCCGACCGCCCGCCGCCCGCTGCAGAGCACCGAGTCGCTCCGCATTCCTGCGGAAGGAGGGGGTTTCCAGCACGCGGGTCAACTTGTCGACCACGTCATTGACGTCCATGTCCCGAGGCTGGTCGAGGGTCAGGCTGATGCCGAAGTCCCGGCCCCGCACCGCCTGGTCGTAGCAGTCCACCCACAACGGCCGGACCACCAGGGGCTTTCCGAAATACATGCCCTCGTTGTAACCATTGCCGCCGGCGTGCGTGAAGAACACCTTCACGTTCGGATGCGCCAGCACGTCCAGTTGGGAGGGCACCCAACTCTCGATGCGCAGGTTGCCCGGCAGCGTCTCCTTCGGCGGCAACAGGTGCTGCTGCTCCGACGGCAGCTTCCACAGCACCTGATGCCGTCCTTCGAGGCGCCGGGCCACCTCCACCATGGAACTCACCTGATCCCGGGTCAGCCGGGTGATCGTCCCGAACCCCGCGTAGACCACCGAGGTCTGCGCGTCCAACCAGGTCGACAGCTCCTCGTCGTCTGGAGCCTCCGGCAGGGGCGGCACCATCGTCCCGACCAACCGCATCTGCGACGGAATGCGCACCGGATAATCCAGCTCGGCAATCGAATTGCACAGCACCAGCTCGGCGCTTTCGATCCGCTCCATCGGGCTCATCGACGACAGCCCGTGTTCCTTCCGCCGCCGGGTGTCCTGCGCCACCACCTTGCTCATCCGCGGCGCCAGGAACAGTGCCAGCGTCCGCCACTTGAACAACTGGTTGCTGATCTGCTGCGCCAACGTCATGCGATACGGCAGTCCGGTGTGCGGGACGGGAAAGCCCCACGGCGTGTACCCCTTCCCGAACGGCGTGAAAGCCGTCAGCACGTTGCTCGGTGCGAACGGCACGCTCAACACGAAGGGAATTCCCCGCGAGATGGCCAGCTCGATGCCGAACCCGCTGATGCAGTCGATGACCATCAAAGCCGGCTGGACCTCGTCGACGATGGCCGCCAGTTTCCGGAACTTCGCATCCTGCGCCGCCGGCACGAACGAGTGCCTGATGACCGCGCGATGCGCCTTGAACCGCGACGACTGGGTGATCTCCCGGTAGATCTCGTCGCTCCACGTCACCGCGGACAGCTCGCTGACGACCTCCCCCAGCGAGCCGAATTCCACCGGGGAGCCCACCGAAATCCGCTTCACGTCCGCACGCCGCGGCTCATCGGTGGCGAACCAGAGGTCCGGCACGTTCCGCCGGGAGAGTTCCTCGGCGAGGACGAGCAGCGGGTTGGCCAGCCCACTTTCCGGAAGACTGACGAAAAGGATCGGCCGTCGGGCGGAGTCCATGGATTCCCTTTCAGCGAGGACGGACGGGGTTCGGCGAGCACGCCCCTGCGCGGATCGACTGGCCGCACCTCTCTTTGATCTCACGCCGGCCACCGGAAAATCCGTAGACCCGGGTTTGGGCCTCGGCGCAGGCCCGGACGCCACGACGCCCCTGGTCGACAGGGGCGTCGTCGGGCGCGCCCTGGGGCGCGCCCGATGGGTCAGCGGTCAGAACACCTAGGCAGCGGTGCGCACGTCCTCCGCGATGACCCGTTCGATGTTCCGCTCGGCCAGCGCCGTGATGGTCACGAAGGGATTGACCCCGATGGAGCCCGGGATGAGCGCGCCGTCGGTGACGTAAAGGTTGTGGTAGCCCGCGACCCGGCCGTAGTCGTCGGTGGCCTTGCCCAGGACGCAGCCGCCGAGCGGGTGGTAGCAGAAGTCGTCGGCGAAGTTCTTCAGTTGCGGCCCGAACAGGTCGTAGCGGTACATCGTCGTGTTGGCCTTGTTGATCCGGTCGAACAGTGACTTCGCGGCCGCGACCGCGGGCGCGTTCTGCTCGCGGGTCCAGCGCAGCATCGCCCGGTCGGTGGCCTTGTCGTAGACGAAGGAGCCGCGCTGGGGGTTCTTGGTGATCGCCAGGTAGAGGCTCACCCAGGTCTCCAGACCGGCCGGCATCGGCGCGATCTCCGCGAAGACCGGGGCGTCGGGGTTGTCCCAGTCGTCGATCCCCAGGGCGGGGATCGACGACTGGTGGGCACCTGTGGGATTCCACACGTGGTTGGCCCGCCCGGTCATGATGTTGCCGTTGGGACCCCAACCCTCCCCGACCTCGGAGTTGAGGCGGGGCAGCGCGCCGGTGTCCCGGGCCCGCACCAGCAGCTCGGTGGAGCCGAGGCTGCCGGCACCGAGGAACAGGTGGCCGCAGGAGATCTCCTTCTGGGCGAGGACCTTGCCGTCGGCGTCGATCTGCTCCACGGACAGCACGTAGTTGCCGTCCGCCTGCTGGCGGATCGCCTTGACCCGGTGCAGGGTCTCGATGGTGACCTTGCCGGTGCCCAGCGCGGCGGCCAGGTACGTCTTGTCCAGGCTCTGCTTGCCGCCGTTGTTGCCGTAGATGACCTCGCCCGCCAGCGCGGACTTGGGGACCTCTCCGGCCGCCTCGCGCCGCATGTGGTCGAAGTCGTAGACGTTGGGGACGAAGGTGGTGCTCAGGCCCGCCTTGCTCGCCTGCTCGCGCGAGACCCGCGCGAACTGGTACCACTCCGTCTCCTCGAACCAGCTCTTGTCGATGTGGTTCACCTTGAGCATGGAGTTGGCGCGCGGGAAGTACTGCTCGTACATCTTGGCGGCGTCCACCTGGGGCAGCACCTCCTCGAAGTACGTGCGCTTCGGGACCACGGCCATGCCGCCGTTGACCAGCGAGCCGCCGCCGACACCCCGACCCACGTACACCGACATCTGGTCGAAGTGCACCTTGTCGAGCACGCCCGCGTACGGGGTGATGTCGCGGTTGATCACGTCCAGCCACAGGAACGAGCCCAGCGGCGCCTCGGTGCGTGACTTGAACCAGCTGGAGCGGCGGTCGGGCTTGAGCATTCCGCAGAAGATGTTGCCGTCGTCCGCGGGCTGGTTCCACAGCTGGCCCATTTCGAGCATGAGCGTCGGAACACCGGCCTCGCCGAGCCGCAGCGCGGATACCGCGGCGCCGTACCCCGTGCCGATGACCACGGCCGGTACGAACGTGCCGCTGCCGGCCTGCGGACTCTGTCGTTCGCCGGCCGTGGCACGCGGGGCGGCGGTGATCGTGGTCATTCCGGCGGCGGCGGCGCCACCGAGGGCCGCCAGCCCGAGCAGACGTCGCCGTGACAGATGCTGGTTCTGCTGGTTCTCGAACACGTTGAGGGTACCTGGCCTTCGCCGACAGGACTTTTCCCCGCAGGGCTGATCCGCGGGGCCGTCCCGGTGGGAATCGCGGGCCGTCCATCAGCCCGAGCCGCCGCGCGCCCCCATCCTGATCACGAAAGACTGCGGGAAATGCCAGAAGTATGACGGCCCTTTACCGGCTACAATGCGCCGCCCCTCCACATCGTGCCGGCTCCTCCAGCGGGCGGTCAGCGGGAAATCGTGCCGCGACCGGGCGCGGGCTCAACGTGGTTCGACCTCGCCGTCCAGGCCGGCGGGTGGTCCGCCGTCGGTCGGCGGGACGGCGATGTCGAAGAGCACCTTGTCGCGCAGGCGGACGAAGGTACGGGACTCCGCGTGGAAGTAGACCTCCCGATAGCGCACCTGGACGCCGGTGATGGGGCCGTGGTGCGGTCGGTAGCCGGGCAGGTCGCCCCAGTAGTAGTAGTGGCTGCCCGGCGCCCTGAGCCAGCGCAGGGCCCGCGGCAACGGGTTCTTGGCGACGCCGGCGTTGATCCGCGCGACGAGACACGCGAGGTACCGGACGTGCCGCTCCCGGTACGAGCCGTCCCAACGGCAGGTCCCGTAGCGGGACTTGAGGTGCGGCAGCGCTTCGCCGTCGGGGCCCAGGGCGAGCAGTCGATCGCGCAATGCGGGGTCCCATACGCCTCCCATGGCGAAGGTGAGGACGGGCTCGGTCGCCAACGGGTTGCCGACGGACCGTCCGTACTCCCGGTCGAAGGGGCGCATGAAGTCGTTGTAGAGGCCGACGGTGTGGCCGGGTCGGGTCCGGGCGCACCAGTACACGCGGGCCGTGAACGGCGTGTCCCACCAACCCAGTTCGGTCGGACGCCAGGCCACTCCGCAGAGCACCAGGGCCAGTACGGCGATGCTCAGGAGCCACGGTCCCCACCCGTACATCTCGGCCTGCACCGGCGCCGGAGCCCGGAGCAGCAGCACGGCCAGTACCGCGCCGAGGGCGATGTGCTCCCAGAACAGCAGCCCCGAGGCCACCGCGACGGCCAGGTTGAACAGCACGGCGCCGACGACGGCCGCCAGGAGCAGCCAGCGGTTCGCGTAGGCCACCAGGCCCATGCCCTCGACGGCGAGGGTGGCCGCATTGAGCCCGACGGTGAAGGGCGCCAGCGCTCCGATGATGCGGGCTGCGGCCGGTTCGGACAGGCAACGGGCCCAGCCACGGGCGTAGGCCGCGGCGATGAGCAGCTCGGTCCGGTTGTCGGTGATCCAGGACCACGGCCTCGGGCCCAGTCTCACCTTGCTCCGCGCGGGCACCACGTAGTGCGACAGGTGGACCAGGCCGAGCAGCATCAGCAACCCGGCCGTACTGTCCGTCGGTTGCGGGCCGGCCAGCGCGTCGTACCCGGCGCCGACCAGGGACCAGCCGAACGACACCTTGACGACGCGTACGCACGCCTTGGAGTGGTGCGTCCAGCCGCCCAGCCGGCCGCAGACCGCGATCGCGGCCGGGTACGACAGGGCCGGCCAGACGAGCGCCGCGACGCCGAGCAGGGCACCGGCGACCCGGTCCGCTCGCTGCCAACCCAGCTCGCGGGCCGCGTCGTAGTCGGCCGAGAGGTGCTTCCAGAGCAGGATCGCCAGGGCGGTCGGGGACAGCAGCGCGACGCCCCCGGCAGGGATGCGGCCGCACGCGAACGCGAGAGCGGTGAGCGGGGCGAGGAGCAGGGCGACCAGGACGACGTCCGCGCGGCGCGCCGACCGTTCGGGGTGGGTGCCGTTCAGCGCCCCGCCCGGGAAGACGCCCGCGCCCAGGCGCCCGGCGCACCAGCGGGCCGTGGGCGCGAGCACGCATCGGTAGAGCGCGATGGTGGCCGCGCACTCGACGGCGATGCGGGGGAGGCCGTGCGCTGGAATCATCGCTTCTCCGTGGGTCGGAGCGGTGTCAGCTGTGCGCGGCGCGCTGCAACGCGTAGGCGCCCGCGTAGTCCTGGTCGGCGGTCAGGAGCTCGTCATGGGTGCCCTGCTCGACCAGGCGGCCGCGCCGGAGCACCAGGATGCGGTCGCAGTGGCGGGCGTTGGCGAGCCGGTGGGTGATGATCAGGACGGTCCGGTCGCCCGCGAGTCCACGGATCTGGTCGATCACCCGGGCCTCGGCGCGGGCGTCCATCGCCGAGGTGGGCTCGTCGAAGAAGAGCAGCGGCGCGTCCCGGAAGTACCCCCGGGCGACCGCGATCCGCTGCCACTCACCGCCGGACAGCTCACAGCCCTGGGCGAACTTCTTCGACAGCAGGGTCCGGTAGCCGTTCGACAGGGAGGCGATGGCCCGGTCCGCCCCCGCCGTGACCGCGGCCTGCGTCGAGAGCTCGTGGGTCGGGTCGGTGCGGTCGTGCCGGCCGATGGTGATGTTGTCCCGGGCGGTGCTCGGCCAGCGGGCGGGGCTCTGCATGACGAAGGCGACGCGTTCGTGCAGGGACTGCGGGGTGAATCCGGCGATGTCCTGGCCGTCCCAGCAGATCGTGCCGTGTGTGGGCCGGTACAACCCGGCGAGCAACTTCGCCAGTGTGCTCTTGCCGGACCCGTTCTCCCCGACCAGGGCGACGACCTCGCCACGCCCGATGGTGAAGGACACGTCCCGCAGGGCCGGAGCGTTCTCCCCGGCGTAGGCGAAGGTCAGGTTGCGGACCTGGATCTCGGAGAACGCGGGGGGACAGGGCAGTCCGGGGCGGAGGTACGTGCGCCGTTCGGACTGGCGGAGGAACGTGGCGAACTCCTCGACGTGCAGGCCCAGTTTGAACAGTTCGCGGGTGCCGTCGATGACCCCGATCAGCGCGGCCTGGGCGGACTTGGTCGCCAGCACGGCCGCGCCGGCCAGGGAGAGCGGCAGGGCGCTCGTGGCCAGGAGGGCGCCGAGGGCGGTGTAGGAAGCAGCGGTGCCGATGCCGCCGAGGGCGCGGCCGACGGCGGTGCGGTGGGCCTGCGCGACACCCACCCGCGTCTCCTCCTGCTCGACGGTCGCGGCGAGCCGTTGGTACTGGGCCAACAGGGCCTCACGCGCGGTGCAGGCGCGGATCTCGGCGGCGAAGTCCGGGTCGGTGAGCGGCTCGGTGCACATCCGCAGCCGGCGACGCAGGAGCCACACGGCCAGGCCGTTGGCGTACTCCAACCGGGCCGCGCTCAGCATGCCCCATGCCTGGGGCAGCAGCGACATGGTGAGCAGCGGCAGGAGCAACGGATCCAGGTCACCGAGCACGGCCGCCGCGCCGAGGAGCGCCACTGCCGAGCCGACCCACTTGCAGAACTGTTCCGCGGCCGCGGGCACGAAGCGCATACCGCGGTCCTTGACCCGGTTCAACAGATCGTGCCAGTCGGCATCCTCGAAGGCCGCCAACTCGACCTCCACCGCGCTCTGACACAGCCGCTCCTCCAGATAGCGCTGTACGGCGGGGACGAGCACCGCACGGGCATGCTCCGCACCGGACACCAGGACGCCGCGCACCGCGTACCAGAGTGCCACCGCGATGAGGGCGGGCAACGCGCCACGGATGCGGTCCGGGGTGGGGGCCTGGGCGAACAGGTGGGCCAGGATGCCGCGGGTGGCGAGCAGTCCGAGCGCGGTGGCACAGCCGGCGCCCGCCTCGGCCAGTAGCACGCCGGCGGTCGCCGGGCGGTGCGCGGCCCAGGACAGCGCGGCGATCTGCCGCAGCAGCCCGGGCAGTCGGCGCAGCAGCTGCCAGGTACGCAGGTCGGTGGCCTCGGTGGCGACGTTCGATGCGAACGTCGCCGTCAGATCGGCGTCCAGCACCGTCGACAGCGCCCGGGGAGCGCCGTCCTGAACTTCGGCGCGCGGTGGTGTGCGCGGGGAGCGTGGCTTCTTGATCATGGTTCCTCCGCCCCGATCAACCACCGGGGCGGAGAAACGACACGACGCCGGGAGAGCGCCCCACCTTCGAGCTAACGGAGTGTGCGCAGTGGCGTATCGGCGGGGCGAGCACGTCGGCGGGGTGGTGAGCGCTACCGGCGACACGGGCAGGGGAGTTGCGTCACGGGGTGGGGCGGGGCGGGGGTGACCTCGACGGCGGCCTGGGAACAGCTCCGCCCGCGCGGGATGCGCAGGGTGCCGTGCCGGTCGAGGCTCCTCGTCGGAGCGCATGTCGTTACCGCCACATCTCCACCTGGAAGGTCAGCCGGAACTCGTGCGCATCCTCGGCAACCGGGGCGACGGAGTGCCAGGAGCGGTGGGAGCGGACGAACAGCACCGAACGGCCGTTGCCGGGGGACACGGTGGCGAGCGGGGGCGTCCCGGCGGCGCCGCCGGTGCGCACCTCGAACTGGCCGCCGGACGCGGCGTCCCACCGCTCGTTGAGGTAGAAGACGTGGGTGGCGGACTTCCCCGGCTTGTCGGTGTGCGGGGAGATCCGGTCGCCGGGCCCGAACGCGAACAGCCCGATGTCGAAGGCGCAGTCCCGCACGTCCAGGTCCAGCAGCGACCGCACCCACGTGCGGTAGCCGCCATCGTCGAGGGCGTCGACGAGTCGGTGCCAGGCCGCGCCGAGGCCGGCCAGGGCGGGAAGCGGCTCGCCGCGTCGGACCAGCGGTACGACGGACATCCGGTAGGTCTTGTCGCCGCCGGAGTCCCGGCAGGAGCGGGGGAGTACGGCGGCGGGCGGGTACTGGGCCCGGATCTGCCGCAGTCCGTCCGGTGTGATCAGGCCCTGGACCTCGGCCCAGCGGTAGGGCTCGTCGTGCACCCGTGCCGGGGCGCGCAGGTTCAGCATGAGGTGGCCCTCCTCACGGCAGTCGGGCGATCGGCTCGGCCTGCGGCGGCTGGGGGACACGCGCGCCGAAGGACACCTCGGGCACGCCCTCCCGGCCCGGTACCCCACTGCGCAGGATCTGGACTTCCTGGAAGGGGGCGGTCTGCCGGCGGACCAGGTCCCAGATGATGCCGGCGACCTCGCCGGGGTCCATCATGTGGCCGTAGTCGATCTCCAGCCCGGTGTGGAAGTCGGGCACCGCCAGTCCACCGGGGTTGATCAGTGTGACGCGGGAACCGCCGTGCGCGGCGGTCAGTTCGGGTACCAGGTTGCGGGTCAGGGTGGCCTGCGCCGCCTTCAGGCCGCAGTACAGGGACTCCCGCTCGCGCCGTTTCCAGGACGAGGACGAGGCGATGGTGACCAGGTGCACCGGCCCCTCCTGTGCGGCCAGCAGGCGGCGCAGGAAGAGCACGGGTCCGGTGAACAACAGGTGTGTCAGCCCGGTCAGTTCGGCCTCTTCGGTGTCTGTCAGCGGCTTCTTCAAGAACGCGCCCGCTACCCAGAACACGTAGGCCGGGGTCGGCATGGCGATGTCGGCGGTGCGGACGCTGTCGAGGTCGGTGAGGTCCAGTCTCCTGGTGTCGAAGCCGGTGGCCGTCGGCACGGTGTCCGCCGAGCGGCCGTAGACGACGGTGGTGAGGCCCGCCGCGCGGGCGCGCAGCGCGAGCTGGTGGCCGAGGCCGTGCGTGCCGCCGATCACGGCCGCGGCGCGGTGGGTGTGCGGGGGAGCGGTGTGCGGGTTCTGTTCCGGCTGGGTCACGTGCCCTCCTGGGGAAGCAGATCCGTGGTGCCCAACTCCTCGGCCAGGCACGGCAGTTCGGCAGCGCGGACGCCTCTGCCGAGGGTCACCCGGGGACGTCCTCCCGCCGGCCGAAGGTGAGGAGCAGGTACCACGGCTGGGTGGTCAGCGCGTCGAAGCGCTTGCCGAACGCCGCCCGGTGTTCCTCGTCCGGGCGTGGTTCCAGCAGTCCGCGCAGTACGAGGCCCGCCTGGTGCGCGCTGTCCAGGGCGTCGGAGAGCGGTCGGCGGAACCAGCGGACGGACAGCGGGGCGCCGCCGTCCGTGGCCTCCCATTCCTCGTGCACCTCCTCGATGGCGTAGTAGTCGCCGCTCGGGGACAGCCGCAGCTCCGCCATCGGGTGGCCGGTGGAGACGACCACGATGCCGCCGGGCGCGAGGACGCGCCGTAGTTCGCCCAGCGGTGCCGCCCAGTCGCGCAGGTAGTGCAGCATCAGTGAGGCGACGACCACGTCGAAGGACCGGTCGGCTGCGAAGGCGAGCGGCTCGCGCAGGTCGTGGACGTGGAATTCCGCGCCGGCGACCCGTTCCCGGGCGAGCCCGACGAGCGTCGGGCTGGTGTCGAAGGCGACCACGTGCGCGCCGCGGGTGACCAGCTCCCGGGTGAGCAGACCGCCCGCGCAGCCGGCCTCCAACACCCGGCGGCCGGCCAGGGCGCCGCAGACGGCGAGGACGGCCGGTCGTTCCACCAGCGTGTTGTAGGGGCTGGCGGCGCTGTGCCGGTCGTAGCGTTCGGCGAACGTCTCGTACTGGTTGCCTGGGGCCCCGGCTCGGTCGGACACCATCGGACCTTTCTCTGGGTGGTCAGGGGTAGAGGAAGTCGCGGTTGGCGGGACGGAAGCGGCGCCGGGTGAAGGGCGGCTCCGCGGGGTCGGGTCGGACCGGGGCTTCGGCCGCGGGGCGTTGGATCAGACGGTGCTTCATGATGTGCGACGCCAACTTGTGCGCCCAGACCTCGTGTCCGTCCTCTGCCGGGTGGCGGCCCTTCCAATCGGTGCCGGCCGCCCGTAGCACGTCGGCCATCGCGCCCTCGGGGTCGCCGAACCGGTACCACCGGGTGCGGTCGACGGCGGCCGTGCGGGCGGCGTCGGCCAGGCCCGCGCGACCGAAGGCGTCGTAGGAGCTCTCGATGGCGTCGAAGAAGAGGTACGGGATGCGGTGCAGCCGGAGGAACGCCTGGAGGCTGAGGGCCTGGGTGGCGAGGCGCTCCCCGCTCTCCACGTCGTGGAAGGCCACGTCCCGATAGACGTCGAGCAGTCGGCCCACCTCCGGGTGGGGGTGCGCTTGGTAGGGGATCACCTGGTGGTACGCCCCGTCCACGTAGAACTCGCGGCGTATCGCCCCGGACCAGCCGATGACGACCAGGACGCCGCGGTCGCGGAAGGACGGCTGCCGCTCGGTCAGCCAGCCGATGGTGGTGCGCAGGACCCGGTCGTTGGAGCCGGAGACGACGGCGTCGTTGACGATCTCATCGGCGTCGAGCACCTCCCCGAGCCGCCCCGGCCAGGCATGCGCCCGGCGGTACGCGTGCAGCTCCGGGTCGTCCGAGGTGTCGTCGACGAGCTCCATGCCGTACGTCATCGAGCAACCATTGGCATAAAGAATCAATGATTCGTCCTTCGCCATCGATCCGGCCGTCGTGAAATGCTGCGCAGAACGTGATCCTCGCCCCCAGGGTACGGGTCGCTTCCAGAATGTCCATGGGACACCCTGAAGCCCGCTCGACTGGCCGGAAAGGACCCTCTTCCGACCTTTCCCGGGGATGGTTACGCTGGCTTTCGGCAACTCGGTACCGCTACCGTCTTCCGAGGTGGAAGGTAGGAATGCCATGGCGAGCGTGCGGCTCATCTGGCCTCCATACACGCGTAGTTGCTTTACCTCTGGTCGCCGCGCCCAGCTCTACGGTTCCTTCGGGAACGTGTGCTCAGCCCTGGTGGAGGAGGGCTGAGACGTGTGAGGTCCACGTGGTCAACGTGAACCGGAATGCCATGCGAGATCCTTTTTTATCAAGGTGATTGCGGTGCCATTTGGATACCGCCTGACTTTGTCGCCGTCGATGCTTTTGAGTGATTCGCCGCCCATGTTTTGTCATTTCCCCGGAGGTCGTCTGATCAATTCGTGGGGCTGCCGAGCACCGCGCCGCATTCCGCCCGCCGCCATGGTGACGGGCACCTCGCCGACCCCACCCCACCGCCGCCGCGAGGTGCCGACAGTCGCCACGCCGTACCGCCACGTCCTTGAGGAGCCTGCCCGCCGATGACGAACATCCTTGGCGTGTCCTGCCGTGGGCACGACGCGGCCGTCTCCGTCGTCCGCGACGGTGAGCTGGTGTACGCCTCGCACTGCGAGCGCTACAGCCGGGTGAAGAACGATCCGCAACTGGCCCCGGCGGCGGTGGCCGACGCCCTGAGCCGGGTCGACCGGATCGATGCGGTGGTCCACTACGAGCGCCCCCTGCACACCCGCACGCGCCAACTACGGGCCGGCCAGTTCACCTCCGCCCTCGACCGGCACGGACTGCGCGCCTACCTGCGGTCCGTCCCGGGCCTGCGCGGGGTGCCGGTACACACCGTCGGCCACCACGAATCCCACGCGGCCGGCGGCTACTTCACCTCCGGATTCGACGAGGCCGCCGTGGTCGTCGTCGACGCCATCGGCGAATGGGACACCATCTCGGTGTGGTCGGCCCACGGCACCACCCTGACCAAGGTCGCCGGCGTCCGCTACCCGCACAGCATCGGTCTGCTGTACTCCGCCTTCACCCAGCGCGTGGGCTTCAGGCCCAACGAGGAGGAGTACATCATGATGGGCCTCGCCGCTTACGGCACACCGGACCTCGCGGACCTGATCTGGGACGACTTCGTCCGCTGCGCCGACTGGCCGGACTTCCGGCTGACCCGCTCGGTGCACCGCGGCATCGCGGACTGGCGACCCCACCTCACCGACGCCGCCACCCTCGCCGCCGGCGTCCAGGAGGTCACGGAACGGCTGCTGGACGGGCTGTTCGCCTGGGCGGCCCGTACCGTCGGCTCCCGCAACCTGGTGTACTCCGGCGGGGTCGCGCTCAACTGCGCCTACAACTCCAGACTGGCGAGGTCCGGAGCGTTCGACCGGATCTGGATCATGCCCAGCCCGGGCGACTCCGGGAGCGCGATCGGAGCCGCCCTCGCCCACCTGCGCCGGCACGTCAGCTGGCCTGGCCCCTACCTCGGGCACGCCATCACCGGCGAGCCCGATCTCAACGAGGCGGTCCGCCGCCTGGTGCGCGGGGAGGTGATCGGACTGGCCCACGGCCGGTCCGAGTTCGGACCCCGCGCGCTCGGCAACCGCAGTCTGCTCGCTGACCCCCGCCCAGCGGCCGCCAAACGGAAGGTCAACGCGATCAAACGGCGCGAACAGTTCCGGCCCTTCGCACCCGCCGTACTGGCCCAGCACGCACACGACCTGTTCGACCTTCCGGTGCCGCACAGCCCCTACATGCAGTACGTGGCACCCTGCCGCGACCCCGAACAGCTCCTCTCGGTCTGCCATGTGGACGGCACCAGCCGCGTCCAGACGGTCCGACAGCCGGAGAACCCGGTCTTCCACGAACTGCTCACCCGCTTCCACCACGAGACGGGCTGTCCGGTGCTGCTCAACACCAGCCTCAACATCAAGGGCGAACCCCTGGTCAACACCCGTGCGGACGCCCAACGCTTCCAGGAGCGCCATGGCATCCCGGTCCTGTGAACCGGCCGGCCGACGGCGCGTGAACGCGCCGACGAGAGAGGAGAACGCAGCCTTGGTGAGCGACACCAGCGTGGTCATCCCGGTGTGGGACGCGTACGTGGACTCCCGACTGGACGACGCCATCCGCAGCATCCAGGGCCAGGGCCTGCCCGTCGAGATCATCCTCGTCGACAACGCCTCCACCGTCCCGCTGCCGCGGTACCCCGGCACCCGCCGGATCAGCTCGGCGCACCGGCTCAGCCTCGGCGCCTCGCGCAACCTCGGCCTGGGCTCCGTCACCACTCCCTACGTGGTGTTCTGGGACTCGGACGACACCATGCCGGCCGGTACCCTGCACGACCTCCACCGGGCGATGGCGCAGGCCGACGACGTCGTGGCCGCGGCCACCGCCATGCACCATCCGCTGACGCGGAAGCGCTACCCCTTCCCGCCGCACTGGGCCTACCACCTCGCCCCGCGGAGCCGGCTGTTCGCCCTCTGCAACACGGTCCGCCCGCTCTACCCCGGCCTGGGCAGCGTCCTGATGCGCACGGACGCCGTCCGCGAGGCCGGCGGCTACGACGACGCCAACCACGGGGAGGACTGGGCGCTCACGAGCGCACTGGCCTTCCGCGGGCGGATCGTGCTGACGCACCACCCCGGGCGCAGCTACCTCGCCACTCCCGACTCGCTCAGTTCCCGGCACCGTTCGCTCTTCGCGGTCTGGTCCCGCCGCTGCCGGGTCCGCCGCCGGCTGCGCGCGGATCCCGGTCTGCCGAAGGCAGGGAAGCGCTTGCTGCCGCTGCTCGCCGTCGCCCAGTGGTTCGACGTCGTGATCTTCCGGATCCTGCGTCAGCTGCTCCAGAAGGCGAACGGCACGGTGACCGGACCCATCCTGACCAACAGCAAAGGATCACCGACACCCTAGGGAGTGCTCATGGCGACAACCCCCTTGGTATTCACCTTCGTCTGCCACGCCGGCCCGCTGGAACCGCAGGCGGTCCTGCTGGCCGCCTCGCTCCGCCGGTACGCGCCGGACGTCCCCGCCGTCGTCGCCGTACCACAGCCGGAACGGACCTGGGGCGCACCGGCCGAGCACACCCTCGCCGCGTTCGCACGGTTCGGTATCGAGATAGCCCCGGTGAAGGTGCCCTTCGGCCGGGAACGTCCGCTCACCAACAAGATCGGGGCACTGCGGATCCCGGTATCCGCCGACCACCTCGTGCTGCTGGACAGCGACATCCTGGTGCTCGGACCGCTACTCGACCACCCGCTACTGAGCTCCACCGCCGACGTGGTGGCCAAGCCCGCCGACTTCCAGACCTACACCCGGGATCCGGCGGACTGGGAGCGCACCTACGCCGCCTGCGACGCGCGGGTCCCACCGAACCGGGTCGAGAGCACCGTCTCCGGACACCTGGGCCCACCGTTCTTCAACTCGGGCATGGTGATCACCCGACGTCCGCGGGAACTGGCCGATGTCTGGGAGCGGTGCGCACACGCGCTCGCAGCCACCGCGGGGCTGCCGTTCGCCCCGCACCGGTGGGACGACCAGCCCGCCTTCGCCGTCGCGGTGCACAAGGGCGGCTTCACCGTCGAGCACGCCACCGAGCAGCTCAACTACCCCGCACACGTCCGGGCGTTGCCCGAGGCCGGGCCGCCGCTGCTCTGCCACTACCATCGTCCGCGGGTGATCCGCATCGACCCGGTGCTGCGCGGCGTCGTCGCCGACCACGCCGCACGGTACCCCGAGGTCGCGCGGGTGCTGCGGGCACACTCCGAGTGGGCGCCGTTCGTGACCGGCACGTCCGGCGGACGGCGCGCGCCAGCACCGGACCTGCTGATCTCCGGCATCCCGGACGGTGGCGCGCACACCCTCTGCGACCTGCTCAACCGTTACGACGACGGCGTCGCACTGGTCGATCCGCCCGAGGTCGAGGGCTCCCTGCGGGAACATCAGCAGCCGTGGGGCGTACCGGTGTACCTGCGGGAGACCCGGACAGCCGTCGCCGACGGCCGGACGGAGTTCCGACCCACGTCCCCCGACTTCCTGCTCGCCGTGGCGAACAGCGACGGCGCCCTCCTCGCCCGCGCCGACGCGGTCCGCGCCGCGCTCCCCAGGACCCGGATCGCGCTCTGCGTGCGCGACCCCTATGACACCATCGCCGACTGGAAACGCGCCAACGATCGGCCGACGCCGCCCACCGCCTGGCTACCGGAGGCGGAACAGGCGGCCTGGCACCGTATCGACGCCGGCCCGGACCCGGCCGAACGCCTGGCACTGCGGTGGGCCTGGTGGGCCCGGCAACTGCTCAACCGGCCCGACAACACCGTGCTGGTCACCCACGAGCAGCTACTGAGCGATCCGCGGGCGGCGCTCGCCCCGGTCCTGGAAGGGCTCGACGCCGGGAGCGTCCCCACCGACCTGCCACGGCGCGGACCCGTCCGCGACCGCGGGGCGCTCGATGCCCGGGACCGCAAAGCCATCGCCGATATCTGCGTTCCGCTCGCCCACAAGCTCGGCATCGTCGTGCACCCGTAGCCGTGAGGATCGCGCACCGTGAATCAGGCCGTTCATGAAGAGCAGATCACCGTCCTCCCCGGCAACTGGGCCCCACCCGGCTCCCGCCCCGTGGAGCTGGTCTTCCGAACCGTGGGGGAGCGCACCAGCAACCTCGCACTCGACCTCGCCCTACGACACGTCCAGCCACAGCGCGCCCATGTCATCCGCAACGTCAAGCCCTTCGCCCGCGCCGTCCGCCGGATGCTCGACGAACTGGACCACTCCTGTTCGCACGTGGTCTTCGTGGACGCCGACTGCCTGATCCTCGAAGACCTCCGCCCCTTCCTGGACACCAACGACCTGCCCTGCGTCGACGCCTACGGCCACGACCGGTTCCGCCGGCGCATCCACTGCGGCGCTCGGATCACCCGGATCGACGTGGTCCGGGCCATGGCCGCCCGACCAGCGCCGTCCGACGCCCGGGGGGCGACACTGTGGCCCGAGGGCTACCTGGTCGGCGCGGTCCTGCGCGACCTCGGACTGACCTGGCAGTACAAGGACTTCCACATCCTGCACGACCACTTCCAGCGCTACCGGGACCTGTTCGCGAAGTACGCCCTGTGCCAGCTCCGCAGCCGCGCGGGCATCCGCAGACACCTGCTCGCCGAGTCCATGGCCCGATGGGGTCCCGAGCCCGAGTTCACCGCGGCCCGGCTCGGGGTGCAGCACGCGGCCGCGACGGTCGACGAGGGGGCCGGGGCGGAGGAGATCGCCCGCTACCTCCGCGACCTGCCACTGATCGCCCCGGGCGAGGTGGCGGCGCAAGGGCTGACCGAACTCGACGGCGAGGCCGGCTCCCAGGACGTGACGGCCGCACTGGCCGCCGACCCCGTCGGACTCGCGCCGCCCGCCGCGCCGTTCAAGGTCTTCGGCATCGGCCTTCCCGGCACCGGCACCCAGTCCCTGAACCGAGCCCTGCACGTGCTGGGCTTCAGCGCACTGCACGACGCGCACCCCACCGCCCGGCCCCTTGAGGAATTCCCGGCGCTGCGCCACTACGACGGGATGACCGGCGCGACCGCAGCCGCCCGGGCCGAGGAACTGGACCGGGCATGGCCCGGCAGCAAGTTCGTCCTCACCGTACGGGCGCAGGACCACCCGGACCACGTACGGCGCATCTCGGCGCACTTCGCCGCCCGCCCCGACGACCTGCTGGTGCTGGACCTCGCACACGGCCACGGCTACCCCGAACTCGCCGCGTTCCTCGGCGTACCGACACCCGGCCAGCCCTTCCCGCACCGCCCCGGCCGACCCACCCGGGAGGTCCCGTCATGACAGAGCAACTGGGCGTCCTCGTCATCGGCATGCACCGCAGCGGGACCTCGGCGGTGACCCGCGCGGTGAACCTGCTCGGCGTGCCGACGTGCGTGCCTTCCGACCTGATGCCGGCGCTGCCGAGCAACCAGCGCGGCCACTGGGAGAGCCGCACCCTGGTCGACCTCAACAACACCATCCTGCACGCACTCGGCCGGAGCTCGTGGTGCCCGCCCCCGCTCGACGTCTGGGCCGGCGCCCCACAGCTCCCAGGGCTGCCGCCCGAACACGCCCGCCACCTGCTCGAACGCCTCCACCCCACCCCCCAGTGGGTGTGGAAGGACCCCCGCACCAGCCTCACCCTCCCGTTCTGGTTCACCGCCCTCCACGACGTGCCCGTCGCACTGGTGCTGTGCGTCCGACACCCGCTGGAGGTTGCGGCGTCGATCCGGCGGCGGGACGGCACACCGTGGGAGGTGGCGCTGTGCATGTGGGAGCGGTACCTGCGCCACGTCCTCGCGGCAGCGGTGGGACGCCCCGTCCTGGTGACCCACTACGAGACGTTGCTGGCCGACCCGGTGCGGTGGGCCCGGCACACCGCGACCTTCCTCACCAAGCTCGGCGCCCGGATCGACTGGCGCGCCTCGCTACCAGCGGAACTGGGCGCCTTCGTCGACCCCGGACTGCACCACGAGGCCCCACCGCCCGATGAGGCGCCGCTCTCGCCCGGCCAGCGCGCGGTGTACGAGGCGCTGTGCCACTACGACGGTCCCGTCGATTCCTTCCAGCCCCCGGTCCTGCCGGCCGAGGCGCCGGAGACCGAGCTGACGCTGTGCCGGCACGCGGCACGGCCGCGACGGCACGCAGGAGGACGGCGATGACGCGCAGACGGCGGGCGGTAGTGACCGGCGGCGCGGGATTCCTCGGCTCCCACCTGTGCGAACGCCTGCTGGCGGAAGGCTACGCGGTGGTCTGCCTGGACAACCTGTCGACCGGACAGGAGGACAACGTCTCCCACCTTCCACAGCGCGGCCCCTTCGAGTTCGTGCGGGCCGACGCGACGACGGGCATCCGCATCGCCGGCGCGGTCGACGCGGTGTTGCACTTCGCCTCACCGGCCGCGCCCGCCGACTACGGCCGACTGCCCATCGAGACGCTCAAGGTCGGCTCCATCGGCACGCTGAACGCCCTGGAACTGGCCCGGGAGCACCGGGCGCGGTTCGTGCTCGCCTCCACCTCGGAGGTGTACGGCGATCCGCTGGTCAACCCGCAGCCCGAGAGCTACTGGGGACACGTCAACCAGGTCGGGCCCCGCGGTGTCTACGACGAGGCCAAGCGGTTCGCCGAGGCGCTGACCGTCGCCTACCGGCAACGCCACGGCGTCGACACCGCCGTGCTGCGCCTCTTCAACACCTTCGGGCCCCGAATGCGCCCGGACGACGGCCGCGCTGTCCCCGCCTTCGTCCAACAGGCGCTCCTCGGCGAGCCGCTGACCGTCGCCGGCGACGGCCGGCAGACCCGCTCGATGTGCTACGTCGACGACCTGGTCGAGGGGGTGTTCCGGCTGCTCCGCTCCGACCACCCCGGACCGATGAACCTGGGCAATCCGCACGAGACGCGCATCGTCGACCTGGCCCGACGGATCATCGAGCTGACCGGCTCACGCTCGACGGTCACCCTGGTGCCCCGCCCGGTCGACGATCCCCGGGTCCGCTGCCCTGACATCACGCTCGCCCGCACCGTGCTGCGCTGGGAGCCGACGGTCGAGCTCAGCCAGGGCCTGCACCGCACCATCGCCTGGTTCCGACTGCACCTGAACCGGCGGGCTCCCCGTTGAGCCGGCTAACAGAGGGGTCCCGATGACCGTGTCATTGCCGCGCTCCGCGCTGGTCACCGGCGTGGCGGGTTTCGTCGCCTCCCATCTCGCGGAGGCCCTGCTGGACCACGGCACTCAAGTCACCGGGCTGGACCGGCGGTCCCCCGAGACCGACGCCGTCGCCGCCGCCAACCTGACCGCCTGCCTGGGCCGGCCCGGGTTCACCCTGGCCCGGGCAGACCTCATCGACTGCGAGCTCGCCCCGCTGCTCACCACCGTCGACGTCGTCTTCAACCTGGCGGGCATCCAGGGCGTCCGGGCGTCCTGGGGCGCCCGGTTCCCGGAGTACGTGGCCAGCAACATCGTCGCCACCCGCAGGCTCGCGGCGACCTGCCACCAACTGGGGTTTCCCCGCCTGGTGGTGGCTTCCTCCTCCAGCGTGTACGGATCCGCCGGCGACCGGCCCGTCACCGAGGACGGCCCGACCCGGCCGATGTCCCCGTACGGAGTGACCAAGCTCGCCGGCGAGCAACTGTCCCTCGCCTACGGCTCGTTGCCGCAACCCGCCACCACCGTCGTGGCACTGCGCTACTTCACCGTGTACGGGCCCCGCCAGCGACCGGACATGCTGATCCAGCGCGCGCCACAGGCCGCGTTGGGCGGCGAGGAACTGCTGGTCTACGGGGACGGCACGCAACGCCGTGACTTCACCTTCGTCGGCGACGTCGTGCGGGCCTCCCTGCTGGCAGCGGGAGTTCCCGGCCCTGCCGAAGTCCTGAACGTCGCCGGTGGCAACAGCGTTTCGGTGACCGAGGTGCTCGCCACGATCGCCGAACTGACCGGACGACCGGTGCCCACCAGATCCGCCCCGGACCAGGCCGGAGACATCCCAGGCACCTGGGCCGACACCAGCAGGGCCCGAACACTCCTGCAATGGCAGCCCCGGACGGGGCTCGCCGACGGACTCGCCCAGCAACTCGACTGGCTGCGCTGCCACCAGCCCGGAGGTCACCGATGACGTCCGACGCCGCGGTGCCGAACCCCAAGGTCTTCTGCCTGGGCCTGTCACGGACCGGAACCCGTTCCCTGACCGAGGGCCTCCGGACGCTGGGCTTCGACGTACTGCACTACCCCACCGACCGCGCCGTCCTGGACACGCTGCACCGGGGAGACGCGCGCTTCCCGCACCTGGACCACTGCGCGGGCATCGCCGACATCACCGTGGTCCCCTACTTCCAGCAACTGGACCGCCTGTGGCCCGGCAGCAGGTTCGTCCTCACCCTTCGCGACGAGGAGAGCTGGCTGCGTTCCTGCCGCGAGCACTGGGCGCGGAACCCGGTCGACACCACCCCGACGACGGCGAAGGCCGGTATCAAGCTGGAGGTCAAACGCTTCCTGCGGGCGGCTGTCTACGGCGGGTACGAGTTCCACGAGGACCGCTTCCGGACCGTGTACCGCCGCCATGTGGACCTCGTGTGCCGCCACTTCGACGGCCGCCAGGACGATCTGCTGCTCCTGCGTCCCTGTGCCGGGGAAGGCTACGAACGCCTCGCCCCGTTCCTCGGAGTCCCGACACCCTTGGGGCCCTTCCCCCACGTCAGGTGACCGCAGTGGTGGGCGCCGACCCTTCCTACGCCCTGGCCCACCTGGACCTGCTGGAGTCCGAGGCCGTGCACATCTTCCGCGAGGCGGCCGGCGAGTTCGAACGTCCGGTGCTCCTCTTCTCGGGCGGCAAGGACTCCCTCGTCATGCTGCACCTGGCGCTGAAGGCGTTCACACCAGCGCCGCAACCCTTCCCCCTGCTCCATGTCGACACCGGGCACAACTTCCCGGAGGTCCTGGACCACCGGGACCGCACCGTGGCCCGGCACCGCCTACGGCTGCACATCGTCTCCGTACAGGACTACATCGACCGCGGCGAGCTGCGCGAACGCCCGGACGGCACCCGTAACCCGCTGCAGTCCGTGCCGCTCACGGAGGCGATACGGAACGAGCGGTTCGACGCGGTCTTCGGCGGCGGCCGCCGTGACGAGGAGAAGGCCCGCGCCAAGGAACGGATCTTCTCCCTGCGTGACGAGTTCTCGCAATGGGACCCACGGCACCAACGCCCGGAGCTCTGGCAGCTCTACAACGGCCGACACTCACCCGGTGAACACGTCAGGGTCTTCCCCCTCTCCAACTGGACCGAACTGGACGTGTGGCAGTACATCGCCCGCGAGCGGATCGACCTGCCGGAGATCTATTTCGCGCATCGGCGCGAGCTGTTCCGACGTGGCGGAATGTGGCTGGCGGCAGGCAGTTGGGGCGGGCCCGAGGAGGGCGAGAAGACCGAAAGGCGGAGGGTGCGCTATCGCACTGTCGGCGATATGTCCTGCTCGGGAGCCATCGACTCCGACGCCGCCACGGTGAACGCCGTGATAGCCGAGATCGCCGCATCCAGAATCACCGAACGGGGCGCAACCCGCGCCGACGACAAGCTCTCCGAGGCCGCCATGGAAGACCGGAAGCGCGAAGGCTACTTCTAGCGACGGCCACCGACACCCCCATGACCGTTCAACCACTACCGCCGTTGCGCGGGGCTAGCGGATGACCGCGCGGCCTTCGACACCTGCAATCGGCATCGCGGAGGCGGCCGAGGCGTTGGTCATCGCGGCCGGCAAGAAGCTCATCAAGTTCCTTGAGGATCAGTTGGAGCAGTACATCATCGGCCAGGTCGTCGAGGCGGCCATCAATCCGCTGGTGGAGGTGGTCGGCAAGGCGGTGAGCGGCATGGTCTTCCAGGCCGCCGAGTCCGCGCTCGGCGTCTCCGCCGGTGGCGGTGGCGGGGGTGGCGTGGGGGAGAGCTTCTCCATCCATCCCGAGGAATTGCACAAACGCGCCGAGGTGTTGCGTGGGCATGCGCGGACGGTGGCGTCGCACGCCGCTGACTTCGAATCGAAGGCCGCGGGAGTGAGCTTCGAATGAGCAACCGGATCGTCAAGGCGCTGGAGGACGCTGCCCAGCGGTGCCGGTGTACTGACGCCGGACCCCGACGCCGCCGGTGTCCCTCGGTTCACGGTCCTGTCATAGTTGATCAAGCACATACCGAGGAACCGAAGCCGCAGGGCTTCAACCACTGGATACCAAGGGGTCTTTCATGTCCGGCGCCCGCCGTAAGGCATTTCTCGTCTCCGCAGCCCTCGCCGGCTGCGCCATGCTGATGACGGCGTGCCAGGACACGAACTCGGGCGCCGCGCCGGACTCTTCGTCCGCCACGGGCGGCGATCAGGGCGGCGGGAAGGACTCCGCCGGGAAGGACTCCGCCGGGAAGAGCTCCGGAGGGAAGAGCTCCGGCGGGCAGGGCACGGTCGCCGGGACCGGTTCCAACGAGAACGGCAAGGTTGGCAAGTGCCGCACCGACGAGTTGGAGGTCACGGCGAAGGACAGCACCATCACCGGCGACCCCGATGGCACCGTCGCGGTGCAGCTGAAGAACGGCGGCGGCAGGGACTGCGCGATGTCCGGGTACGCGGGCGTCGACCTGAAGACCAGCGCGGGATCGCTGTCCGCGAAGCGCACTGGCGAGAAGGCCACCCCGATCCTCCTCAAGGACGGGAAATCGGTGTACTTCGGCATCCACTACCCGGTCAACAAGTCGGGCGGCTCCGGCGTCCGCATCACGGGGCTGGTGGTGACCCCGCCGAACGAGACGAAGTCGGTCACCCTCGCCTGGCCGGGCGCCGGCACGCTGCCCGTCACGGAGGGCACCGACTCCCCGGTGAAGGTCGGCCCGCTCGGCAGCGCCGGCCAGGGCGGCTGACCCGCACGCTGCGGCAGACTCCTGCCGAAGACCTCGGTTTCGGGCCCCACCGCATGAGCGGTGGGGCCCGTGCCTGTAGGCCGGTCGACTGCCTTCCGGCGAGCCCCGATTGGGGCTGTGGCGCGCATCACATTCGGCCCGTGTCACGTCCAGGCCGCCTGCTCCCATCTGGTGGGCGTCTGCAAGCGAGCCGAGGAGGACGGAACGATGAGCGCACAGCAGGGGACCGGCACGGCGACCGCGCACCGCGTGGTGATCCTGGGAGCGGGATACGCGGGCATGGGCGCGGCCGTCCAACTCGCGGCCCGGCTGAAGGGGCGCGACGGGGTGCGGGTGACCGTGGTGAACGCGCAGGAGCGGTTCACCGAGCGCATGCGGCTGCACATGACGGCGACCGGGCAGGGGCTCGCCGAGTTCAGCATCCCGGAGCTGCTGGACGGCACGGGCGTGCGGTTCGTGCGCGGCTGGGTCACGGCGGTGGACGCCGACGCCCGCACCGTGCGGATCGACGACGACCGGGTGCTGGCCTACGACACGCTGGTGTACGGGCTGGGCGGGGTCGCCGACACCTCGGCGGTCCCGGGGGTCGAGGACCACGCGTACACCCTGAACGGCGCCCAGGACGCCGAGTTGCTGGCCGACCGGCTGGCACGGCTCGGCGGCGGCACGGTGGTGGTCGCGGGCAGCGGCCTGACCGGCGTCGAGTCGGCCGCGGAGATCGCCGAACGGTACCCGCGGTCGAACGTGGTGCTGCTGGGCCGGCAGGAGCCCGGCGCCGCCATGAACCCGCGGGCGAGAGCGTATCTGCGCGCCGCGCTCGACCGGCTGGGCGTCCGGGTGCGCGCCGGCGTCGAGGTGGTGAAGGTACTGCCCGACGCAGTGGAGCTGGCAGGCGGGGAGAGCGTCGCCGCCGACGCCGTCCTGTGGACGAGCGGCACGAGGGTGGCGCCGCTGGCGGCCGCCGCCGGGCTGGCGGTCGACGAGCACGGACGCATCCGCACCGACGCCGCGCTGCGCTCGGTGTCCCACCCCGCGGTGTACGCGATCGGCGACGCCGCCGCGATCCGCCAGGGCTACGGCGTCATGCACGGCACCTGCCAGGGCGGCATGCCGACCGGGGTGCACGCCGCGCTCTCGATCGACCGGGTGCTGCGGGGCAAGCAGCCCAAGCCGTTCCGCTTCGGCTACTACCACACGCCGGTGAGCCTGGGACGCCGTGACGCCGTGGTGCAGTTCACCCGGCCCGACGACAGCCCGCGCCGGATCTGCCTGACCGGCCGCATGGCCGTCCGGTACAAGGAGACGGTGACCGCCTCACCCTGGCCGACCTACGGCCGTATGAAGAAGATGCCCGCCTCGGGCGCGATCTGGCCCCGCGGCGGCCGCTTCACCCGGAACCAGGAGGCCCAGTGACCATCCCGTCCGCCCACCCCGACCAGCAGGTCTTCCACGAGCACCGGCGGTTGCTGTTCTCGGTCGCCTACCGCCTGCTGGGCACCGCGGCCGACGCCGAGGACGCGGTCCAGGACGCCTGGATCAAATGGTCCGCCGCGGACCGCTCCCAGGTGGCCGACCCCAAGGCGTACCTGACGCGCATCGTCTCGAACCTGGCTCTGGAACGGCTGCGCTCCACCCGGCACAAGCGGGAGACCTATGTGGGGCCGTGGCTTCCGGAGCCCATCCTCACCGGCGGGGATGCCTCCGAGGTCGTCATGGACGCCGAGTCGGTGTCGATGGCCATGCTGGTGGTGCTGGAGACGCTCAGCCCGCTGGAGCGCGCGGTGTTCGTGCTGAAGGAGGTCTTCGACTTCAGCCACGCTGAAATCGGGGAGGCGGTGGAGCGTTCGGAAGTCGCGGTGCGGCAGGCCGCGCACCGTGCTCGCGAGCATGTGCGGGCCCGGCGGCCGCGCTTCGCCGCGGACCGGTCGCGGCAGCGCGAGGCCACCGAGCAGTTCTTCGCCGCCGCGACCGGCGGGGACGTCAACGCCCTGATGGAACTGCTCTCCCCGGACGTCACCCTGTGGACCGACGGCGGCGGCAAGGTCCGCCAGGCCCTGCGTCCGGTCGTGGGTGCGGCCACGGTGGCAGCCTGGTTCGCCGCCATCGGCACCGTCACCTACCAGGGCGTCGAGCCCGCCGACATGAAGGCCGAACTCGTCGAGATCAACGGCGGGCCGGGCATGGTGTTCAGCGCGCCGGGACGCGTGATCGCCACCGTCACCTTCGACTTCGACGCCGACGGCCGTATCACCGCCCTCCACAACGTGGCCAACCCGGACAAACTCCAGGCCGTCGCCGACGGCACCACGTACGACATCGGAACGCACTGAGCCTCATGGTGAAAGAGCGATGCCGACGCCGATACCGATGGCGATTGCGAAGGGCTGCTGGGCTGCCGGGGCTTCACTCGTGGTTGCGGAGGAAGGTGGGGATCTCGTCGCGGGTCGGGTAGTTCGGTACGGGTGCCGGCGCGGCCTGGAGGAACGCGGTGATGACGGCGGCGGCTCGGTCGTTGTTGTCGTCCAGGCCGTTCCACATGTGGTGCCCGACTCCGGGCATGTACTGCGTGCGTTGGATGGCGAGGTCATCGGCCAGGACGGCGGTCGCCCATTGACGGACCTGGGAGGAGCATTCGGCGATCATCAGCATCGCGGGGGTCCGGGAGCGCCTCAGTTGCGGGGCGAGGGAGGGGGCGTCCTGCACCGTCTGCTGGACGTGGAGGCTGGCGGCGGGGCTGAAGGAGAAGTTCTGCGCGGTGTCCTCGGTCGGGATGCGGTGCGCGTCGCGCGCACAGTAGGCGGATGCGGTGTCGCTGCCGAGGTCGGCAGCGGTGAACGCGTTGTCGCCTTCGGCCTGTCCGATCAGCCCGGTGTCGGGGGTGAGCAGCCCGAGTCGCATGAGGCCGAATGCGGTGGCGTACCGGGGGACGCGTGTCGACCGCGGTCCGGGCATGGTCGGCGCGAGTCCGATGGCGGACGGTCGGCCCTTGTGCCCGGTGAGGTGCGCGGTGGGGCCGTCCATCGGACCGGGGTCGGCGATGATCGCCCGGTGCAGGCGTGCGGCGACGTGCGGATCGGCCAGGGCGCGCGTGAGCACGACGCCGCCTGAAGAGAAGCCGAGGATGTCGACCCGGCCCTTGCCCAGGCGGTCGACGAAGGCGCCGAGGTCACGGACCGACCTGGAGATCGTGTACTGGTCCGTGGGAAGCAGGTCGCTTCGTCCGCCGCCTGCCTGCTCGTAGGCGTAGACGTCGTAGCCCTGGCGCGCCAGGAGTTGCAGGAAGCGGTGGTCGACGAGTGAAATGCCGCGCACCGGACCGCCGTTGAGGTACACGAACGGGACGGGATGCCGGGGGCCGGTTTTCGCGGGCGGGTAGTGGTACACCGCGACCCGGCTGCCGGTAGCCAGGCTCCAGTGCTGCGTGGCCACGAAGGGCAGGGTGGACGGTTGCCGCGGGGCCGTGGGCGCGGTGGGGATGCAGACCGACGCCGTCAGCGCTGCCGCGACAACCACCGGCAGGAACGGCACGAACCGCGCCGCCCGGGTGCGACGCCGTCCCCGCCACAGCGCGGCGACCGTCCCGACGCCAAGGGCCGCCAACCAGGCGCCGAACCCCGAGCCCGCCCCGTCGGTGAGGACGATCAGCACGAGGAAGACGACGATCAGCGTCGCGACGGCGGCCAGGGCCAGCAGCGAGCGTCCGGTGAAACGGGCAAGGCGTATGGCGAACTTGGGCACGGCGAACGTGGGCACGGCGAACCTCCGAAGTTTCAGAACGCTGTTTCAAAACGACGTTATCAAAGAAGGTAGGGTTCGTGTCATGGGTAGGCCGCGAACGAACGACGAGACCGTCAAAGAGCGACTGGTGGAGTGCGCGACCGAGATGCTCGCCACCCGTCCGCAGGAGTCGGTCGCGGTCCGCGCCGTGGCCACGGCCGCCGGTGCGTCGACGACCGCGGTGTACTCCCTGTTCGGCGGCAAGGACGGACTGATCGGAGCGGTGCGCGACAGGGCCGTCACCGGCCTGTTCCAGGCACTGTCGGCGGCGCCGACCTCCGAGGACGCCCTCGCCGACCTCCACGCACTGGCCGCCGCGTACCGGCGATGGGGGCGCGAACACAGGCACCTGTACGCGGTGTTGTTCGGTGGAGTGCAATCCTTCAAGCCGTCAGGGGCGGTCGGTACCGGTGACCCCGTCCGGCCGCTCGTCGCGGCGATCGATCGCGCCGTGGCGGAGTCCGTCCTCGACGGTGAAGTGACGTCGATCGCCGTCTCGCTCTGGGTGACCCTGCACGGGCTGGTGACACTCGAACTCGCCGGGGCCCTCGACGCCCCCACGGCCGACGCCGCATTCCGATCGACGATCCAGGCCACGCTGCGTGGCTGGACGGCCCCCACGGTTTTCCGACGCCTTCGGCAGGACGAACCCGCTCCCTGACGGAGACCACAGGCACAGGCGACACCGTGGCACTGCGACACCGCGGTACTTCGGTACTGCGGTGCTGCGGTGCTGCGGTGCTACCCACGGCAGTGCGCACAAGTGTGCGATGGCAAGATGGCGGCATGGTGACGAATCAGCCGTGGACGGGACTGCACGGCGACCTGCTGGCGGCGAAGGCATTGGTGTACGACCCGAGCGGTTTCGCCTGTTCACTGCCGGTGCCCGAACCGGAGAGTGCCGAGTACGCGGCTTGCGCGTTCACGCTCGACGGCCGCTCGGTTCGGTTCCGGGTGGCCAAGACCACGCCGACGAAGGTGGGCCAGTTCGTCACCGTGTGGCAGCGGTCCGAGGAGGGGCCGATCCGGCCCTTCGACGCCGACGACGGGGTGGACCTCTTTGTCATCAGCAGCCGCGACGACGACGGTTTCGGGCAGTTCGTGTTCCCGCGCGAGGTGTTGTGCGAGCGCAACATCGTCTCCCGCAACGGCTCCGGCGGGAAGCGCGGATTCCGTGTCTATCCGCCGTGGGTGACCACGACCAACCGACAGGCCGGCAGCACCCAGGCATGGCAGGTGAACTACTTCTTCCACCTCGGCCAGGACGGGCCCGCCGACCTGACGCGCGCCCACGCCCTCTACCGCCCGTAGGTGCGCGCTGCGCCAGGGCCGGTCCGGCGGGTCAGCGGGTGAGGGGGCCGTCGTCCGGGAGAGTCGGGAGCGTGCGGATCAGGCACGTGAAGTCGCTTACCTGCCCGGCTAGTTGCTCGTGCGCGTAGAGCTCGGCGTTCCGACGGCAATCCCTCGACGACGTCGGGTGCTTGGCGCCGGAGCCGAGCGCGGTTCGCGAGGCCCGCCTCGACCACCTGGCGTTGGAGTCGTTCGATGACGGCGCCGGACAGGCCGGTTCCCCAGTACTCATCGCCCCTGACAACTCCGGACCACGAACTCCGCGGCGGACCCTCTCTATGCGCCGCGACGTTGCTTGACTCCGAGGCAGTGTCGGATGCCCGGACACCGCCCCCGGCGGCAGGGCCTTTGTCCTGCCGCCGTGCGGGACGATCTCCGTTCGGTCCGGAACCAACCGCTCTACCAGCGCTCTTTCCGGCGCGATTCAGAAGGCCGTGTGGGCGAACCAGTGGTCGAGGATCGCTGCCTGCCCCGAGACGACGAAGGCTGTCTCCTGGTACGACCTTCGCCCGTAGAGCAGCAGCAGGAGGTCCGCCGCCGGTCCCCGTACCGTCGCCGTCGCCTCGGACGGCGCGGCGTCGGCTCGGGCCTGCGGTAGCAGGCGGAAACCGTCCGGATCCAGCCGCACCCGCCACTCCTCGTCGGTGCCGCCCGCGGAGTCCGGGCACTGGAAGGCGATGGTCTCACCGTTGCCGTGCAGCTTCGTCACGGCTGGGGCGAAGAGGCCCGCGTAGGGAAGGTTGACGAGGAATTCGTCGACGCCGTCCGCCGCCAGCACGGGATCGACGTCCGACTCCCGGCCGACGGCACGTTCCGCGTCCATCCGGTGCACCAGCGTTTCGAACAGCATCCGGCGGGCCCAGAACCGCGCGTGCTGGTCCTCGCCCCAGGCCCACATCGCCGCTTGGGGATCCGTGGCCCGCAGCACGGCGGCCACTTCGGGTACGCCCGCGACCACCCAGTCCGCGTACTCCTCCGGGCTTTCCGGCAGTCCCAGCTCGACGTCGCGGCTGCGCGGAGGCTCCTGCACCAACCGGGTCAGCAGCGTGCAGAACCAGCGCTGGAGCGCTCCCACATGCTGGGTGAGTTCGGTCAGTGTCCAGTCGGGGCAGGAGGGCACCGCGGTCGCGGGGTCCGCGCCTTTGGCCAGCTCGGCGAAGTGCAGGGTCTCCCGCTCGATCGCCTGTCGGTAGATGTCGTACGGCAGGGGATGCCCCGTCCGACCAGTCGTTTCCATCAGCTGACGCCTTTCTGTCCACTCTGTCCACAGCACCGATCCCAGCCTGGTCAGTGTGGTGGTTGGAGTCCACTCGAAGGCAAATCCGGGTGGGTGCCTGAGTCGGCGGGGTCCAGATGCGACAGCGCGGAGCCAGTCAGGCTGCGGGGCATGGTGTCCCGGGTGCCGACTCCGGTCGACTGCCGGGCGGGTGCGGTAGTGGAGTGGTGGTTCTGGCAGCCGTGGCTGCCGCTGGCCGGGGCCGCCACGGGTGGTGCTGTGCGGTAGCTGCGGCTGGTCGGCCATGCGCGTCGGCCGCCCGGGGATCCTCCTGGCGGGCGGCCGACGGTGGGGGATTTCTCCGCCCAGCAGGTTCAGGCTCCGGCTGCCGTGACCACCGCGTCCGTGGCGAAGCCGAGGAGGAGGCCGACGAAGATGCCCCAGGTGGTGAGCGTCTTCAGGCCGGTCTTGCGGGCGACGGCCAGCAGCTCGATGACCACGTAGAGGATGGAGCCGGCGGCCAGGCCGAGGAAGGCGATGGACAGGGTGTCGTTGACCAGGTGCTGGCCGACGATGGTGCCGAGGAAGGTGGGGCCGCCGCCGATCAGGCCCAGCCAGAGCAGGGTGGTCCAGGTCGGGCGCTCGCCTTCGGCGGCGAGTGGGGCGACGATGCCGAAGCCTTCGGTGGCGTTGTGCAGGCCGAAGCCGATGATCAGCAGCACTGCGAGGGAGAGCTCGCCCTGGGCGGCGGAGTTGCCGATCGCCAACCCTTCGGCGAAGTTGTGCAGTCCGATGCCGGTCGCGATCATCAGGGCCAGCGAGCTCGCCTGGCTTCGGATCTTGGGCGCCGATTCGGTGGTGCTGGCCTCGCCGGACCCGGCGGGGGTGCCGGCGGCTGCCTGGCGCCGACGGGCGATCCAGGCGTCGTAGTGCACGAGCCCCACCAACCCGATCCCCAGCCCGGCGGCCAGGACGAGCCCGCCGGTGGCGACAGGCCCCCAGTGGTGCTTGCTCAACCCCTCGTCGATGGGTTCCCAGGCATGGGTCAGAACGTCCCATACGAGGAAGAGCAGGATGCCGATGGCGACGGCGTTCAGCCCGCCCTTCAGGCGGGGCGTCGGTTTGCGGAGTCGACCGATCGGCAGGCCCAGGTAAATGGTGAATCCGGCGATGGCGCCGAGTAGAGCGATGTGCGCGCTGGACATGGGGACTCCGGTCGGAAGGGGTGGGGACGAGCGCAGACACTAGGCCAGGCAAGCCTTACCTAACAATCCCACCGGTCGGTTTTGGTGGAAGCTTGGTGAAGTCATGACCCCCCGGCAAGCGAGGCGGCCACGCGGCTCCGCGCTATGGCCGCTCATGTGGCCCGCGCTACGGCAGAACTCCTTGAGCCCGCAGAGGAGGACATCGGTCGAGCTGCGCTTCGCCCCGCCCTGGGCCAGGCGCAGTCGGCCGGGAAACCCGTGAGGATCGCGACGGCTCAGTTCAGTTCAGCTCGGCTCAACGCCTGCGCCAGACCATGGATTTGGGGCATATCCGCCCCAACGACCCCCTCCAACCACGACCCCGCTGTACCTACATACGACGCCGCTCCATGGACCCACGACGGCGAACCGAGCACCTAGTGGGGCGAGGAACCGCCGCCCCCGCTGTTGCCGAGGGCGATCAGGGCGATCCAGACTGCCAGACCGATGCCGATCCCGACCAGGTTGACGATGAGGGCGGACTTCGACGCCTGCCGGGCGCGGACCGCGTCTCCGTAACCCCAGCGGGTGGAGACCTGCGCCGAGTAGTACATCCCCACGGCGCCGAAGAGGAGCCAGAAGAACAGGAAAGTGATGATCGACAGCCACCAGTAAGTGGGCGGTTTGGGACCCTGCGTGATCCTTGGTGCTCTCGTGTCGCGAGTGGGAGGCCGATGGTAGACGGGAGGCACGGTGGGGGGCGGGTAGTGCCGGCGGGGAGGAGGGTCGGGGGAGTTGCTGCGGTCGCCGGAGGACGGTCCTGGTGCGCTCATGGTGGTGGTTTCCCCTCGTCTTCAGAAGTTCGGGTCGTCGATGACCTTGCCGTCGTCGGAGGCTTGTCTGGTCCAGCAGCCGTTCCAGAACCACCGCAGTTGATGGCGGCCCGACGGGTCCGGATACCAGCCGGCCGGCGGCGAATCGGATTCCGGGGTCGTCGGCTCCGGCCGGGGACTCGCGGGTGCGGACGGCGTGGCGGGCGCTTCCTGCGGTCCCGGCCCGGGGGAGGGAACTTCCGACGGTTCCCCGCTCACATCCCTGAGCAGTGGGTCCAGGATCTGCCAGGCGGCATGACAGAGATCGGGGCGCCGTTGCAGTTCACGCAGCAGGGTGACGACGGCTTGGCGTTCCCTCTCCAGGTCCAGACGGCGACGCAACTCGGTGATCAGCCAGATCTGTTCGTCCAGCGACTGGGCCGTTGACCGTACGCGGTCTCGGAGATCGCCCAGGTAACTGGAGGGCACATCCGGGCGTTTGGGCATCGGGTCGGGCAGGGGCGGGGCGTAGGGCAGTCCGGTCACGGCGGTCGCGAGCTTGGCTCCGGCCAACGGGTCGGCCTGGGTGAAATCAACGAACTGCCGGCTGCTCAGCTCCCGCGGGAGGATGTCGGGCGTGACGGCTTCGACCATGACGGGCAGCGGCGGCTTGCCGAGTTCGGCTGCGTACTCGCGCTCCCGTTGAGCGGGGAGCGAATCGAAGAGCTGAGGTGAGAGCACGACGACGATGGCGTCGCACCCCTCGATCTCCGCGAGGATCCGGTCCCACCACGGCTTTCCGCCCTCGGACTCCAGCTCGCGATCCACCCAGGGGGCGTGCCGCAGCGCTCTGAGCACTTCCACCAGCCTCAGCACGGCCTCGCTGTCAGGGCGCGCGTACGAGACGAAGAGACGACGCCCTCCCGGAGCTCCTGCTGGCGTTGTCGATGTCATGGGCATCCCCACACGATGTGCGCCCGCGCTCCTGTGGCTCCCGACCCACGCTGCTGTGATTTCAGGTTAGCGCCGCCCCAGCGGACAGGCACGGGAGCGGCGGACAGCGGGCTGGAGCCGCCCGGTCACCGTGGGTACGGCGGAAGTTGCTGATGCGCGAGCCGGGGCGGCCGGAGATCCTGGGAAGGGGGCAGCACGTGTCGGGACCGGCGAGTTCTCCGAGGTGACCCGATGACCTTCGGATCCGGTGACGAGAGGGTTCGGGGACAGTCGGCCGCAACCGCAGAAGGCTGGACACCGACCGCATTTCCTCAGGAGCGGACGGTATTTCGACCGGGGGCCGAGGGCGGACGGGGCGCAGCGGGCCGGGTGGGAGCCCTGGACGCGGCGTTGTCCCGTCTGGGGCTGTTTCCGCCGGCCGAGCGGCGACCGGTGCTCGTGGTCAGCGGCGGAGCCGATGAAACCGGGCCGGGGGATCGACCAGGGCTGCGGAACGGAACAGGTACGAGGGTGCCGAGGCAGGTCGCCGCGGCGCTGGGTGCGGCGGTCGCGACGGCGACGGAGCTGAGTGGTGCGGTCCTGATCGACGACGGGCGCGGGTCGGTGGCCGCTGCCGCGTTGGCTGCCGACGGCGCACGGGGCACCGGCGGTCCACCGACCGTACTCGGTGTGGTCCCCGGGCACCGAGCGGGCGGACGGGGAGCGCTGGGCCACGGCGACCAGGAGCAGGGGCAGGGGCAGGAACAGGGGCCGGTACCGGGGCATACGCAGGTCATCGAGGTCGACGCGGCCGAGGGGGACACAGCTGCCGCCTGGAAACCGGCCGTGGCTGCCGCTCTGGCGGGGGGAGCGCCGGTGGTGACCGTTCTGGCGGGGGGCGGCCCGGCCGCCCGGGCGGAGCTGCTGTCGGCGGTGCACCGCGGCGTCCCGGTCTTCGTCCTGGCGTGGTCCGGCGGGCTGGCCGGGCAACTCGCCGAGCGCGGGCAGCGGTTGCACCGATCGGGCCGGGCCCGGTTGCCACACCGGCCGCATCGGGACGGCTCTCGGTCGCCGGCAGCCGACCACAAGGCGGAAGCGGAGGAGGGGGCAGGGCCAGAGACAGCGGTACAGACGCAGGCACAGGCACAGGCACACAGAGAGGAAGAGGCAGGCAAGGCGGACGAGACGGCCGAGGTGGAGGAGATCGTCCGCCACGGTGACCTACGGATGCTCTCCGAGCGGGACCCCAGTGCACTCGCGTGCCGTCTCGCCTGGGAGTTGCAGGACAAGCCGGTGCTCAAGGCCGCCTGGCAGACGTTCGCCACCTATGACTGGCTCGCCACCCGGCTGCGCCGGGCCTTCCAACGTTTGCAGGCGGTGATCCTCGTGCTCGGGGTCCTCGCCACGCTTCTCGCGCTGATCGACTCCGAGATCGGCGGGAAGAAGCTGCACTGGGTGGTCGTCGCGGTACCGGTCGCGGTCTCGGTCCTCATCGCCTGGGCCAGCCGCCACGCCCGCGGTCCGCGGTGGATCGCACTGCGCGCCGCGGCCGAGGACGTGAAGGCCGAGATCTATCGGCACCGGATCCTTGAGGGCGCCGCCGGTCCCGCAGAGGGCGGCGGGCGGACAGCCGCGGAGCGTCGTCGGCGGACGCTCCAGCGGCTCGGTGACATCGAGGGCCGGCTGGTCAGGACCAACGCCGGCACCGCTCCCCTCACTCCGTACCGCGGGCCGTTGCCGCCTCCGATGGCCGGCAGTGGCTGCGCCGATGACGGGCTGAGCCCGTTGACGGCCGCGCAGTACGTAGGGATGCGAGTGGGGGACCAGATCGCCTACTACCACTCCCGGGTTCGGCATCTGCACCGGGTGCGGACCGTGCTGGAAGCTCTGGCGATCTGTGCGGGAGCGGCGGGCACGCTGTTGGCGGCCGTCCAGGTCGATCCGTGGATCGGGCTGACCACCGGGGTGTCGACCGCTGCGCTGGCCGCCCTCGGCTATGTGCAGGCCGACGCCAACATCATGGCCTACAACCGAGCCGCCGGTGATCTTGAGGTGCTGAGGCAGCGTTGGGAAGCGCGTTCCCCCGAGGAGCAGGGGGCTCGCGCCGTCGTCGTCTTGGTCATGAAGACGGAGGCGGTCCTGAGGGGCGAGCGCGCCAGGTGGGTGCACCAGATGAGCGAGGTCCTCCAGGAACTGAAGGACAGACAGGACTTGGAAGCGCTGAAAAGGCCCGCGCCGCACGACGGTTCGGAAGGCACGCCATGAGCGTGGAGCCGTCGGGTACTGCGTCGCCCCCGGGTGGCGAAGGGCGCCTGCCGTTCACGCTCCGGGTCGGCGTGACCGGGCACCGCACTCTGGAATGTCCGGGCGACCTCGTGCCCGCGATCCAGGAGGCGGTCCGCGGGCTGAGGGCACGGCTGTCCGGCGTAACGGGACCGCTGCCAACGGTGCGCGTCCTCTCGGCGCTGGCGGAAGGTGCCGACCGGCTGGTTGCCACCGAGTTGCTGGAAGGGCCCGGAGCCACCCTGGAAGCGGTGCTGCCCCTGCCGCCCGACGACTACGTCAGCGACTTCGGCAGCGCGGAGTCACGGGCCGCGTTCCGCGCGCTCCTCGCCCGGTCCGCGGCCGTCTGGCAGGCGCCGGCGGCGGCGACGAGGGAGGAGGCGTACGAGCGGGCCGGGTACCACATCGTGGACCGGTGCGACGTGATGGTTGCCCTCTGGGACGGCCGCCCGGCCCGGGGGCGGGGCGGTACCGCGGCCATCGTGGGCTACGCACAGGAGCGCGGCGTGCCCCTGGCGTGGATCCGTACGACGGGTGAGCCGCGGGTGGAATACCGGCTGGAGGAGACCCGCGCCCGTGGAACGCGCGAAGCGGCGTACGAGTTCCGCCAGTACAACGCGGGCAGAGTGCGCGACTTCCGCCGGTTGGTACGCGTCGAGCGGGACCGGCTCAGGCCCGGGGCCGCGGGCCGATCGGCGGCCGTCGAGCAGGCCCACGAGGCCGTCGCCGACTGGATCGTTCCCTACTTCGTCCGGGCGGACGCCCTGGCATCGCGGCTGCACCGCCGTTTCCGCGTGGCGAGCGCGGCGATCTTCCTTATGGCGGCGGCGGCCGTCGTCGCCGTCGCCACCCAAGTCACCTTCCTTCCCCGGCACGACTGGATCACCGCGGTGGAGATCGTGCTGCTCGCTCTGCTGCTGGTGGTCCCGATCGCGACCCACCGGCGTCGGGTGCTCGACCGCTGGATCTCCTACCGGTTCCTGGCCGAACGCCTGCGGTCCGAGTACTTCTTCGCGCTGTGCGGAACGAGGAGCCGGAGGGCGCGCACCGATGGCGGAGGCGAGCTCTTCGACCCGTCCGAAGCATGGGTCAGACGGGCCGTGTTGGAGATCACCGCCCGCCGCCCGCCGGTTCGTCTGACGCCGGCGGACGTCCCCGCACTCAAGGAACACCTCAGCCAGCACTGGATCCGCGCCCAGATCCGCTACCACCAGCAGGCGGCCCGGCGGCACGGTGCCTGGGAGACCAGGCTGTACCTGACGACCAGCGTCATCTTCGGCATCACCCTGATCGCCGCTCTGCTGCACATGCTGGGCGCCGGTCAGGACGCGGACCACGACTCCCCGTGGGGGCTGCTCCTCATCGTGCTGTCGATCGGCATGCCGACCCTCGGCGCCGCCGTGCACGGCATCCGGACGCAGGCCCAGTTCCGGCAGCACAGCCAGCGCTACCTGCGGATGGCCCAGTTGCTGGAGGGCCTCGAAGGGAAGTTGCAGCGAGCCCGCACGCTGGAGCGGATCCGTGAGGTCGCGATCGAGACGGAGCGCGTCATGCGGGAGGAGACCAGTGCCTGGTTCGGCGTCATGCGTTTCCACGACATCGAGCTGATCTCCTGAGGCGCGGGCGCGGGGTCCCGCGCGGGGCGACCGGCTAGTGCGGGTTCGTCCCGGCTGTGCTCGGCACCGGGAGCGGGTTGGCGGTGCAGGTCGTGTCGGTGGGCGGGACCGTTCCGTCGACGAGGTAGCCCTCGACCAGGTTGTCGACGCATGCGTTGTGGTTCTGGAACTGTCCGTGATCGCCGCCGCCGTCGACCGTCACCAGGCGCGAGCCAGGCAGGGCCCGGTGGTCGCGCAGTGCGCCCTCGTAGTAAGTGGCGGGGTCATGTGTGGAGTTCAGCATGAGGATGGGGGGTAGGTCGCGCCCGGTGATGTGGATGTGGGGTGCGGTGGAGCGCGGCCAGGCGGCGCAGACCGCGGAGTAGGCCAGCGAGCGGGCGCCCACCAGCGGGTAGTCGCGTGTGGCGCGGCCGCTCTGCGCGGTCCAGTAGCCGGTGCTGCGGTTCCAGGGAGTGTCGTTGCAGACGACGGAGAAGAAGTCCGCCACGAAACCCGAGTCCATGGGGTGCGCCAGCGCCGTGGCGAGGGCCTGCTTGGCGGCGGGCGGTGCGGTATCGGGGTGTTCCAGGACCGTCAGAGCGGTGGCGAGCTTCTCGAAGCCCGGGTCGGCCTGGTAGATCGCGTTGCTGGTGGCGGCGTCCAACTGGTCGGGGGTGATGGTCGTCCCGTCGAGAACCAGCGGGTGTTCGTGCAGCCTGAGGCGCAGGTGCTCGAAGGTCTCCTTGGCCTCTGCGGCCGTGCGGCCTTGGTGGTACACGCCGTCGTTCTTCGCCAGCCAGGGGAGGAAGTCAGCTTCGAACCGGCGCTGGAAGCTGAACGGTTGGGCCTCCATGAACGACTGCCACGTGCCGGTGAAGTCGACGTTGCTGTCGAGGACCATGCGCGCCACGCGGTGCGGGAACTCGGTCGCGTAGGAGGCACCGAGGACGGTGGCGTAGGACGGACCGTAGTAGGAGAGCGTGTCGGCGCCGAGGAGGGACCGGTAGAGGTCCATGTCGTGCACGGCCTGCTCGGTGGTGATGTAGGGCAGCAGGCCCTTGGAGTGGCGTTGGCAGTCGCGGACGAAGGCGCGTGCCTGGGCGAAGGTCTTTTGGATCGCGTCGGCAGAACGGTCGCGTTTGTCGCCGGAGAAGTAGGCGTCGACGGCTGACTGGTCGGAGCAGGTGACCTTGGTGCTGCTGCCGACGCCACGCTGGTCGAAGCCGACGATGTCGTACGTGGCGGCGAGGCCGGGAGCGTAGGCCGCCAGACCTGCGGGCCGCTTGAGGCCAGAGGCTCCGGGGCCGCCGGCGGCCATCATCAGCACACCGCGTCGCTTGGCGGGATCGGTCGCCCGGTGCCGGGAGACTTCCACGGTCAGGCTGGGGCCCTGGTCGGGATGGTGCCAGTCCCGTGGCACGGTCATGGCCGCGCACTCCAGCCCGCCGGAGGCACAGGGCTGCCAGTCGAGATGCTGGTTCAGATAGCGCGCGGGTGTGCGCGCGGCGCCTGGTCGGGAGGCGTCCGCGGCCGATGCGCTGTCCGCCCGCGCGACCGGAAGGGCCGCTGCCGCGAGGAGTACGGATGCGGCGACGGCCGCCCAGCGCGTGGATTTCCCGGGTACGGGCATGTGTTCCCCCTTGAGGAATGTCGGTTCCCTCGATACTCGGCCGCCCGGACCCGGCGATCAATGAAGCCAACTTCCGTACTCGGGGTGGTGCTAGTACCACATCGGCCAGCCGGCAGGACACGGTCTGACCAGTCGCCGGCGCATTCGTCGGCGTCAGCGCCTGTCAGTCTCTGACCAGGCAGAAAGGAAACAGCTGAGGTTCGGTAGGGAGGCCGCCGCCGGAACGACCCCGGCGCCCGGTCAGAGCGCGATGAGGCCCGCGGTCGTCGGCTTGAAGCCGCAGGCGTCGAGGTAGAACGCCCGCAAGTCGTCCTCGAAGTCGACGTGCAGCCATGCGCACTGTGCCGCCCGGGCGCCTCGGACAGCTGCGTCGACGAGGCCGGCTCCGATCCCGGAGCGGCGAAGTTCCCCCTTGACCACGGTGTCCAGGACGAATGCGTGGGCCCCGCCGTCCCAGGCGACGTTGACGAAGCCGACCAGTTCGCCGTCGAGCCGAGCGCAAACCCAGCCGAGGCTGTGGCGGTGCACCTGCGCCAGCCAGTCGACGTCCAGGATCCGATGGTTGAAGCCCTCCGCGTGCAGCGCGTTGACGGCTGAGTTCTCCAACTCGCCTCGCCACTCGTATGTGATCGCCATGCGGTGAGCGTAGGCGGCCCCGGGCGAGGGCGAGCGCCGTGGCTCTTCCGCCTGGCTCGCCACAGCGCTGGTGCCGGCGCCAGGGCCAGCGTCAGTGCCGGCAGTCGCGCGGGGCCGCCGGAGGATTCACCCGCGGTGCCGGAGACGCAATGCCAGGGCCGGGCACTGGTTGACGGCACGGCGGGCGCCGTGTTCCTGCCAGGGGGAGACCGGGATGGTGGTGGAGGTGGGGTAGCCGTGCGGGCCGAGGCGGATGACGTCGGGGGCCAGTACCGCGCACAGGCCGTGGCCCGTGCAGCGGGACCAGTCCACTTCCAGCCGGGCGCCCTTTGCGCGCGGGAGGGGGAGCACGCCGCGCACGGGACGGCCACAGCCGGGCCCGGAGAGGTGCGCGTCGACGTCCTCGGAGAAGACGTCGAGCGCGGTGAGTACGAAGCGGGCCGTGCCGTCCGGGTGCGAACAGGCGCCACCGGCCTGGGCCGCGCCGAGGACACGGCGGGCGTCCTCCAGCGCCGAGGGCTCGGCGGCACCGGCGGCCAGCACGGCGAGGGCCTCGGCGGCGGCGGGCAGGCCGTGCTTGCACGGTCCGCACTGGCCGGCGGACTCGGCCGCCAGCCAGGCCGCGACCTGGGCGGTCTCGCCGAGCGGGCAGGTGTCGTTGGGGAGCGCGACGACGGCGCCCGCACCGAGGGTTCCGCCGAGGTCGGCGAGTCCGGCGCGGGAGAGCGGCGCGTCGACGGCGTCCGACGGGTGCAGCCAGGCACCGTGGTAGCCGCCCACCAGCACCCCCGCGCCCGGCTGGAGGCCGCAGGCGTCCAGGACCGGGCCCAGCCGGGTGCCGGTCGGAACCTCGACCACCAGCGGACCGGCGCCCGGCCGGTTGACGGTGAGCAGGACCGTGCCGGGTTCGGCGGCGGTGCCGACGGCGGCGTGGGCATCGGGTCCGAGCCGGGCCGCGATGGCGAGTTGGGCCCAGGTCTCGGCGTTGGAGAGGAGCGTCGGACGGCGGCGCACCCCGCCCGCTCCGCCGTCGGCCGCGCGGGCCTTCAGCGGCGGCGGCACCGCCGGCAGACCGTTGACGCCACGGATCAGGGCCCCGGACTCGCCGGAGACGAAGCGTTCGGGCAGGCACACGGTCCGGGCCGGGCAGGGAAGTTCGCGTTCGGCGAGGGCGGCCGGGACCGATATCTCGCCGGGGCTGCCCGCGGCGACACCGATCACGATCTCCTCGGCACCGAACGCGGCCGCGGCCAGGCAGGCGCCGTCCAGCACCAGATGCGGCGCGCGGCCGAGCAGCATCGTGTCCTTGGCGCTGGACGGTTCGCCCTCGGCGCCGTTCACCACGATGACGGGCGGCGCGCCGGTGCGGTCGGCGGTGGCCAGTGTGGCCCGGGCCTTGCGGGCGAACGGGAAACCGGCGCCGCCGCGGCCGGGCAGCTCGACGGCCGCGGCCAGGGCGAGCAGACCGTCCCGGTCCGGTGGGGGGAGTGGCGGGTGGACGCGGGTGTGCGCGGCGAGGTCCAGGCGCTGGTGGCGGTCCAGGCCGGCGGTCAGCCGGGCCGAACCCAGCCAACGCACCTCGGGCAGCTCCAGCGGGGCGGCCTTCACTCGCCGCTCCTCGGTTGGGCCAGCCGGAAGGGCCGGGGCGCTGGCCCTGCGGCGTGCTTGGGCTGCCTGGCCGGGCCGGCACTCTGCGTGGGCCGGGGAGCCGCCGCCGTCGGTGCCGCGGCCCAGGCCATCGGACGGGCGCGGGTGAGGGGCCGGGCGGGCCGCGTGGACAGGGCTGCCAGCGCGGCCGGGCGGGCGGAAGCGGGCCGGTACGCCCTGGCGTCGCGCCGGCGCCGGCGCCGGGTCCGGTGGCGGCCCACGTAGGAAAGCGCGCGGACCAACAGCGCGAGCGCCACCAGGGCCGCGCACAGGCCGTAGCCCCAGAGCACCCACGGGTGTGCCTTGCGCCCCGCCGTCAGCCCGTGCGCCAGCGCGATCGGCCAGCAGGCGTACGCCGTCGAGTGCAGCACCCGCCACAGCCAGGGGCGGCGGCTGCCGGCGAACCGACCGCGGAGCACACCGGTGGCCGCGATCAGGACGAGCAGGTCGGCGGCGACGGTGCCCAGGCTCACCGCGAGGGCGGCGCCACCGGTGAACGGGACCACCGCGGTCTGCGGGGCGGCGTGCCGCTCGGCGATCTTGACCGCGATGTGGGTGGCCAGGAAGCCGAGCGCCGCGACGGCGCTCGCCCGGTGCACCGACTGCACGGCGACCCGGAGCCGGGGGGTGAGCACCAGCCGATCCGTGGCGGCGAGCCCGCACGTCACTACGGCGGTCAGCGAGAGCAGGGTGAAGACACCGGCGAAGTGGTCGAGGAAGGTCATCATCCGGGCGGCTGCTCCGGCCGACGCGGCGCCGACCGAAGGATGGGCGAGCAGGGCGAGGCTGGAGATGGGGCACCTTCTTCCTTGCGCTCGGGTCACACAGCCGAGGCCGTGGCGGGGCCGGATCGGGATCCGGCCCGGATGCCCACGTCGGAGAGGACACCGCCGGGTGTGGCACGGCGGCCCTACACGACAGCGCACATTGTTAGCGCGTACCCCAGCCAGTCACAACGGTCCGTGATACGGCCCACGACCGTAGCGAGCCCAGGCATCCGCGCCGGTTTCCGGAAGGCAGGCGGGGAGTTGGGGTCTACGGTCGCGCGTAGTAGAGGGCGGGAGTGGTGTGAGCAGGCTCACCCGCGCGGGAACCGTGGGCCGCGCCAAGATCCCCACCCAGGCGATCGGCTGGGGCGGGGGCAGGCTGCGGCCGCGGGTGACCGGCAACTGCCCCGGCCGCCGCCCCGCCGCAGGCCGACTGTGCGGCTGTCGGCGAAGGGGGAGGGGGAGGGCACGCCAGCCGTAGCCGTAGCCGCAGCCGCAGCCGCTGGTGTGGGTGTCTGTGGGTGTCTGCGGGTGTCTGTGGGCGGGCCCGAGGACCTGTGTTGGCGACTCCTCGCACGTCAACGGCGCCGCGCAGAAGCCTCCTGTGAGCAGAAGCCTCCCGTGCGGCGCCGTGCCTGCGGATATCAACTCAACCGGTCATGGGCGGGGAACGGGCGGAACTCGGGGCCGTAGGTGCCCGCGGCGTTGGGGATCTCGATCTCCATCAGTTCCACGGCAGGGGTTTCCAGCCCGCGCATGGCGTGGACTGCCGCGTTCAACGCGCGGTGACCGCCGCCGTCCCAGGCCCTGTCGAGGGTTGTGAGCACGTCGTGGTAGTTGGCGTCGAAACGGTCCAGGAGCTGCCGAACGTGATCCGGGGGGTCGGGCCAACCATCAGCCGGTACCCGGGCCATGGGGCGGACGTCCGGGAACGGTACGGGCGCTCCGCTGAACTCCGATTTGCCTCCCACCGTGCGCAGCTGTCGTCCGTGGTAGATCTCACCGAAAGCGTAGTAATGCGCCGGATGGTCGTCCTCGAAGGTGTCGGAAGGGGAGCTGGCGGTGCCCTCGCCCTGCTCCTTGACGATCTCGATGGAGCGCTCGACGTCGTCGAGGTTCTCGACCGGCCTCAGCACGTCCGAGCCGATGTGCTCGGACAGTTGCTCTCGCGTCGAGAGTTCGGGCGCCGTCTTCCGGAACGCCTTCTGTAGATCGCTGTAGAAGAGGCCAATGCTGAGCGAGTTGCCCACGCCCTGGGCGAGCGGGGCTTCGGGAGCCTCGATCGCCATCATCACGTCGTGCACGAGTGACTTGGTGAGCCCTGACAGGTACACGTTGACGTCGGCCCGCACACCGCCGGGCAGGGGGCCTGGGTAGGTGGGCGCCGCATCAATGATGTTCGGACGCCCGCCCACCGCAACAAGCAGGTTGGACACCACGCCCAAGTGGTACATCTCGTCGCCGACGATGCGGCGGAGCAACCGGGCGGCCTCGCTACCGCGGTCCTTGATGGACCACCAGCCGCACAAGTACACGGGAATGGTGGCGAGTTCGAGCTCCACGGCGGCTTGGAGGGCCGACCTGATCCAGGTCACCCCGCGGTCCTCTTCGGGAACGGCGAGGAGACGCTGCACGGAGCCGTGGTGGGGCGTGGGGGGAGGTCCGTCCGTCGGCAGCTCGGTGGCCTGCGCGGCACTGGCCGCCGACGCCGGTGCGGCGGCCGCAAGAGCAGCCGATGCCAGGAAACTCCGGCGCTTGAACCGGGAGCCTGCCAGCGTGTTCGGAGTTTCTTCCGCGTCAGTCACCGTTGCCTCCGTTCGCAACCATGGCCCCGCCTCGGCTGCAGTTGCCTGGGTTCCTTCGGACAGTTCGCGAAGCTAGCAGCCACCACAATCGTTCCTGGCGGGCACGGCTCCAGGCAGCGCATCCACCACCCTGTCGGTCCAGTCGGCGGCGTGTGGTGGCGCCGGGACGATCCGGCAGTCACCGGGTCGGCGGCCCGGTCGACCAGTCCGCGCAGGCAGGAGCGCTCCCGGCTCTCCGACCCTGACCCGTCGGACAGGTCCTAGAGCGGACGGCCCGCCATCTGTTTGGATGCCCGCTGGACAGCACTCCAGGAGGTGAGGGACTCACATGGCGTCCACGGAGAACATTCTCGCGTTCGCGGCGATGTCGCTACTGGTGATCGTGATTCCGGGGCCGAGCGTGCTGTTTGTGATCGGCAGGGCCCTCGCGCACGGCCGCCGCACGGCGCTCGCGACGGTCCTCGGCAACCTGATCGGCTCCTACGTCCTGGTGCTCACTGTGGCGTGGGGCCTCGGCGCGCTGGTCGAGAACTCGGCCGCGGTGTTCACGGGCGTGAAGCTGGCAGGAGCGGTGTATCTCATCTATCTGGGCGTGCAGGCGTTCCGGCACCGTAAGGAGATGCGCGCGGCCAAGCTGGAGGCTCCGGCGGGTGCGCGTCGCAGCGATCTGCGCACGGTCCTGGACGGGATTTTCGTGGGCGTCACCAACCCGAAGGGACTCGTCTTCTTCGCGGCGGTGCTCCCGCAGTTCGTGGACCACTCGGCTGGTCATGTTCCCCTCCAGATGTCGGAGTTGGGCTTGGTCCCGGTCGCCATCGGCCTGATCACGGACACCCTGTGGGGCCTGTGCGCCTCGGCGGCCCGTTCCTGGTTCGCCCGCTCGGACCGCCGCCTGTCGATGGTCGGCGGGGCGGGTGGCCTGGCGATGATCGGGCTGGGCGTGACGGTGGCGGCGGGCCGCGCCGACTGAGGACTGTGGGGCGGATCCCCCGGCCCCCTGTGCCGCACCGCGCGGGTACGAGCCGCCGGCTAACTCCGTTGCCGCTTCCGCACCCCGTCGAGCAGCCGGCTCCGCTGGGTCGGCGACGTCGCCAGAACGACGGCGGTCAGGGCGAGCGCGGTCGCCCCGTCGAGCACCGCCCGGTCCGCGCCCGCGCTCTTGCCGTACGCGGTGAACTCGGGAGTGTGCTGCTGGGCGCCGCCCGTGTCGTAGCCGATCGTGGGGTGGATCGTGGGAATGAGCTGCGAGACGTTGCCCATGTCCGTCGACGCCATCGACTCGCCGTGCCGCGGGATCGCCGTACGGCCCAGTCCGCCGAGGACTCCGGCGTACACCTCCGTCAGGTCCTGGTCTTGGCGCAGGTCGGCGAAGTCCCTTCCCCACGGCTGTAGTTGGAGTTCGGCTCCGGTGGCCAGGGCCCCGGCCTCGAAGCAGGCGCGCACCCGCTGCCACGCCGTTGCGAGCTGCTCCACGTTCAGCGCCCTGACCTCGCAGCGCGCGCGGGTGCGGGCCGGGATGACGTTCACGGCCTGCCCGCCGTCGGTGACGATCCCGTGCACGACCACACCGGGCGGCAACTGTTGGCGGAGCAGACCTATCGCGGTGTGGGCGACGGTCAGCGCGTCGAGGGCGTTGACGCCTTCCCAGGGGGCGAGCGCGGCATGCGAGGGCCTGCCGAGGTAGGTGACGTCCCAGGCACCGATGGCCAGGGAGGAGGCGCCGACACTGTCCTCCGGGGCGGCGTGCACCATCATCGCGGCGGCCACGTCGTCGAAGACCCCGGCATCGAGGAGGAGCACCTTCCCTCCGATGTCCTCCTCCGCGGGGGTGCCGATCAGCTTGACGGTCAGGCCGAGTTCGTCCGCGGCGGCGGCGAGCGCGAGCGCGGCGCCGACGGCCGCGGCTCCGTTGACGTTGTGCCCGCAGGCGTGACCGATGCCGGGCAGGGCGTCGTACTCGGCACAGAACCCGATGACGAGGTCGCCGGTTCCGCGGGTGGCGACGAGGGAGGTGGGGAGGTCGGCGACGCCCCGGGTGACGGTGAAGCCCCCCGCCTCCAACAGGCCGGCGATCTTCGCCGCCGAGCGGTGCTCCTGGAGAGCGGTCTCGGGTTCGTCATGCAGGCCGTGGCTGAGGGCCACGAGCCGCTCGCTCCAGGAACGCACGGCTTCGGTCACCGTCCCGTGCACGGCCGAAGTGTCCGTCATGCGAGCTCTCCCTTCTGCGCCGGCTGCCGTACGTACGTCGCGTCCGCCGCGTGGGGGCCGCGGTAGCGCAGCGCGAGGGCCGTGCCGACCAGCGCCGCGCACGCGCAGGCGCCCCAGCCCCACAGGTAGCCGGACTCGGCGATGCGCGTGGTGCCGTGCACGACGTGGGCCGCGAAGGACGCGCCGATCACGGCGGCGCCGATGGCCGCGCCGAGGGACAGGGCCAGTTCGTTGAGGCCGACGGCGAGGGCGGTCTCCTGCCGTGCCACGACCTCCGCCGACAAGGTCCGCGTGATCGACTCGAAGAGCCCGGTCGCGAGCCCCACGACGAGGGCGGAGGGCACGTACTGGGCCAGCGTGTGGTGGAAGAGGACCATCCCCACGAATCCCAGCACGACGAGGCCGCTGCCCGAGGCGAGCACGGCGCGGTCGCCGAACCGCCGGGCGAGGCGCGGGGTCAGCGCGGCGCCGGCGAATCCGGCGCTCACCATGGCCAGCGAGAGGGTCGCGATGGCCTGCGGTCCCAGGCCCATGCCGTAGCCGGTCGCGGACCGTGCGGCGCCCAGGAAGAGGGCGTTGGCGCCGAGGAAGCCGATCGTGCCGAAGGCGGCGCAGAAGGTGTAACCGCTGACCAGGGCGAGGCGTGGATTGCCCAGCAACCGCACGCTGACCAGGGGATGCGCGGACCGCCGTTCGACCACCACCCAGGCCGAAAGGGCGACCACGGCCACCACGGCGAGCGCGACCGTGCGCGGTGCGCCCCAGCCCCAGGTACCGCCCTGCGCGAGGACCAGGACGAGCGCCACCAGGCCCGCGGTGAGCAGCGTTGCCGCCCCGTAGTGGAAGCGCCCGCCGTGCGGTGCGTCGCTGTCGGGCAGGACGAGGCCCGCGAGCACGGCGAGGGCGGCGACCGGGACGGCCACCCATAGGCCCGCCTCCGCGTGCCGCTCGCTGAGCGCGCCCGCCACCAGGCCGCCCACACCGATCGCGATGAGCAGGACCCCCACGAGTAGGGAGATCCCGGTGCGATTGCGCTCCGGAGCGCGGGCGCGGAGGATGCCGACGAGGAGCGGGAAGAAGCCGACCAGGGCGCCCTGGAGCACGACGCCGACGGCGAGGGTCACGGCGGAGGGCCGCACGGCGATCAGGAGCGAACCGCCCGCCACCATCGCGAGGGCCACCCGCAGGAGCCTGCGGTGCCCGTACAGGTCGCCGAGCCGGGAGAGCAGCGGCGTCATCACCGCGAAGGCCAGTTGGGACAGCAGGTAGATGTTGTTCTGTCCCACGGTGCCGATGTGGAGGCGCAGGCCGACCTCGGGCAGCAGCGGCGTCAGGTAGCCCTGGACGATGCCGCTGAAGAGGACGACGACGGCCATCGTCGCGAGGAGGCCCGCGCCGGAGCTAAGCGCCCCTGGCCCGCGCCCCGTTCCCCATGTGTGTGTGGACACAGCTTCACCTCTGGATCATCTGGTGGCCGGAACCGAATGTGGTGGCTACTGTGCGGGCCGAGGCGCGAACGACCCCGAATATTCATGGATTCGTACGTACGGAGTGCTTGTGATGCGAGAAACGGTCACCGCCAGCGAACTCGACCTCGCCCTGGTGAACGCCCTCCAGCTGCGGCCCCGGGCCTCGTGGACGGAACTGGCGCCATTGCTCGGCGTGACCGCGGGCACGCTGGCGCGGCGTTGGGAGCGGCTGGCCGGGGCGGGGCTCGCCTGGGTGTACGCGGCTCCCGGGCGGGAGTTCACCCGCAACCGCTGCACGGCCTTCGTCCTGCTGCGCTGCCGCCCCCAGGAGCGGTCCCGACTGTTGACGGATCTGGGCGCGCTCCCGGAAGTCGTGACGATCGAGCTCACCGGGCCGGGCAGCGCCGACCTGCTCCTCGATGTGCTGGCCCCTGACTGGCCCTCGCTCACCCGGTTTCTGCACGAGAAGCTCGACCGGCTGCCCGGCATCGTCTCGGTGAGCGCTCTGTTCGCCACCTCGCTGTACGTCGAGGGCAGCCGCTGGCGCCTGCGCTCCCTGGATCCCGCCCAGTTGACGGCGCTCGGCAGTGCGGCGGCGGCCCGGGAGCCGACCCGTACTCTCGCACTCGATCCCGTCGACCGGTGTCTGCTCGACGAGTTGGTCCGCGACGGCCGCCTCGGACTGGCCGAACTCGCCGAGCGCACGGACGCCAGCCCGGCCACCGTCCGCCGCCGCCTGCGCCGCCTCACGGACTCCGCGGTCCTGACCTTCCGCTGCGACGTCGCCTCCGCGCTCGCCGGCCGTCCGGTGCCGGTATCCCTGCTCGGCCAGGTGCCCGCGCGGGACATCGGCACCGTCCACCGCACCCTCGCCGCCCTGCCCGAGTGCCGCCTGGTCGCGGCCGTCACCGGTCCCGCGAACATCTTCGCCACGCTCTGGGTGCACGATCTCGGAGACATCCAGCGGCGCGAGATCGCCCTGTGCGCCCGCCTGCCCACCCTCACGGTGACCGACCGCATCGTCGGCCTGCGCACGGCCAAGCGCATGGGCCATCTCCTCGACGAGGAGGGGCGCCGCATCGGCATTCAGCCGATCTCGCCCTGGTAGCCGAGGCCGCTCGCGGGCCCCTCAGCCGCCTTCGCCGTGAGTGCGTTCAGCGTCTGCCGGCGCGGGCCAGTGCGTCCGCTGCTTGGGCGGCCAGGGTGCCGACCAGATCGGCCGCGGACGGCAGGTCGTTGATGAGGTCGACGGCCTGGCTGGCCCACTGCGGCAGGGTGGGTATCTCGCCTCGGGCCACGGCGTACTGGTACTCCTGCTGGGCGTGGGGGGCGGTTGCGAGTTCGTTCTCCCGGCCCCGCCACGCGTCGAGGAACGGGTGGCCAAGGGTGCGCGCGGTGTACTTCGCCGGCCACTGCGAGCCGCGGGCGATGTCCAGCACCCTGTTGCGCTCGGTGTCCTCCCCGCGTCCCGCCACGATGGCCTTGGCCGTCGCGGGGGCGACCAGGGCCTCGGTCGTCGCTTGGAAGCGGGTGCCGAGCAGTGCTCCGGCAGCCCCCAGCGCCAGGGCGGCCGCCACACCGCGGCCGTCGGCGATCCCGCCGGCCGCCAGCACCGGCACGGGCGCTGCCAGGTCCACCACGAGGGGCACGAACGGCAGCGTGGACCGGCCGTGCCGGGCCCCATGACCGCCCCCTTCGGTGCCCTGCGCCACGATCACATCGGCGCCCAGATCCACCGCCCGCCGGGCCTCCTCCAGGTCGGTGACCTGAAGGATCAGCGCCGTGCCCGCGCTGCGGATGCGCTCCACGAACGGGCTGGGGTCGCCGAAGGACAACATCACCGCCGCCGGGTTGTGCTCCAGTGCCCGGGCGACCGTACCGACGTCGATCGCCCACGTCTGAAAGCCGATTCCCCAGGGTTTCCCGGCGCCCTCGGCGGCCAGGACAGGCAGTTCGCGGGCCAGCCAGTCCTGGTCGCCGTTCCCGCTGCCGAGCAGTCCGAGGCCGCCGCCGCGCGAGACCGCCGCCGTCAGGGCACCACCGGCCGACCCGCCCATAGGGGCCAGGGCGATCGGATGCTCCACGGCGAACAGTTCCGTGAACGCCGTTGACGATTCCCTCATCTCCCTCATCGCACTCCTCACTCACCCGCCATGCCGGGAGCAGCGAACTGCCCGCCGGCGGTCCTCTCACCGGACGCCCTTGCACACCTCACGAGCAGTGTTTCACCCTGCCGTCGCGGTCAGTTGAGGAAGGACTCGATTCCGAAGCGGCCCCACGCCACGAAACCGGCCAGGACGACATAGACCAGGTCCACCATCATGAGCTTGGTCTCATGGCGCCGGATGCGGGTGATCGCCGCACCCACCATGATCATCACCAGGCCGAGGGCAGCCAGCGGCACCAGAACCGGTCGATGTGGAGCACGGCGGGCAGGATCAGCCCCACCGCAGCCAGGACCTCCAGGGCTCCGATGGCCTTCACCCCACCGGCACTGAAGTCTTCGACCCATCGTGCACTGGCCCCGGCGGCGGCCAGCTTCTCCTTCGACATGATCACCTTGCGTCGTGATGTACGACGCCGAAGGGCGCGTGGCCAGCGTGGTCGAACTCGACATCGTCGACGGTGCGGTCCAGGCGATCCACTCCGTGTCCAACCCCGACAAGCTCGGCCATCTCGGACCCGTATCCGATATCGCCCGGCTGCCGGAGAAGAAGTCCTAGCGAGCGTGGGCCACGCCCGTCGGCGGTGTCGGCCCAGCGCCCGTGCAACACCCCTTCCCGGTGCGGCGGCGGCTCGTACGACCCTGCGCCGTGCGGATCCAACGGGGGACAGGAGTTGGCTAGGCAGTGTCTGATGGCTCTTTGACGAGATCACGGAGCCAGATCACGATGGCTGCGGTGGTCAGGGTGCCGTGGAAGATGTAGTCGCGTTT
>NZ_JBHVQS010000056.1:0-57735 GCF_042886435.1 Streptomyces sp. NPDC058000
TGAGTTGCGCACGAGTCACACAGGAGTCCTACCCGATCAGCACTCCGTCCGGGACTCAAAACTCGATTCTGATCACAACCACAGACAGCCCCTAGTACTCCAGCAGGACTTTGCAGCTTGACCTGGGACGATGCAGGCGGGCTGGAATGTAGCTGGGGTGTGAGGCATCAGGGGCGGCTTCCCGCTGGCCGCCCCTCGAACGCGTGACAGCGCCTTCGGTAGTGGCACGGCGGGCCACCGCCTGCCGTGCCCTCGCCGTAGGCGGAGATCTTCGCGGCGACGGCCCCCAGCCCCATCGTGGCCATGAGGAAGGTCGCTATCGCCTCCGGTGAGTCGTCGAAGCCGCAGGCGCGCTGGAGGGCGGTGCCGCCGCCCAGGGAGATGAAGCCGCCGGGCAGGGCCGCGGCCCTGCCCCAGCCGCCGGCCCGCTCCAGTACCAGGACCTCGGCGCCGGCCCGGGCCGCCTCACGGCGGCCGCGGCGCCGGCCACGCCGTACCCGGCGACCACCACGTCCGCCGTCAGGTCCCAGCTGCCGACGTCCGCCGCTGCCTACGGTCGCATGTCGTCGTCTCCTCGCCTCGCCTCGCGGAATGCGGGCAGGAGCGTAGGGCAGCGGTGCCGGGCCGGACATCATGAGGCTCCCGGTGACTGGGAAAAGGCCCTACCGGGGCCGCCGGGGGTCACTGCCAGCGGCGTTTGACGACCACGGTGTTGGCGGCCTTGTCGTGCATGCACTGCCGGAACGGCTCGTTCCAGATGCAGGACAACACGTTGATGAGGCCCAGGATCGGCACCATGCCGATGCCCAGGTAGCACAGCCAGCGCCCCAATGCGTGACCGAAACCGAGCTTGTTACCTGTCTCGATGTGGACGACGCGCAGGCCGCAGATGGCTTTGCCCAGGGTGCCGCCCATCGCCATCGTCAGCGGTTCGAAGAGGAGGAGGACGAGCACCTCCCAGGCAATGAGGCTGAGAGCCGTGGGCATGAGGCCGCTGTCGCCGGACTTGAACGCGCTTTTCATCCAGGCATACACCGCAATCCAGACACCCAGGGTCAGCACCAGGATGATCAGGTAGTCGATGAAGCGGGCGAGCAGGCGCAGGCCGGGGACCGCGAGCGCCTGCGGGGGCGGGCCTTGCGGCCGCCCCATCTGCGGCTGAAGGGGCTGCGGCGCCCCGTAAGGCGGCACGGGGGCCTGCGGCGGATACGGCTGAGGCGGTACGGGTGCGCCCTGCGGCTGTCCGTACTGCTGTTGCCCGTACGGCGGCTGTCCGTACTGCGGCTGCGCGGGGCCGAAGCCGGGGCCGGGCTGGTTGGGGGGCGGAGGCGACTGGAAGGTACTCACAGAAGGCGATCCAAGCCGATACCCCGGCACCGCGACAACCCGGGGTGCACGAACCGGGCCGCATGGAGAGGCGATTGTGCGACGTGCCCGCGGCCAAGCAGGGGGAGAAGTTGTCAAGTCTGCGCTGCCGCACGCCCGCAGCTCACTCTCCGGCGCCCTGCTGGCGTGGTGCTACCCGGCGTTGCTGCTCGGTCGGTGGTTCTTCGGCGAGCAGCCTGGCCGCGAGGGCGGCGTCGGTACCGCTGTTCAGCAACGGCGGCAAGCGCCCGGAGATGATCGTCACCGACACCGCCTCGTATGCGGCATCTCTTCGGCCTGCTCACGCTCGCCGGGTTCGCGTACGCGCCGCAGCCGGCGGGCCTGCCCGACCAGAAGATGTGGCGCATCGACCGCGCCGCCGATTACGGCGCCTTCCAGGACGCGGCCCGCGGCCGGGTCGACCTCGCACGGGTCGAGCGGCACTGGGAGGACATCCTGCGGATCATCGACTCCCTCCACACCGGAGCCGTCCGCGCCTACGACGTGATCCGCATGCTCACGCGCGACGGACGGCCCACCCCGCTCGGCGACGCGATCGCCCACTACGGGCGGATCGCCAAGACCCTGCACATCCTGCGCCTGGCCGACGAGCCCGGCTACCGGCGGCAGATCAAGGTGCAGGCCAACCTGGACGCCGGCTACGACTCGGACAGGACCCGCACCGAACTCAGCGCCCGCAAGCTGCACGGCCGCATCGCGCACAAGGGCGAGAAGGCGCCGATCCAGGTGAGCCAGCGGTGGCATGTCGAGCGCACCCATGCCTGGCAGAACGCCTTCCACCGGCTCGCCCGCTGCTACGAACGCCGCACCACCGTCATCAACGCCTTCTTCGACCTCGCCGACACGATCATCACCATCCGCAGCCTGATCCGCCGCGCGTGGACGACCCACCGTTGGGACCGCCGCCCGAACCTCCGTCCATGACCGACGAGCTCTTATGCACGCCGCCGTGGCGGCTGGCCTCGGTGTCGGCCAGCGAGTTTCGTGCCGCCTCGTACGGCTACCCGTGCGGGCGGTCGCGGGCCGGTTCCCCTGGAGTTGACGGTTGTCTCAGGACGAACGAACGCCGTTTCCCCGAGCGCGCCTCAGCGCGATGTGGGTCAGCTAGGCCATCCCGAAGGTGGAGGGCAAGGCGGTGTTGTCGGCAGGGCCGGGAACGGCGGAGCAGATCGCCATGACGGCCGGCGGTGTCCAGACCCGCAGCAACGTGTGGTGAACGGCCGTCGAACCCGGAGCGAGCCTGCGCAGGAAGGGGACGAGAAGGCCGATCACGCCGAACGGGATGGTGAGGCCCGTATGCTTCACCGCCTCGAACACCGTCCAGGCGAGCAGGAAGAGCCCGAGCACACCCCAGGCCAAACGTGCCGCCCAGAACACCGGACTCGTCGTGGCACTGGCGGTCTCACGCGTCATCCTGTCTCTCTCTTCCCGTGTCACGTGCTCAAGTGTCGGGACAGCACCTGCTCCTCGGGGACTGGCGCGGTGGTGAGCACCGGGTTGACGCGGAGCACCAGCCGCAGCACCTCGGGATCGCGCTCGGTCTTGGTCGGGCTAACTTGCTAGCATGCTAGCAACGAGTTAGCCTGGACTCGTGGGCGATGAGGAAGTCAAGCAGTTCAACGTGTACCTGCCGATCGGGCTGATCAAGCAGGTGAAGTACCGCGCCATCGAGTCGGGCATGTCGCTGTCGGCACTGGTCGCCGAGGCGCTGCGTGCCTACCTCGACGACGCCCATGGGCAAGAGCGTCAATCGACCGAGAAGGAGGCATGACATGGCGACCGAGGGAATCGAGGCCCTGTTCCTGGAGACCCACAACTGGGGCAAGGCGGCACGTTTCTTCCAGGCGCTGGGCTACGAGCTGGAGTTCGAGACGGGCCACAGCTCCGGCCAACTCCGCAATGGCGACGGTCCCTACGTCTTCATCGCGGAGGTCCCCGAGGACCGGGAGCCTCAGATGCAGGTCGTGCTGAAGGTGCCGGAAGCGGACGCGTTCCGTGCCGATCCGGCCGTCGAGGTGGTGACGCCGTTCCAGGACACCCACTTCGGGACCAGGTTGATGACGGTCCGTGACCCCGACGGGCGGCTGTGGAGCCTCCAGGCTCCGGTCAAGAACTGACTGCGACGGAGAAAGGGAACACCATGGCAGACGAACCGACCGCGGCGCCGGACGGCACCGCGGTTCGGACCGCCCTCTGGCGGGCGATGCACGTCCAGGTCGACCGGCCGCCCCACGTGTTCGAGGACGAGATCGGCCTGGAGCTGGCGGCCCCCGACGACGACTGGCGCCGCCGCCCCGACATGGACCCGCACCTCACCAGCGGGTTCCGGGCGGCCATGGCGGCCCGCGCCCGGTTCATCGAGGACCTGATCATCGAGCAGGCCGACCGCGGCGTCCCCCAGTACGTCATCCTGGGAGCCGGGCTGGACACCTTCGCCCAACGCAGGCCGGAGACCGCCTCCCGCCTGCGGGTCTTCGAGGTCGACCAACCCGGCCCGCAGGCGTGGAAGCGCCGTCGGTTGGTCGAACTGGGCTACGGCATCCCCGACTGGCTGCAGCTGGTGCCGGTCGACTTCGAGGCGAGCGAGGACTGGCTGAAGAAGCTGATTGCCGTCGGCTTCGACCCCGGCCAGCCGGCGTTCATCGCGTCCACCGGCGTCACGATGTACCTCACCGAGGACGCCACTGCGGCCACCCTGCGCCAGGTCGCCGGGCTCGCCCCCGGTTCCACGCTCGTGATGACCTTCCTCCTGCCGCCCGAACTGCTCGACGAGGCCGATCGCCCCGGCCTGCGGGCGAGCAGGGAAGGTGCGCGCGCGTCCGGAACGCCGTTCATCAGCTTCTACACCCCGGAGGAGATGCTGGCCCTCGCCCGCGAATCCGGTTTCGCGGACGTCCGACACGTGTCGGGGGCTTCGTACGCCGGGCGCTACTTCGCCGATCGCACCGACGGCCTTCGCCCGTCGACCGGAGAGGACGTGCTGCTCGCCGCCACCTGACCCTCGTCGACCCGTCGAATCGGGCAAGGATGGTCCAGCCGGTCGCCGCTGCGTCGTAGCCGCGACCGAGGTGTTGGTCGGGGCGCCCCGGCTTTCAATCGGCAGAGTCTGCCTCCGTCAATGACGGACCAGCCCGACCATGATCGGACGCGCATAGGTCTGGCCAGTGGTCACAGAACGTCACAGCTCCGTGATTCGTTCAGTAGCTATGCCAGTTCTGCTGGCATGGGCCTATGGAGCCTACCTGCGCAAGCTCTTAAGCACGCCGCCGAAATGGGCACGAAGGTGGCCGGCGTCGGCGACCCGCTCCAGCTGCGCGCGGTCGGTTCTGCGCGCGCACCGGATCGGGAGCGGCCTGTGGGCGGACCTGGTCCACCTGCACCGCACCACCCACGCGGACCTGGTCCTGGTACACCACGCCGAACTGCCGGACGGCCTCGCGCATCTGTTGCGCCACTGCGATCACCGCGTCATCGAAACCCTCGCCGGGATGGAGAAGTTGCACCCGCCCGCGGCGGCGTCTGCGAAGTCCTGGTCGGGTGGGCGGGGGTGGTGTTCTTCCGGCACGCGATGAGCTGCCCGACCGGGCTGTGAAATGAAACAATGTTCTGTTGTTTCATTGTGTGTTTGCGGTAGGGTGATCCTTATGGCAGAAGGCCCTCTGGATGCAGCGCGCCGGCGACTGGCCGCGCTGGCGGACGATTCCACCGCCGAATGCGCTCCCGCCCGCCGTCTGGAACAGGACGCCGCCCTGCTGGGGCGGCTGCTCGCCACCGTCGCCGGCCAGCGGCAAAACGGCGACGGGCAGGGGGACATGGCGGATGAGGTGGCCGCTGCGCTGAATCTGTTCGACCAGATGCGCGTGGCGCTGGATCAGCTGGAGACGCAGGTGGTCGTGGAGGCGCGGCGTTGCGGGATGGACTGGAAGCAGATCTCCCGGCACCAGGGCTTCAACTCCTCGCAGGCTGCCTCCCAGCGTTACCAGCGGTTGACCACCCGCCTCGAAGAGATCCGCCAGGGCATCCGGTAAGAGAGTGAAGCAGCAGATGACCGATCAGCCGCAGGGATTGTTCGACGCCATCGACTTGCTCCTCCGGGCCGTCGACGACAACACGCTGCTGCCCGCGCCCTCCGAGCGGGTCCGGCTGCGCGAGGCCGCGGGACTGACCGAGGCCGCCGTCGCCCAGGCCCTGGGGGTACGGGTCCAGAGCATCCAGGCGTGGGAGGCGGGCCGAGCCGAGCCCAAGAGTCAGCGCCTGGAGGCCTACCGCAAGTTGCTCGACGGCCTCGCCCACCGCTTCCCCACCTCCTCCCGGCCGTCGGCTTCGACGACGGATGCCCGGCCGGAAGGTGCCGCTGCACCGGCGCCTGAAGCCGGTGCCGCTGGCCCGGCTGACACTGTCGGCGCGACATCGGAAGCGGAATCCCCGCAGCAGCCGGGCCCCGAGCCGTCCCTGAACGCCCCCGAGTCCGCTGCCCCGCAGCCGCAGCCGCAGACGCGGCGGTTGCTGTCTGCCGCGGAGCTGCCGCCGACCGCGTACCGTCCCGATGGCCTGGTGGTGCAGGGCGAGCCTGAACCGTGCATCCGCTGCGGCGTGGTGACCCCCTTCAAGGCCACCGACGGCCGTTCCCTCCACCCCGGCGCGATGTGCCAGCCCTCCGTCACCCCGTCGCCGACCACGGCAACGCCCCAGACCACCCCCGCAGCCCCATCGACCCCGGCCGTGCCTGCCCGGCCGTCCCCGACTCCCGCGCGCATCCCGTCGCGGCCGCAGCGTCGAGCCCAGTCCTCCGCCCGCGCCCAGTCCGAGACCAACAACCTCATCGTCCAAGCGGTCCATGAGGAGTTGGAGCGTGCCGAGGGCGATGCGGACGCCGCGCTGCAGGCGTTGGTCAAGCGGGCGATCCCGGACGTGATGCGGTTGTTCGAGGAGACCCGTGCGACTGCCCGCTACCAATACACCGCCTATCCCTCCCTGCCGGACATCCTGCACAAGCCCTCGAAGCGGGAGCCGGACCAGATCTGGGAGGCCCGCCCCAACTTCCACCACCCCCACTACTCCCTCAAAGCCCCCGGCGACGTCCAGGTCACCGCCCTGGACGCCAACGCCGCCTACCTCTCCGCGCTCAAGTGCTGGCTGCCGATCGGAAAGTTGGAACACCACGCCGGCAGCGACGGCGTGGACCCGAAGCGCTCCGGCGTCCACCTCATCACCCCCGCACCGTGGAGCCACCCCCACCTACCCGACCCCCTCGGCGACCGCGAGGAACCCGGCGCCCTGTGGATCACCGACGCCACCCTGCGCCTGCTGCTGCGCCTGTCCGGCCCGAAGTACGGCCTGATCGAAGCGCCGACCGTTCACGAGTCCTGGACATCCGGTGCGACGGAGAACTTCCTCGACGCCCTGCGCAAGGTCCTGGCCGCCGCCCGCGACACCGCCCTCGCCCAGGACGACTCGATCACCGAGGGCTATGTGAAGGCGATGTACTCGAAGTTCATCTCGACGATGGGGGAGTCGATCCACAACCGCGAGATCCAGCGCCCCGACTGGATGCACATCATCCACAGTCAGGCCTACGCCAACCTCTGGGGCAAGGCATACAAGGCCCACCAGGCCGGCTTGGAGGTCATCGCCATGATGGGCACCGACGAACTCCACGTCGCCGGCGACTGGCGGCAGGTCTTCACCGAAGGCCGCGGCCTGACCCAGATGAAGATCAAGCACAGTGACGCGAAAGCCTCTGGTGAGTACACCGTCGGCCAGGTGGCCCGCTGATGGCTCTGGATTCGCGCTGGCGCCGGATCGGCCACTACGGCGCCCGGGCCCTGCCTGGCTGGGTCTGCACCGCCGAAGGCATCGACAGGATGGTCACCGGCATCGAATCACCCGTCACCTCCGAACGTGGCCTGACCGCCCGCCTGCGCTACCTCACCGCCTCCGACGCAGGCTACGAAGCGATGGACCGCGCCGGCATCCACGTCCGCCCCCGCACCCTCATCGCCTGGCTCGCCGAGGAGCGAACCCCCAGCAAGGCCAACCTCGCGCGCCTGGACGTGGCGTACTGGGACCTGCGGCGCCGCAACGTCGTCGCCGACCTCAAACGCCGCCTGACCAACCGCGGCCGCGGCACCCGCGTCGAGATCGACCCCGCCGACCAGACCCAGGTCGACCCCCGCCACCGCCGTGACGTGGAGACGCGTTCGATCAACGTCCGCGGTCTGATCTGGGACCGGGCCGTCGATGCGTGGATCGCGCACGACGCGCGTGAACTCGAAGCGATCTGGGACGAGATCATCCAAGGCGGCCTGGGCACCGACTGGGACGCCTACACCTACGTCTCCTCCGTCGGCTGGGCCGCCTGACCACTGCGGAAGGCGCCCCTCCTCCACGACCAGGTCTGCCCGCACGCCAGGAATGGGGAACAGTGTTTTCCTACCGGACCGTCTGCATCCCGCAGTGCAGCCAGTGCGACACCGCGGTCACCGAACTCGACGGCGGCGGCCGGCCCGTGCTCGCCGAGTCGATGATCCTGGCTGAGCCGCTGCGCGAGCGCCTGGTTGCCGACGGCTGGCAGCTCACCTCCGGCCGGGCCCGGAACTCTCGGGAGGCCAAGGCCCCGCTGCTCGGCGACAAGCTCACCTGCCCTGCCTGCCATAGTGCGCGCCGGAGGGAGCGCGCCGCGTACGAGCGCCGGCAGCGCGCTGTTCTCGACCGCCCCCGGGTGAAGACCCTCGACCTCCTAAGCGGCTCGGTGCCGGCTGGACGCTGACCCAGCGCGAGGGCGACGCCGAGAAGCAGACGTGGCTGGTCGAGCACGACGGTACGGTGCACGGCCTGGTCCGCCGCTACCACCGCAACGACGGCACCTGGTCCAAGGGCTGGGAGGCTCTGCTCGACGGTGGCACCGGCTTCGTCCGGGAGCCCGCCACCGGCGCTGCTGCTTGGACCGACCGGTCCAGCTTCCTGTGGCGCAGCCGCGACCTGGCCGCCGGGGGCATCGCCCACCGCCCCGACTTCCGCGCCCCCAACCTGCTTGGGCCGCCCGCACGGCGAAGGCGCCCGCGTAACCACCGGGCCGCTCTGCCCGGCCCCGGCTCCGGGTCCGCGCGTCGGTGACCGCAACCGCCGCCCGGCGCACGGCTGATGCGGCTTGTGCTGCCGCGTCACCGTGAGACCTCGCCCGGCCGTTGGGGCCGGGCCAGGGTGGTCCACTGCTTGGCTGCCGCGGGGCCGTGTGGTCGGGCCGCGCTGACCCGCGGTAATCCGGCCCCGCGCCACCGGCCGGTCCCGGGTCCGTAGCCCGCCGGCGGCTGCGCCGGCGTGAGCCGGCCGTGGAGCAGTTGCTGGTAACTCCCGCCCCGGCTCCGGCCTCGGTGGCACCTGGTTGGTGGTGTAGACGGCGGCGGAGGAGTCGGCGCTGCGGGGATTGGCCGTCGTCGAGAGGGGTGTCGTCGGGGTGCCGTTGTCGACGGTCGGCCTGCTGGCTGCTGAGGACTCACCTCCGCCGATGCCGGTGCCGGTGCCGATGTCCGGGCCGTTGGCTGCCGAGTTGGCTCGGGTCGCTGGCGGCCCGAGCGCGTCCGTCGAGGTGGCCCGGCTGTTGGTGCTCGTGTTCGCCCAGCGAGGGCGTGCCGGCGCGAGTCGGCGGGGGGCTGCTGGCAGCTCTCGTCCCGGCTCTGCCTTGGTGGTGGTGGCCCGGGCGGCGCCGGTTGCGCCCTGCTGCGGGGCGGCTGAGTGTGGGGATGGCCTCACGCCATGGCCCATTCCAGCCGAGTTCGGCGAGTTGTTGGAGCCTGTCGGCGGTGAGCTTGCCGCGCCTGCTTTTGGTGTTGGGTTGGAGTGCCCTGTGGGCATGTGGCACACGGAGCCCTGCGGGCGGTCCGCCGGTTCGCATCTGGTTTCACACCCGTTCGGTGAATCCGGCAGCGGGCCCGCCGGTGCTGCGGCATTGTCGTCTCGGGGCCCGCTCGGGGTGCCAAGGGTGTGGGCAGAGCGGTGGAGGGCTGTCATGGGTGAGCGGGAGACGTGGACGACGGAGGAGTTCGGCTCTTCCCACGAGGGTGCGGTCGGCGTGCTTCTGGCCGACGGCACCGTCCCGGCCTCCGTCTTCTTCGATACGGGCTCCGGTGCGCACGGCCGGTCGGTGTCGCAGTGGAGCGTGTACGACGGCGGGATCGCGCACGGGCCGCGGGCGGCCGCACTGCGCGCGGTGTGCTCCTGCGGCTGGAACGGACCGGAACACCGCCTGGACTGGGACGCGATCGGCGAGCAGAAGCTGACCGAGGCAGCTCACGGCCTGGCGGATACCTGCATGGAGGACTGGGACACGCACACCGCCGGCGTCGAACAGTCGGCCCTCCCTCTCCCGGAGACGGTCACCGTCTTGCTGGCCCGACTGCAGGAGGAGATCGAGAAGCTGGCGAAGACCTCACCGCTGGCGGCCGTAAGGGCAGCCCGCCGGCTGGAGGTGACCGCCGCACAGGTCGGGTACTGGCCGGCCCACGATGCCCGGCAGGACACGACAGTCGAACAGGCCGCCGCAGCCCTTGGCTTGAACGAGGACGCGGCCCGCAAGCTGATGGCCCGCTTCGGCGGCTGGAGCCCCTACCGCTGATCACGGATGGGTGCTGCACCGCTTGACCGCTGCGGGCACTTGGGTGGGTTGTCGACCCAACTCCTCGCACTGGCAGGGGCATGTGCTCATTCGGTGATGGGGTAGCGCGGAGCCTGCGGGCCCTCGATCGTGATCCACTGGAGTTCGGTGAATGCCTCCAGTCCGGCCCGTCCGCCGGACTTGCCGTAGCCGCTGTTCTTCACCCCGCCGAAGGGGATCTGCGGTTCGTCGTCGAGGGTGGCACCGTTGATGTGGCACATGCCTGTGTTGATGCGCTTGGCCAGGTTCAGGGCGAGGGGGATGTTGCGGGTGAAGATGGCCGAGGTGAGGCCGTAGTCGTTGTCGTTGGCTACGCGCAGGGCCTCTTCGTGGCCGTCGACGGTGATGACGGTGACCATGGGGCCGAAGGACTCCTCCTGGTAGACGTGCATGCCCGGTGTGACATCGGCCAGCACGGTCGGGGCGAAGCACGGGCCGTTGGCCGTTCCTCCCGCCAGCAGGCGTGCGCCCGCTTCGACGGCGTCCTGGACCAGGTCGGTCAGGCGGGAGACGGTGTTCTGGCCGACGACGGGGCCGAGCACGGTCTGCGGGTCACGGGGGTCGCCGTAGGTGACGGTGCCGGCCAGGGCGGCAAGGCGCCGGGTGAACTCGTCCGCGATGGCGCGGTCGACGATGACGCGTTCGGTGGACAGGCAGCCCTGGCCCGAGTTGGCGAACGCGCCGAAGCCCACTGCGCTGACCGCGTGGTCGAGGTCGGCGTCGGCGAGGACGATGACCGGTGCCTTGCCGCCGAGTTCGAGGATGGCCGGCTTCAAGTGCGAGGCGGCCTTCTCGCCGATGATGCGGCCGACTCGGGTGGAGCCGGTGAAGTGGACGCGCCGGACGGCCGGGTGTGCGATGAGTGCGTCGACCACGTCGGGGGCGTCCTCGGGTGCGTTGGTGACCAGGTTGAGCACCCCGTCGGGCAGTCCGGCCTCGGTGAAGCACTCGGCGACCAGGCCGTGGGTGCGCGGTGTCTGCTCTGCGGCCTTCATCACGACGGTGTTGCCGAGGACGAGTGCCGCCGGGAGCGAGGCGCCCACCAGCAGCGCCGGGGCGTTCCAGGGAATGATGCTCGCGACCACGCCGACCGGCTTGCGGATCGCGATCGAGGTGCGCCCCGAGGTCTCGGAGGGGATGACCTGGCCGGTCAGGCCCTCGTGGGCGGCGCTCGCCGCGTAGCGGATCTTCTCGGTGAGGACCTTGACGTTGTAGGTGCCCCAGGTGGCGGGGCCGCCCATCTCGGCGGTGATCGCCTCGGCCAGGTCCTGGGCCCGCGCTTCCAGCTTCTCGGCCGCTGCCCACAGGATGCGGCGGCGCTCGCTCGGTGCCAGCGCCGCCCAGGCGCCGAATGCCTGCTCGGCTGCATCGGCTGCGCGCACGACGTCCGCGGCGCACGCGGCGGCGGCGCGGGAGGCCACCTTGCCGGTGAACGGGTCTTGTGCCGCGTAGATCCGGCCGTTCGCCGCCGGCTGCCAGACGCCGCCGATCAGCAGCCGCTGGATGGGGGTCTCGGTGGTGGGGGTCATGTGCTCTCCCGTCCCGCTCGCCCCGCCCACAGGGGGAGGGGCGAGCGGTGGTGGTGTGCGGGCGTCCGGGTTACCGCTGGGCGGCCAGGCCGTCGCGGTGGATGCGGGTCTGCTCGGCGACGCGGCGGCCGAGGTGGCGCGCGGTGCTCAGGTCGGCGTCGTGGACGGCGGCGGTGTCGTTGAAGCTCTGCGCACCGGCGCCGAGGTAGAAGCCGAGCCGGTTGTCGTCCTCGGGGCTGGAGGTCGTGGTGTTCCAGCCCGGCAGCAGGCCCAGGCTCACCCAGAGCATCCCGTGCTGGGCGGCCAGGAGGGCGAAGTACTGCAGGGTGTGCATCTTGTCGCCGCTCATGGAGCCGGAGTTGGTGAATCCGGCGGCGAGCTTGTCGCTCCAGGCGCGGGTCATCCATCGCTTGCTGGTGGCTTCGGCGAAGGTGTGGAAGGCCCCGGAGGCGGTGCCCATGTAGGTGGGGGAGCCGAAGATGATGGCGTCGGAGCCGTCCAGCACCTCCCAGTCCGCATCGCTGAGGGAGGCGACGTCCACGCGGTGGACCTGCGTCCCGGAAACGGAGTGGGCGCCGTCGGCCACGGCCGTGGCGATCTGCGCCGTGTGACCGTAACCGGAGTAGGAGGCGATGCTGATCGAGATGTCGGACACGGTTGTTTCCTCTCATGGCGCCGGCGAGTGCTGGCGCGGCGTCTTCGAATGCCGACGAGGTGGACGACGAGGTGGACTGACTGACCGTCCGCTCGGGCGGCGAAGGGGTGTGGGACGCGCTCGTACGGCACGTGGTACGCGGCCGGAACGAGAGGCCCATGGACCCCTGTGTTGGTGCGGGCCTGTGGAGGATCAGCCCTTGATCGACGATCACCTTTATCGGTGATCCGCTATTCAGCGTAGCACCGATAAGGCGGCGATACGCAAAAAGGCGTATCGTTGTTCCATGGATGAGGGAAGGCACGCCGCCAGGCATCGGGTTCTGCAGGTCGCAGCCGAGCTGCTGGAGGAGGGAGGCAGCGAGGCGGTTTCCACGCGGGCCGTCGCCACCGCGGCAGGGATCACAGCGCCGGCGCTGTACCGGATGTTCGGGGACAAGGACGGACTGCTCGCCGAGCTGGCCACCCACGGATTCGAGATGTACCTGGCCGACAAACACGAGGCACTGTCCCGATCCGAGGACCCGGTGGCCGATCTCCACCGGGGCTGGGACCTGCACGTCGACTTCGGCCTGCGACACCCCGCGTTCTACCTGCTCATGTACGGAACGGCCCGCCCCGGCCGCAAGCCCCCGGCCGCCGACGAGGCACACGCCCTGCTGGTGAACCTGCTGGACCGAGCCGCCGCCGACGGGCGCCTGCGGGTGCCGGTGGAGGAGGCGACCCACGTGGTCCACGCCGCGACAACCGGCGCCACCCTGGCGCTGATCGGCGAAGAAGCGCCGCAGCGGAAACTGTCGACCTCGACACGACTGCGGAACATCGTCATCGGGTCCATCACCACCGACCCACCCGTCGCAACCGGCACGGACCGGGCATCCCGAGCGCTCGCACTCGATGCCGCGCTCACCCTCGAAGACGGCGCAGCGCCCCCCTTGCGTGATACCGAGACCGCGCTGCTACGCGACTGGCTGCGCCGCCTCGCCGAGTAGACCTGGCTTCTGCCGGGTCGTTGCCGGGCCCGTTCGCGGTGGGAGGCACGCCGCGCCGGGCTGCCGCGGGGTGGCCCTCACCCCTCGGCCGCGGCCGCGGACCGTTGTCGTCCGGGCTCGACGAGCCCGGCTTCACGTCCTGGACGAGCACGCCGAACACCGGCTGCTGGCCGAGGAGATGACCGGCGCGTGGCCGGCCGCCCCGGTTCCTTTGACTGCGCCGGCCGTTGCGCCGCCCCGCACCGGCTGTCGCCGACCCGCCGCCGAGTTCCGACCCCGGGGCGTTGCCCGGCCAGGGGAGTGCCGCCCGTTCAGCTGGTGTCCCTGCCTGACTCTGAGATTGATCTTGCCGTGAGGGTATGGGAGATCAGCTGACTGTGTAGCTCGGTCTTCTCGATCCCGGACCGGCTGGCCTGTACCGCACGCTGACCGTTTGCGCCGTCCGGGCGCGGAGCGTAACGCCGAACCCATGCCTGATCAGTCCTTGACCGCCCGGATGGGATAGGGCGCTGGGGTGACGTCGATTTCGTTCATGTACCCGGCGTACAGCCGGTAGCGACGCCGCGCTTCGCCATGGCGGCCGGCCGCTGCCAACAGGCAGACCAGGGCGAGGTGGGTGTCCTCGTCGTACGGATCGCGTTCCAGCAGTCGAAGCCTGTAGTGGATCTCCGCGTAGGTGTCACGGTTCTCGGCAGCCGCCGCAGCGAGCCTGGCGAGCAGTTCCGCATGGGTCGCCTGGGCCTCCTCCCGCAGAGCCGTGGCCCACTGCGCATAAGGGTCGTCCGCCAAGACGTCGCCGCGGTACAGGCCCTCGGCGGCCGTCAGCGCCGCGAAGGCGTGCTCGGCCGACCGCTCGGCCACTCCCAGCGCGTGGCGTGCGGTGGCCAGGAACTCCTGCACGTCCACGTGCAGCCGGGCCAGGCCCACCACCTGCTTGTCCGCGACGATGAAGTGGTCCTGTGCCATGCGGCGCTGTGGATCCAGCACCAGGCGGAGGATGGACAGTGCCACCGACAGCCGGTTTCCGCACAGGGCTGGATCCTGTTCGGGCCACAAGGCCTCCATCAGCAGTTCACGCGGTGTGGGCAGTCCCCGTCTGGCCACCAGGAGCTTGAGCAGGTCCCGTGCCTTCTTCGACTGCCACTCCTCGGCCCGGACCGAGCAGCCGTCCCGGACGACCTGGAAGCCGCCCAGCACCCGCACGCTCACCGATGGGCGTAGGCCCGCCGCCGCCCGGTTGAGCAGCCCCGCAGCCTCCCCGGCCCCGGCGCCCACCCCGAACTGGCCCAGCCAGGCGGTCGCCTCACGCACCCGCGTCGCGCCGGCACCCTCAAGCCGTGCCCGTGCGACGGCGACCCTGGCCACGGCCATCGGCCGCTGCGCAGCGGACCACATCGCCTCGGCGTCCCGCAACAACCCTTGCCGCGTACCAGAGTCGGCGGCACACATAGCCTCCAGCTCCAGCAGTTCGGCGAACACGGCTCGGCACCCCTGCGCACCCGGCTCGTTGGCCGCCTGCCAGGCCGCCTCGGCGGCCGCCTCGCGGCGCCCGCCCGTCAGGGCGATCCAGCCGCCCGCCAGCAGGGCGCGGATCCGCGGCGGACCGGCGCACCCCTGCCCGGCCCGGGATGCCAGAACTGCCGCCGCGTGGGGTTCGCTGACCCCCCGGGACACCGCGAGGCCGGTCAGTGCCGAGGACAGAGTCTGACGGTCGCCGGATTGCTCGGTGAGGACCGCTGCCTCCTGGTACGCCGCCCGGGCCGGCCCCAGCTCACCACGCTCCCGGTGGACATCACCGACACCGAGCAGCGCCGGTGCTCCCAGCGCCAGGCCCACGCCGTCCCCCAGCCGGTGATACTCCGTGAGCGCACTGGCGAACTCGGCTGCGGCCCGGTCGAGTTCACCGAGCGCCAGCAGCGCGGCGGCCCGGCGGCACCGCCCCGACAGCACCAGAGGGACCGCGAGGGCTGCGTCCCCGCCAGCCACACCCAGTGCGCCGTCCAGTTCGGCAAGCACCTCTCGGGGCTCTCCCCGCTCGATCCGCTGCTGCGCCGTGCCCACCACCGCCAGCAGCCACAACAGGGGATCGCCCACCGCACGGGCGGTGTCCTGCGCGCACTGCCGGTGGTGCTCGGCGGCCGCACAACGGCCGTCCGCGGCCGCCACGGCCGAGGCCGTGGTGCGGGCCGCCACACAGGCGTACGGATCATCGCAGCGGTCCAGCGCGGCCACGGTGCGCCGGGCGAGGGTCTGGGCCTGCCGCAGCGCCCCCCGGGCGCAGTGGGCGGCTGCGGCCCAGGCCGTCGCCGTGATCTCCTCGGGCGTGTGCAACTCGCCGGAGGCCAGGTGCCGGTGGGCGGCGACTGCCCGTTCCGGTTCGCCCAGCAGTTGGTAGACCGCGACCAGCCGGCCGTCCGTGCCGGACCGGTCGCGCAACAGGTGTGCGACCGCCGTACATCGTGCTTCCTCGCCGTCAGGTAACTGGTGACTCGGTGCTGCCGTCTGCGTGATGGTCATCCCCGCCCCCTCCGTGCCGTCCGTCGCGCGGCGCTTCCACACTCACCGCGATCCGGGATCACCGGATCGCCCCGCGACGAGTGTGCTCGGCGGCGCGCGGGCGGCGAATCCGGGCGCCTTCTGTTCCTGTATGGAGGTTCTCCGCCATCCCGGGGGGAGGCATGCGTGCTGTACAGGGAAAAACGGTCAAGCGACACTTGCCCCATGGCGGTTGAGGACGCACGGGGCATGCGTGTCCTGGCGGTCTGCGGTGGACTGGGGCTGCTCTACGCCGTTGCGCTCGGGGTCTGCCTCACGCCCTCGCGGACGCTCCCCTGGGCTCTGGGCGCGGTAGTGCCGTGTTACCTGGCGGGGCTGTCATTGTGCTGGAAGGCCCCGGGACATCCGGTCGCGCGGCGGGTGCTGGCGGCCGGGGCGTGGGCGGCCCTGGGGCTGGTGGTGCGGTTCACCGTAGCGCTCCTGGGCTCTTTTGCCGACTGGGTTCCGGGACCGACCACCAGTTGGCCGCTGCTGTTGCTGGTCCGGACGATCGACGTGGTGGCGGCCGTCATGATCGGCCGGCTACTCGCCCTGCTGCCGGACGGCGGCGAGCGCTACGCCCACGAACGCGTCGCGCTGCGGTCGTTGTGGCTGCTGGTCGCGGCTCCGCTCGTGCTGATGGCGGTGCCGATGCCCCTGTGGTTGCGGCTGCGCCTGCTGGTCCAGCCAGAGGCATGGATGCCCGCGGTGGGGGCGGGCCTGTTGCTGGTGCGGTCGATGCTGGACGCACGACGCCCGGGCGCCCAGAGCGCGCTCTGGTGGCGAACGGTCGCGGCAGTGGCCTTCGCCCTGTTCGCCGCACGAGGCTCCATGAGGTTGTTCCGGATGTGGCAGGGAGACAGCGGGCCGGCATACTTCATCGGCTGCGCCCTGGGCGCGTTGCCCTACGTTCTGATCTCGTTGGGTCTGGTGTACGTGGGGTTCCGGCACCGGCTGCCGGGGCTGGACTTCACCGCCCGGCGCTCCACCGTCTACGGACTGCTCTGGATCATCATCGGCGGGTGGTACCTGGGCATGGTCACCGCCCTCGGGCTCACCGCGAGCCAGTACCTGCCCATCAGCACGGCGGTCCTGGTGACCGTCAGCGCGACCATGCTGTGTCAGCCCCTACGCCGACAGGCCAACCGGCTGGCCGCGCGACAGGTGTTCGGGGCGCGTCCCTCCAACTTCGAACTGCTGGTGCAGTTCGGTACGACCCTTGAGCACGCCTACGACCTGACGCTGCTGGCGCCGCAGTTCGCCGTCAGTCTGCAAGAGTGGCTGGACCTGCGCTGGGTGCATGTCGAGTTGGGCACCCCCGGGCCGGAGCGGCTCCCCTTTGCCAGAGGGACGGCGGGCGTGGTGCCCGACGGGGCGGACTCGTCACGGACCAGGGTAGGGCTCTGCTACGGCGACGACGCCCTCGGCTTCATCGAGTACGGACCCAAGGACGAGGGACGGTTCACCCCCGAGGACCGTGACCTCGTCGAGACCCTCGCCCGACAGGCGGCACTCGCGGTGCACAACGCACGGCTCAACGCCGAACTGTCCATCCGCATCGAGGAAGCGCAGCGGCAGGCCAGCGAGCTCAACGCCTCCCGCACGCGCATCGTGCAGGCCCAGGACACCGAGAGGCGCAGGATCGAGCGCCAGCTCCACGACGGAATCCAGCAGGAACTCGTCGCGCTCGTGGCGAAGCTACGGCTCGCCCGCAACCAGCTCTGCCGCAACGGCGACACGGTCTACACCACCCTCACCGAGCTCCAGGACGACGCCTACCGGGTCATCGACGGGCTGCGCGAGCTCGCCCACGGCATCCATCCACCCGTGCTGACCGACCAGGGCCTCGCGGCGGCCGTGATGTCCCGGGCCCGCAGACTGCCGATCCCGGTGACCGTCGAGATCGAGTCGTCCGTGCGTCCGGCGCGCTTCACGCCCGACATCGAGGAGGCGGCGTTCTTCTTGGTGTCGGAGGCACTCACCAACGTCCTCAAACACGCCCGGGCGGGCCGCGTGATGGTACGGATCGGGCGTGCCGGCGGCTCGCTGCTGCTCGACGTCAGCGACGACGGGATCGGGCTGCACTCGACGACCGGGCCCGGCTCGGGACTGACCGGGATGCGGGACCGGATCGAGGCCGTCGGGGGCGAACTGTCCATCATCAGCCGGCCCGGTGACGGGACCACACTGCGCGCGCGCATCACCGAGACACGACGGGAGCCCACCGATGCCTGAGCCGATGTCCGACAGGATGCGCGTCCTCATCGCCGAGGACCACTACCTGGTGCGCGAGGGTACCCGCCGCCTGTTGGAAGACACCGGCGAGGTGGTCGTGGTCGCGGCCGTCGGCACGGCGGACGAACTGCTGGACGCAGTGCACCGGTTCCGTCCCGACGCCGTGATCGCCGACATCCGGATGCCACCCGACCACCACACCGAGGGCATCACCGCCGCACACGCCATCCGCGCCGCGCACCCCGGCATCGGTGTGGTCGTACTGTCGCAGCACGCCAACGAGCAGTACGCCTTCGCGCTGTTCCAGCACGGCACCGACGGGCTGGCCTACCTCCTCAAGGAACGCATCGGCGAGCTCGAGGAACTGCTGCGGGCCCTGCGGGAGGTCGCCGTCGGGCGTTCGGTGATCGACCCGCGCATCGTGGAGGTCTTGGTGGGCAGCCTCACCCGCACCAAGGACGCGCCGCTGTCCCATCTGACACGCCGAGAGCTCGATGTGCTGCGGCACATGGCCCAGGGCAAGAACAACCGGTCCATCGCGGAGTCCCTGTCACTGTCGGAGTCGACCATCGAGAAGCACGTCAACTCCACCTTCGCCAAGCTGGGCCTCGCCGAGGAGACCCAGCTGCACCGCCGCGTCACAGCGGTGCTCACCTACTTGCGGTACGGCCCCGAACCGGCACCCTGACCGCCCGCCGGCCGCCGCCCCGCACACCTCTCCCACCTCGACGCGCTGCCCCCGGCCGACGGTGACCTCGGTGCTCCCCACCCGGTGACCACCGGGGTCCTCACAGGTCAGGGTGTACGCCTCGGTGGGGCCTTGGACGGTCGGCAGTGGCGACCGGAAGTCGACACGGCCCGTCCAGGCATCCGGGGCCGCGGGGTCGGCCTGCTGGAAGTCGACCACCACGGCGGTGTACCGGCCGGGCGGCGGGTCGAACATGACGACCTGCTGGGAGTCGGTGTCGCCCACCACCGACTCGCCCACCGTCTTCCCCGCCGGGTCCAGGACGTAAAGGTCCCATTCGGTCTTCCGCGACCTCCAGTTGACCGACACGGTCATTCTGCCGTTGTCGGCCCGTGGCGGTCCCTCGACGGTGAACGGGACCCGGTCCGCTGCCGGATTCGTGGGGTAGTCGGTGTTCACCGGCGGCAGGGCGGGCGGGTGGCCGAGGAGGACCGCCGGCTGGACCGGCGCCTGCGGCTCCCTTCCGTACCGCCCGGCCACGTAGGGGCGGGTGGAGGGGTTGACCGACCAGGTGAACCCACCGCCCCCGGCGAGCAGCGTCGAATCGAGCGTATCGGCCACCTCGAGCGGCGGCCCCTGCGAACCGTCCGGCCGCCGGACCGGCGAGGTGGGGGTCCGGAACGTCTTGTGCAGCCGCAGCCGGTAACCGCGCGGCGCCGTACCCGTCACCGTGGCGTGCGCCGCCGGGTCGGCGGTGTCGGCGAGCATCTCCAGCAGCGCCGCCCGGTTGCCGCCCTTGCCCGCCCCGGCCGCCGGCGCCGTACCGGTGTACTCGGCCACCACCCCCTCCGCGTAGGGAGGATGAGCCGTCCGCGGGCCGATCTCCAGGGTCAGACCGAGCCCTCCGGTGGCCCAGTACGACCAGTCCTCCGTCATCCCGGTAGCCTCGTACAACTCCCGAGCCGGTTCACTGCGGTAGCCGTTGTGGGAGGCGAGCCGGTCACCCAGGGCCCGGTATGCCGGCTCGTCCAGCGGCGGCTGGGTGTCGTTGGAACCCGGCGGGCGCACCACGAGGTCCCCATAGGTGTGCAGGCTCACCAGGTCGGTTACCTGACGGGTGGAGACGAGGGACCGCACATTACGGGTCTCGGGCTCCGAGAAGGGCGCCGAGCCGCGGTAGTGATCGTCGTCCCACACAGGTGAGGAGCCGGCGCCGCCCCAGAAGCCCGCATAGTTGCGGTTGAGGTCCACACCGCGCATCCGGCCGGCCGGATTGGCGGGGCACGGCCCTGTGCGGTACTCCGGCGGCGAGTCCCCGGCTTCGCAGTTCTTGCGCTTGTCTTCGTAGTCGAAGCGGGAGAAGTCACCCTTGGGCGCCGCTGCGCGGGAGACGGCGAAGCCGTCGGGATTGACCACCGGCACAATGACGCTCCGGGTCCCGCGCACCAGCGCACGGATCCGGGCATCGGTGCGGTAGCCGGAGATCAGCTCGTACGCCCACTCCATGGCGATCTCCCCGCTGGGCCACTCGGAGGCGTGATGCAGACCGAGGGCCAGCATCACCGGCTTGCCGTCCTCGGTCCGGGTCGCGTCCGTGGCCACCTCCACCCCGGACACCTCCCGCCCCTCGGCGGTGAGGTAAGGCAGCGTGAACGAGGTGACAAGGGACGGATGGGTGCGGGCCAGTTCCTTCAACTCGTACTGGTACTCGTACAGTTGCCGGTACGCGGTACGGCCGGAGGGCAGCGCGGAGCGTGCCGTCGTCCGGGCGGCAGCAGGGCGAGCGGGGGCAAAGGGCCCCTGCCCGGGTACGACATCGACACCCAGCGACACTGTCCGGGCCCGTCCGGCATAGCGGCAGCCCTGCACCACCAGCCGCTGCCCCCGGGTGACGGTGCCCTCGGCCAACTCCCGGCTGTGCGGCCCGGACGAGGCGTCGACCAGGGTTCCGCTGGCCTTGTCGAACACGGCCAGATCCCAGTCTCCGGCCGCGCCGCCCCGTGGTGTCAGCCGCGCCCGCAGAACACCGTCCGCCGGCGAGGTGACCTCGCGTACCGAGACGCCCGGAGTACCGGGGCGGAGCACGGCCGAGTAACAGGGCCGGGGCACAGCCCGGTCGGCGGAGAGCACGGTCCGGTCGATGGGGGAGGGGCCCACCGTCGACATCGCCGTCGCTGTCGCCGCCGGCGCCAAGGCCGGTGCCGGCAGACCGGCCAGGACGACGACCCCCACCGGGACGACGGCGAGGACTGGCCGCAGTGCTCCGCCACGGCCCCGCAGTGCGCGCATGATCTGCCCTTCCCCTGTGTCCGGTCGGTCGTGTCGGTTGCGTCGGTCGGTCACCGCCCTCGTCAGAGCGAAGGCGGTGACCTGGTTGCCGGCCGCAGCCGTCAGAAGGTGCTGCAGCACGAGCACCGCGTAGGCTCGGGCCAGGCGCCGCCCTCGGGCTCCTCCTGCTCCAGAACCTGCAGGGCGTTCACGTCGAACTCCATTGCCAATCACCCCCTTTCTTCATCGCAGGTCATCAGCCGGTACCGAGGTGGCCCGCGCCACCCCCGCACCGGAGTCCTCGGGTTTCGCTGCCGCCAGCGAGTGCGGCACCCACATCCGCGGGCCGCCGTGCGCGAGGCGCGCCAGGAAGGCGACCACTCCGGAAAGCCCGGTGTTGAAGTCGGCCCACACGGCCGTGCCGGTGTCGTCGGGGACGACCATGCGCCCGTCCCGTACGACATGACGGGCATGGATGCCCGTCGCGAGCTCCGCGGCCCAGTCCCGATACGTGCCGTCACCGGTGGCCTGAGCGAGGTCGAGCAGGAACTCGCCGTCCCCGGCCAGGCCGTGGCACTGGGTGGGCCCCTCGTGCCAGCGGGTACGGCGCACGGCCACGGCCGCCTGCCGGGCCGCCGTCAGAAAATCTTCGTCGCCGGTCTCCAACCAGGCGTGCAACAGGAACGTGCCCGCCCCCGAGGAGCCGCTGCACCAGTGGGTCTTGCGCGGGCTGCCCGGTTCCCCGGTCCGCCAGTACGCGCACCCGTCCTCCACCTCGGCGACGGCGAGCAGCGTCCGGGCGGCCTCGACGGCGAGCTCGGCGTACCCGGCCGTACCGGTGGCCCGTGCAGCCGCCAGGAGGAAGGCGCCGACCCCCGCCACGCCGTGCGCGAACCCGTAGTGAGCGAGAGTGTCGGAGGTCGCCAGCGCCTCCCCGGGAATCGGCCACAGCAGCAGACCATCCCTGCGCACCGCCAACGCCGCCACTGCCTCGGCCGCCCGCCGCGCCCGGTCCAGGAACCGCGGCTCCCCCGTAGCCTCCCAGAATCGCAGCTGGGTCAGCCCGGCCCCGGCCACACCGTGGCAGACATCGGGCACCGGACCCTCCACCGGTGTCCCCGCCGCCAGCCCCGTGGCGTGTGCCAGCAGCGACGTGTCCGCCAGCAGCCCTGCCGCGTCCAGCAGCGCCCAGGCGGTACCCGACCGCCCGTAGTACAGCCCCGGCAGGCAGCGCGGTTCGCGCCCCACCAGCCCGCTGATCCAGTCCGCCGCCGAGCGCACCGCCGTACGCAGGGCCGGCTGTGGTTCGAGCCGATGGGCCAGGACCAGGACCCCGAGCACTCCGGCGGCGCCATGCTGGATGTTGAACGGGTCCGACGCGGTGCCGACGGGGCCGGAGGGCCACAGCCGGTCAAAGTGCCCTGGGTCCATGGTGGCGAGCAGATGGTCGAGACCGTCCGTGATGAGCTGCTTGAGTTCGCCCTCCCCGATACTCCGTGACACCGCAGCCGGACGGGACCGCGCCCGTTCACCGTCCACCGTGCGCAACCGGTGCAGCACCTCGTCCAGGGCGGGCCGCGCCGTGGGGTCACCGTCCAGCAACGCCCCTATGAGCGGAGCGAGGCGACGCGCGGCCGGGTTGCCCGCCGACATCCGTCCCAGCCAGGAGACCAGCCGCTCCTTCTCCGCACCGCCGCCGCCGTCGCCCGGGGCAAGCAGCGGATCGACTCCGGTGGCCAGATAGAACAGGGTGGCGCCGAGGCTGTACAAGTCGGACTCGACCCCCGGCGCGGCATCGACGCGCCCCGCGTGCACCTGCTCGGCCGCCGCGTACCCGGGGGTGTGCACGCGCAGAACGTGCTCTCCCGGACGGGCGAGCGTCTCCAGGTCGATCAGCCGCAGGGTGCCGTCGTCGGTGACCATCACGTTGTTGGGGTTGAAGTCCCGCAGGACCCATCCCCTGTGGTGCACCGCACGCATCGTCTCGGCCAGCCGGCGAGCCGTGGCGAGGGCCTCGTCGGGGTCGGGCCCCCACTCATCGCCGTCGTCGAGGACCAGCCGGTCGAGCACCCAACGGCGCAACGTGACACCGGTGATGGCCTCCTGAACCAGGAACAGGTCACCCTGCTGCTCGAACACCGCCACCGGGCGCGGGGTGAAGCCGCTGTCGGCGAAACCCTCCAGCATCCTCGCCTCGTGGCGCCGCATATCGCGTGCGTCACCCCCGGCCAGCGTGGCCGCCGCGTGACGACGCGCCTGCTTGACGATGACCGCATGCCCGGTGTCCTGGTCCACAGCCCGATAGACACCACCGGCGAAGGCGTGCCGGATCACCCCGCGCACGAGGAACCGCCCATGGAGCAACACCGGCGCGGGCTTCGGAGGTTCGGCGACCCGCCCGGGCGCGAACGGATCGCGCGGAGCCCACGACGGCGGAGCGAACCAAGGCCGACGGTTGTCACGGACGAGCGCCCCGTCCGGGGCGATCAGCATCGCAGCACGCATCCCGTCGCCGTCCAGCGTGGTGACCCCGCTGAAGACGCCGTACCGATAGTGCACAAGGCTGTGCGGGAAACACGGAAGGTCGGACAGGATGCCAGGCCCGGGGAGCCCCAGGGTCGCCCGGTGCAGCTCACCGGCCAGATCTCGCAGCCAGTCGTCGTCCCCTTCCGGGTAGACGGTGAGGAACTTCCCGCCGCCGCCCCGCTCGTAGTGCCGCGAAACCAGTTCGCCCGCCCGCTCAAGGGTCCCGGCGAACTTGAACCGGCAGCCGCGACGTACCAGCACCTCGGCGGCGCGCGACAGTACGACGGGGGCCGACAGCGGCGTCGCCGAAACGTGCAGCTTCCAGCCCTGCACCTGCCGTGTCTCGCGGGGCGGGGAGACATAACACCAGAAGTCCCCGGCCCGTACCCGCCATCCGCCCAGTGGACCCGCGTCACCGTCCCCGGCGCGCGAGAGCACCGCCGTGAGGACATCGAGCAGCACCGTGTCGCGGACCATGTCACCTGCCTCCCCTCAAGCCGACAGGACGGACCTGCACATCGGGGCGGCGAGCGAACCGGGCGCGATCAGCATCCGTGCCGAACCGGTGGTCCATGAGCCGCACCGCCTCCGCCCAGTCAGCCATGGTGCGGACCGCGGACAGCGTGCGGACCACGAACGGGTCGGCCCACCTCTCCAAAGCCCGCCGCCAGAGCACCTCCACCGGTTCATCGAGGAGATTGCCGACCGTCCCCTCGTACACCGGCATAGCCCGTACCTCGCCGTCCGGCTCCACCTGGATGACCTCAAAGCCCAGCCCCCGCGCCACCTGGTCGGGAGCCATCCGCAGCTCCAGGTTGTCCGAGGTGAGCACCAAAACGCCCGGTGGTGCAAGAGCGGCAAGGCGCGCCCGCTCCTGCTCACTGCCCAGCCGGCGCACCTGCTCCTCGTCCGGCAGTTCCCGCTCGACGAATCCGGGCCGACTGGCGAGGCCAGCGGGGATCACCGCCTGGAACGACAGGATCCGCAACTCGGGGAAGCGCGGGGCGATCCGGGCACAGAACGTGTCGAGGTGATCGACGTTGCTGCGCACCACGACACAGTCGATACCGAACTGAAGTGGTTTCAGACCTTGTTCGCGGCGCGCACGGGAGACCTCGTCCAGCAACTCCAACGTGCGCAGGGCCCGGTCGAACGATCCCGCCCTGCCCCGGATCCGGTCGTGCACCTCGGCGTTCGGCCCGTCCAGGCTGACCACGAAGCGGTGGCACACTTCCGCGAGTCGTTCCACCATGGCCCGGGTGACCGGCCAGCCCCCCGTGTAGAGGATCACCTTGATGCCGCTGTCGGTGAACCGCCGGGCGACCTCGTCGATCCAGGGCACCGTCAGCGGCTCCCCACCGCTGAGCGACACCACGCCGGGGCGCAGCGCGGCGATCGCGTCGGTGATGCGCAGCATCCGGTCACGGTCCGCCTGCCGGGTGGGGCGCCGACCTGACTCGGAGTAGCAGTGCACACATCGCAGAGGGCACGCGTAGGTGATGTCCCAGATGACGTCCCTGGGACCGTCACCGGTCTGTGCCATTCGCCCCATCGTCGCCTCCGACGTTGCCGTTCCTGCCTTGGCACCATCCTGGCCGGGGCCCTGTCGGTGGCCTTAGTCCCGCCTTGCGGTCGTCGGTGGCCGTCCGGGGCGGGGACGGGAGCGGAAGCCAGCGGACCGTCAGGTCACCGTCCTCAACGCCGCGAAGCGACCGGTCCCACCGGGCCGCGACCGACGATGCGCTGCTCGACTCGCACCGGGTCACCTCGTTGCCGGTGCTGTGAAGCGCGGGCGCCGGGCGGTATACGGCACCTTCTTGATCTGCGAGGACTGCTTCGGCAAGGGGCACCCGGACCCGGTCACCGGCCTGGCCCGTTCGCAGGCGCCGGCTCGTAACTGCGGGCAGCCACACCCGCGCCCGCAGCTCCTCCTTCGCCTCCCGACGCTCCTCCTCCACGCGGCATGCCGGTCCAACGCGCAGGCCAGTGCAGTAAAGGGGTGGGGAACCTCGGCGAGCAGGTCTGTCCCATGCCTGAGCAGGGGGAAATTCAGGGAGCCCTATCACCGTGCGTCGGGGCCCTTTGGCCCGGGTGGCGGCCACCCGGTCGAACCACAGCCGGCCATGGACGAAATCGACATGCTTGTGGAAGGGGCGGTACTCAGGCGCCGCCACGCCCCAGCACCGCCGGTGCGCCTCATGGGCGGAAGGCGCGGGAGGGGTAGGCGGTGGCGGGCCGCTCGTAGTCGGGGTCGTAGGCGTCCGAGTCGATCGGCAGTGCAGCGTCGCGCTGCGCGCGCCGATCGAGGACGTGCCGCAGCGCGGCCGCGGCCACCCAGGCAGGGAGGGTGTCGAGGTCGTCAGGACCCCGACCCGTCGCGGCCTCCAACCTGCGGTCCGAGCCGTTCGCCTCATCGAAGGCCTCGCGGATGACCGCCATCCTCACGTAGGTGCGGACCTCGTCGATGACGCTGCGGACCGAGACGAATCCGCGGCCCGTGGGGGACGACTGCGCCTCGTAAAGGCCGGGAATGAGGGCGCGGCGTGCGCCGATCAGCAGGACCGGCTCCACCATGTCCACGTACCTGTGCCAGGCCCGGCGGCGGCGCCACTCGCGGTATGCCCGTCCCAAAGGTCCCAACACGGCCTGCCCTCCGCGACGTTGATGCCAACCAGGGTCGAATTCGGTCAGGGTAGCCTCGCCCGTACAAGATCGTGAAGGGAGCGTTGATGTCGTACCGGAAGCTCTGGGAGGCGGGCCCGCGCCGCGACGAGGTGGCCGTGTTCGACAGCGGGGCGGAGGCGGTGGAGGCGGTGTGCGCGCTGCCGTCGGCCGAGGGGATACGGGTGGCCGCCGCGTCGAGCGACGGCCGGATCCAAATCTGGGATCCGCTCACCGGCGAGCAGTGTCTCGTCCTCGGAGAGGAGCGCTCCGCGGTCTTCGCGCTGTGTGCCGTGTCCGTCGGCGGCGAGACGTTTCTCGCGAGCGGCGGCGCGCACGCGACCGTGCATCTGCGGGACCCCCGCACCGGCGCGCCGGTGCGCACCCTGCCCGGACATGAAGGTCGACTGGTCAACGGGCTGTGCGCGGTGCCGTTCGGCGGCCGCGAGCTGGTGGCGAGCGGCGGGGACGACGGCACGGTCCGACTATGGGATCCCGCGACGGGCCGGCCGCACCTGGTCCTCGACGCCCGCACCGAACCATACGACGGCACCCACCCGCGGCGCGGACTGTGCGCGTTCGAGCTCGACGGCCGGGGCGTCCTCGCCACCGGCGGGGACGACGGGACGGTACGTCTGTGGGACGTGGCCACCGGCGGGCTGATCCGGCAGTTCAGCGGCGAGCCCGATCGCAACCGGGGGGCGACCTGCGTGCTGTACCGCTCCGACTACGTCTACGTCGAACCGGTGGGCCACACAGGGCCGGTGTACTCCCTGTGCGCGTTCCGGTCGGCGGAACGCACCGTGGTGGCCAGCGGTGCAGCGGACCGCAAGGTCCGGCTGTGGGATGCCGCCACCGGCGAGCTGCTGCACAAGCTGGACTGCACCGGTCAGAGCTTCGGGGTGGGCGCCGTGCAGGTGGCCGGACGGGCGCTGGTGGCCACCGTCGGCGGCGGTAACGACGACCTGCGACTGTGGGACGCGGAGAGCGGTGAGCTCCTGCAGACCTTGCAGGGGCACAGCGGTCCGGTCTGGGGCGGAGTGTGCGCACTGCCCCGGCCCCAGGGGCCGCTGCTCGCCAGCGGGGGCGGCAAGTTCGACGGGACGGTGCGCCTGTGGGACCCGGCCGCGCGGCCGGGCTCGGACCCGGGACTGCGCGAGCTGAGCGACACACTGTGCACTGTTCCGGCGGGTGACCGGATGCTGGTGGCGAGCGGGAGTCACAACGGGGCGGTGCGGCTGTGGGACGCCGAGGACGGTACCCGTACGGACGTGATCGACTGCAAGGACGGGGAGTTCAACGGCAATTGGGTGGGCGAGGTATGTGCGCTGCCCGTCGTGGGCCGCACCCTCCTCGCGGCCGCGAGCCACAACCGCACGATCCGCCTTCACGACCCCGCCGCGGGCGAGGAGGTCCGCCTCATCGGCTACTACCGGGATCCCGCCGACCCCGATCGGCCCAGGGTGGGCACCAACCCCCTCACCGCCGAAGGGAGGCCGGCCACCGGTGAGTTCACCGCGGCGTGCACCGTGCCTAAGGACGGGCGGTACCTGCTGGCGACCTGCGGGGAGCAGTCCAGCGGGGCGACCACGTGGGAGCTGCTGGCATCACGCCCGGTCACGTACGTACGGCTCTGGGACCCGGACAGCGGTGAGCACGTGCGGACCGTCGGCGAGCACGAGGGACGCCTCGACACGATGTGTGCGCTCCCGCTGCCGGACCGCACCCTGCTGGCCTGCGCCGGCCAGAATTCCACGATCCGTCTGTGGGACGTCGCGACCCACTCCCGCCCCCGTGAACTGCGCACCACCCACGGCCGGGTCAACGCGCTGTGCGCCGTGCCGGTCGAAGGGCGGACCTTGCTGGCGAGCGCCGGGCACGACGGCACGGTGGGGCTCCTGGACCCCGAGAGCGACGTGCTCGTGCGGACGCTGCGAGGCCACCGGGAGTGGGTCGAGGCCCTGTGCGTGCTGCCGGTCGGCGATCGCACTCTGCTGGCCAGCGGCAGCAAGGACCGTACGGTGCGGTTGTGGGACGTGGATTCGTTCGCGTGCGTGGCGGAGATTCCCGTGCATGCGCCGGTGACCGCGCTCGCCGCATCGCGGGAGCGGCTCTACGTCGCCACGTACGGCGGGATGCTCGGCCTGGCCGTCGAAGGCTGACGGCTGGGCGGCAAGCACCCTCGCTCCGGGCTCAGTTGTGTGGTGCCATGGAGGATGCGGCGAGGTGAGCGAAGGAGGTGCGGGCCGATGGCGACACCTGAGCGGGAGGACACGGACGCCGAGTGGCCAGGCGCGTCGGACGTCCTGGCCGTCCTGGAGTCGATGTCCGGTGGCCCCGTCCTGCCCGGCAGGATCCTCCAACGAATGGTCACCGACCATTTCCAAGAGCCGCCCTCCCAGAAGGAGATGGCACGTCTCGCGGCACACGTTCTCGACAGGCTGCGGGACTTGGCACGCGGCGAGCGTGTCATGGGGCTCCACCGGCACCACTGGCGGCGCATGAACGTGTGGACCGAGCGGGCCGACTACCTGGTCCTCGACCGGCTCAAGGACGAACAGCGCAGACGCAAGGCCCGCAGGCACAACAAGCACTGGGCCGCTCTGGGCCTCGACGCGACGCTACCGGCCGACGTGACCAAGTTGTGGTGGCCGATCGACAAGTGGCGCGCGGCGCAGGCCGCCGTGGAGAAGCAGCGGGCCTCCGCGGAGCGGGATCGCAGGGAGCAGGCATTCAGGGCCCGATACCCGTCGCCGCAGAAAGAGTCCGCTCGGGACGAGCCCGTGGGCAACCCGACACGCGAGGCGGTGGACCGGGTTCTGGAGGAGCGGGAGCGGTACTACAAGGACCGCGTCCGCCGGGGCGAGTTCTGGTGGTGACGCAGAGCAGCGCACCGGGCTCCGGCCGCGGAGGCGTAACTGGCGCCAGGGGCGCTGCTCCCAGGGTGCCGCGGTGAGCGCGAGGAGGGGTGGCCACGCGACGGCCTGGAGGCACCGTGTCGCCGAAGAGAGGGAGAACCTACGCCTTGAAGTCGGCAATCAGCTGTTTCCGCGGTACTCGTTCCAGCTCCCCGAACTGCCGGGCGGCCTGCGCCCGCTGCGCGACCCGGACGCGGCCGAAGAGGTGTGACCCCGGTGCGGTGACCGTCACCGCCGGGGCTGTCCCGGCGGTGACGTTTGCAATGGTCACCGGCTCGTAGGGTGCCGGGAGCCGTAACACCGGCGGAGGGCGTGGCGGCTATGCGTGGCGGCGGGTGCGGTAGGCGGCCGGTGAGAGCTCCGGGCTGCTGCTGGGCCGGACTGGGGTGCGGGCGGCCGCCACACCGGGTGGGTGCGGCGGCCGTGGGTGGGATCGGCCCGTGGTTCGAGTCAGTCAGCAGAGCGGCGGATCAGCCCGGCGTCACCGCACCCTCTGGCACTCCGAACCACTCCTCCAGCGCCTCCGCCAGCCCCGCCGTCGACGTCGGCGCCTGCGCCCCCGCGTCGGCCGCCCAGGCCGTGAAGCCGTCCGGACGGACGAGGACCGCCGCCAGTTTCGGGCGGGACGGGCAGCCTGCAGTCAGGGTGTCGACGCGGCCGGCATACCCCGCAGCGAGGGCCCGGAGCTCCCCGTCGTCGGTGAGGTCGAGCAGGAGCGCCCGGCCGCCGTGGAGGTGGTCCGCGAGGCGGCTGCCGTCGGTGAGTTCGAGGTCGGGGGCGCTGCGGCCGGTCAGCGGGTGCTCGCCCGGCAACTCGTACCGCACCGCGGCGCCGTTGAGCCGCGCGGCGAGGTACGTGGTGCCCGTCACCGTCTCCGCCAGGTCGCTGACGATCTCGCGCAGGGCCCGGGACTGCGGGTCCGGGCGCATGGCCGCGACCTGGGACCGGGTCCAGTCCAGGACCCACGCGCCGACCGGGTGGCGCTCGGCGGTGTACGTGTCCAGCAGCCCTTCCGGCGCCCGGCCGGCGATCACCGCGGCGAGCTTCCAACCGAGGTTCATCGCGTCCCCGATACCCAGGCTCAGCCCCTGGCTGCCGAACGCGGAGTGCACGTGCGCCGCGTCGCCCGCCAGCAGCACCCGGCCCTTGCGGTAGTCGGTGACCTGGCGGGCGTGGTCGGTGAAGCGGGTCGCGGTCCGCACCTCGGTGATCGTGACGTCCACGCCGGAGACGCGGCGCAGCCGCGCCTGGAGGTCCTCGGCGGTGACCGGCGCGTCCCGGTCGGCCGGCGGGCCGTCGCACTCCACGGTGACGACGCGGCCCGGCATCGGCCCGTAGGCGTACACCCCGATGTCCGTGGCGGTCCAGCCGACCTTCAGGTCCTCGGCGCCGGTCATCTCCACGACCGCCTGGTGACAGGTGACCTCCGGGTCCGTACCGGGAAATTCGAACCCCGCGAGCTTGCGGACCGTGCTGCGGCCGCCGTCGCAGCCCACGAGCCAGCCGGCGCGTATCGCCCCGTCGCTCGTCCGCACGGTGACGGCCCCATCGTCCGCGTCGAAGCCGGTCAGCTCCACTCCCCGGCGCACGTCGACGCCGAGCTCGTCCGCCCGCCCGCCGAGCAGCCGCTCGATGTCCTGCTGCGCCACGAGAGCGATCTCGGCGGCGGGTCCGGCGTCGCCGAGGCCCGGCTCCGTACGGTCGACCAGGTCGGCGCGCAGCATGATCCCGGCGAAGTGCCCGACGAATCCGAGCCCTTGGCCTGCGGCCCCGTCTCCGTCCCCGTCGTTCCGCTCGCGCATGAACGCCTGGAAGCGGTCCATCGCCTGCCGCTGCACCTCGGCCAGCGCGGGCAGCATGGCCCGGCGGTAGAGCGCCTCGGCACTGGGCGTGGTGATCGCCCCGCCCTTGATCGTCGGGTTCACTTCGGTGAGGCGCTCCAGGACGGCCACCCGCGCGCCTCCGAGCCGGAGCTCGCAGGCCAGCATCAGTCCGACCGGGCCGCCTCCGGCCACCACTACGTCATAGTCCATGGCGCCCACTATGGCCGAGGGTCAAAGAGGCCATTTCACCGCCCTGACCAGCCACAACAGGCGCCGCGATGTCAAGGGACCGGCCCCGCGAGGATGGACGGGAAGCGGGCCGTCCGCGCTCTTGCTCGGCTACCTCACCCGCCGGCCGCCGGTGTCCCGGCCGGCCCTCGATCGGCTCGATCAGGTGGTCGGGCGATCAGGCGGTCAGCGCCGCAAGCTCCGCGTTTTTTCGGCGAGTACTGCCGGGACCCCGGGAGGCCCGCGAGTTCCAGGAAACTGAAGGTACTTCAGCGCGAACCCGTGGTACATCGCTCTGATTCTGGCGGATGGGCCCGTGGGTTCGCGGTCAACTCACGGGCAGCTTCGGTGGCTTGCTCACAGGCTCGCCTGCCAAGTCAACCTCAACTAACGATACTCAAACCACCTGCAACGGCGGTGGGTGTCAACGTGGCAGGGGCGAGACTCACGGACCGGGTACGGGCAGCTCCGCAGCCACGCCCCGGTCGTAGTCCGCGCGGGCGGTCTGAACTTCCTCGATGTGGCACTTGGCCCACTCCTTGATCGAGGCCATCACCGGCAGCAGGCTGCGGCCGAGCGTGGTGAGCTGGTAGTCCACCCGGACCGGCACCGACGGGGTCACCGTGCGGGTGAGCAGGCCGTCGCGTTCCAAGGTGCGCAGCGTCTGGGTAAGCATCTTCTGGCTCGCGCTGGACGCGGTACGCGGCGGGGGTTCGCTGGTCAGCGTGCTGGGCAACGCGCCGACGCCGCTGCGCGGCATCCGGGTGGGCAACGTATGGATCCGCGCGGACGGCCCCCGCCTCGCCGAGTTGGCCGCCGCCGGGCTGCGTCCCAGGGTCGCCGACGTCCTGCCGCTGGACAGGGTCGCCGAGGCGCACCGCAGGCTGGCGGCGGGTGGGCTGCGCGGTCGCCTGGTGCTGGTGCCCTGATGTTAGGGGGTGGACCCGCGGGTTCGTGGTGAAGTCGCGGGGCGGTCTCCAGGGGCCGTGCCAGGAGGGCGCGGGCTGGCCGCGAGTCAGGAGGCGAACCATCTCCCGGCCCGTGTTCCGGCGACCGCGCGGGCGCTCACCCGTGCTCGGACCTGGCCGCGGCTGGACGCCCGCTCCCATCGACCTGAGCCTGCGTTCGCGTGGTACGCGACGGGCCGGGTACCCGGGATAGCCGGCGGCCGCTTGGGGTCTCCCGAGCCGGCCCGGAGCTTTGGGGTGTTTATCGCAGGTGTCTGGTGAGGATGGTGGAGAGCCCATTTGTGATCCAGGATGATTGGATGGTCATACTTGAGACTCCCCGGTTGATCCTGCGCCGCTGGCGCGAGGCAGACGTTGCGCCCATGGCTGCGGTCAATGCCGACCCCGAGGTCATGCGGTGGATCCGTGACGGCAGCGTCCGTGACGAACAGCAGACTCGCGACGGGGTCCAGGCATGGGAGAACGAGTGGGAGTCACAGGGCTTCGGCCTGTTCGCCGTGGAGATCCGGTCCACTGGTGAGCTGGCCGGGTTCACCGGCCTTTCAGTGCCGAAGTTCTTGCCGGAGGTACTGCCGGCGGTTGAGGTCGGCTGGCGGCTGGGACGTTCCCACTGGGGGCAGGGCTTGGCCACTGAGGCCGCTGCGGCAGCTGTACGGTTCGCCTTCGAAGAGCGAGGGCTGGAGCGGATCGTCAGCATCACTCAAGTGGGCAACGACGCCTCCGAACGGATCATGACCAAACTGGGGATGCATCCGGTCCGTGAAACCGTCAATCCCACCTGCGGTCGGCGAGTACGGGTTTTCGAGTTGACGTCGGACCAGTACGTCACAACCACTCGTTGATGGCGGCTACGAGAACGGTCCCCTCGTAGCGGACCGCGAGTTCGTCGTACTTGGTGGCCACGGCTCGATGTCTCTTGAGGCGATTGGTGCCGCACTCGACCGCGTGCCGTCGTCTGGTTCTGGCGCTCGCGGCGCCGCGCTGCGGTGGCGTGGCCGTGGTGTGTTCTCGGTGTGGTTGCCCGCCGCCCGGCCGTTGCGGGGTGGCCGTCGGGTGCCGGTCGTCGGTCGGCTGGGCGTCGATGGGCCTGGTATGGCGTGCCGTCATCTTGTTGTCGGTGCCCTGGCGTTGGGCGCCGCGTCCCTCGCACGACCGTGGGAACGCCCTCTTCGGGCGCCGCGAGCCTTGATCGTTGCCGAGCTCGCTGATTGGTTGGTCGGCATGACCGAACTCGGACCCGTCGCCTGGCCGCCTGCCCCGATCAAGACCGAGCGGCTCATGCTCCGAGAGCCCGAGGCCCGGGACCGTGCGGCGTTCATCGAGCTGCTGGCGTCGCCAGAGGTGCACACCTACCTTGGTGGCCCCCGGCCGCGTGAGGAACTTGAGCGCGAGATGCCCGGGGTGCCCGGGCGGTGGCCGGGGAGTTTCGTCGTTGATCTCGACGGGGCGATGATCGGCCAGATCCTGATCAGGAGGGCAACGGAGCATCGTCGCCCGGCTGCTGCGGGGAAGGCCGATCTCGGCTACCTGTTCCTGCCGCGGGCGTGGGGATTCGGGTATGCCGCCGAGGCGTGCGCGGCGGCACTCGATTGGTTCGACGGCGTCCTTCCCGGCGAGCCGGTGGTGCTCACCACCCAGACCGCCAACGTCGGCTCGATGCGCCTCGCGGCAAAACTGGGGTTCACCGAGGTAGAGCGGTTCCAAGCCTGGGATGCCGAGCAGTGGCTCGGCTTGCGGTCCCCGGTCACCCCGGCCCCTTGAGCTCGTACTGGACGGCGCGGAGCCCCAACGCGACAGCACTGCTGGGACGGAGGCCAACGCGGTCGACCCCGTGGACGAAGCCGCGTTGCGGGCCCGCCGCCCGGAGACGGCCCCGCCAAGCCACGCCCCCGCCGCTCTGCCGGCCGTTGCGTCGTTCTGGACCGGCCGTCGCCGACCCGCCGCGGGTCGGCCGGACGGTGGTCGGGCACCGAAAGGGACGTTCAGGGTGTCGGAGTCGCTGCGACGAGGACTACCTGGCTGCCCTGGCCGTGTTCGAGCACGCGCACCTGGAGCCCACAATCGGATAGTTGGTCGGCCACCGCCGCACTGTCCTGGTAGAGGTAGCGCCAGACAACCACGGTGTCGTCCGGCTCGAACGACACCGTTCGGCTGCCTCCTCCGGCGTCGAAGGTCACGGTGACCGGCTCCAGGAACCGTACGCGGACGAAGATTTCGCTGCGCATCCCGTCGAACCCGGTTTCGGTGACGTACCAGGAGCGGTCGATGGCAAGCAGGTCCAGCCCCGCCAGCTGCTGCGGCTTGTGTGGGCCACCGACGCTGACCTGCTTCATGAACGCGGGCCTGTCGGCGCCGATGTCGATGCGCAGCGTCAGTAGCAGCACGTCGTGGTCACTCATGGCGCTGCGCACGTGGCGTAGGACCTGGTTCGGTTCGGCGAAGTTGTACAGCGTCCCGCCGGCCAGGATGACGAAGCGGAACGGATCGGCACCGGAGTGCCCGGAGGTGCGCTCGGGTGCCAGTACCCGCTTGAGATCCGGCCCGGTGAAGTCGCCGTGCCACAGCTCGAAGTTCTCGGTGTGGTCCGGGAATTCGGATTGCAGGTTCTCCCTGGCCAGTTCGAGGATCTCGGCGCTGATGTCGACGGCGCGATAGCCGGCCAGGCGGGTGCGCTCCAGCAGGTGGCGGATCAGACCGCGTACCGGACGCGTGGTGCCCGGCCCGAGATCGACGATCTGTATGGGGGACGACGGCGGGGCAAGGGCGAGGAGCTGCTCGGCGTGCCGGGTGAGGAGGCTGTTGATGTCACGCAGCATCGGCACGAGGTCGGGGTTGGACGGTACTTCGCCCGCCCGCCACATTTCGCTTCCCTCGCCGAGGTAGGTCAGTTGGTAGGGGAACTCGGCGCGGAGGCTGAGCGAATCGGCGACTGCATCCACCTGGTCAGCCGAGTAGAGGCGATAGAAGTCCTCGCGCGGGGTCACCGCATGCCGCTGTATACCCATGGCGGAGAGTAGATCGTCAGCCGTACGCGTCCGTCCAGCATGTGCTATGGCCTTTGGCTGAGTTCAGCCGACTGTTGGCTGCTCCTTCAAGTCCGACGACGGTGCCGGCGGCCGCGGCGACGACACCCCGCTCCGGACTTCGGCCAGCTCCACGTTGGTCGCTGCTTCCCCTCCATGGCCCAGCCCAGTGGCACCCCCTGAACGGCCCCTGCGCAAGGCCGAACGTGACGCGCCAGCCCCCATCTCGCCTTCGCAAAGGGCCTATGCCTCGACTTTCAGACCGTCACTGCCAGCCTCACCCTCCCCTGGAGCTCACAGGGCCCCTGTTAAGGACAACGCTGCGTCGACTTACAGGAGTTCGGTCCGGCGCGGTGTATCGCCAGGCAGCGGTGTCTTCCCGAGACGATCAGGGGCCGTGGCGCCGAGCCGCCAAAGCGAGTGGGTGTACGAACTTCTTTCTTGCATTCACACTGGTCAGCCGTCTGAAAGTCGGCATGGGAGGCGGGGCGGGGGACGGGGCCGGATATCGATGGAGGTCTGAACCGCCTAAGCGCGATCTCCCGTCTCCTGTGCCCGAAGGGCCAACAACCACTCACGGGACGGTCTGTGCACCATCCGCCCGGCAACGGATCGGGGCGACTTCGCTCCCACTCTGCTGCCGGTACGGCAGCACGGGGCCGCCACGGGGAGTCGTTGGCCTGGGCAGTACCCCGCGCCGCCCGGCGCGGGGACCGACGGGAGAGGTCTGATCGTTGAGCAGAGACAAACGTCCGCAGGCCATGGCCACCCTGCGGACCACAAGAACGCGATTACCGTCGCGGCGGTGGACCACCGCTGTGCTCGCCGTTCTGAGCGCGGTGGCGGCCCTGCTGACCGGTCCGTTGACCGCCGCGCCGGCACACGCCGTGAGCCGCGACGGCACTTCACCGTTCGCCTCGTACAACATGCGCGGCTCCGACAACGGCGCCCGGTGGACAAATGAGATCGTGTCGCTGGTCGAGCATGTCCCGTTGGTCGCACTGCAAGAGGTCGGCTCCGGGCCCCCCTCAGCGGTGGACGACGTCGTCCGCGACATGCGGATCGGCAGGACCCGCCCCTACAACCAGCCCAGCTCCTACCAGTTCAGCCGTTGGAGGGCCGGGGGTGTCGAGCGCTACGTGTACTTCATGCAGACCGACCCCCGCAGAATCAACGGGACCGACCAGGACACCTGGGAAGGCGGCCGGGTGAACCTGGCGACCATCACCGACACCCCGGCCGACCAGGTCTACGTGCTGGACAATCCCGCCTACGACCCCGACCCGAGCGCCCCGGACAACCGCTACCGCGCACGTCCGCTGCTCGGACTGAGGTTCGGCAACACCTGGTACTGGAACGCCCACGCGCGCGGAGGCGACGTCCAGGGCCTGCTGCGACAGGTGCGCGACTTCGCGGCGAGGTATGACCAGCGCGGCCGGAACTGGGTCATGGTCGGCGACTTCAACGTGAACATCCTCAACCGCACCACCGACCAGGCGCGTGACCAGTCGCTGCACCTGCGCGCCGACGAGAGCCTGCTGCGCACCGGTCGGCCCACGTACATCAACGGCGACGAGCCGAGCGAGCTGGACTACGCGATCGCCCGCGGTCTGCCCGGCGGCTTCACCGCGAGCGTCCCAGGCGGTGGCGGGTCCGACCACACGCAGGTGCACTACAACCGGACGCCGCCGCCGGCCCAGGCGCCCGTCCCGGCGTATCCCTACGCCACCGAAATGGCGACGATCACCGGCACCGTGATGCAGGCGAACCAGGACGGCTCGTTCGGGATCACCGCCGCCCGTCACGACAACAACCAGACCGCCCGGATGTCCACCACCGAAGCGGGCACGCACACCATCCGGTACGCCGCGGGCTGTGTCTCCATTGCGCCAAAGGTGCGCCGGGACGCGTCCGACTCCCCGATCGTCGCCGGTTCGTGCGACGACCCGCGGGCGCAGTGGACGCTCACCGACCCGCGGCCCGATCCGGAGTGGAACCAGGACAACGGGGGACCGCAGTTGTGGCGGAACGTGGCCTTCCCCCAGCTCTGCCTGACGCCGTCCAACAAGCAGGTGACCGCAGCGCCGTGCAGCGGCGACATCGCCCAGCGCTGGTGGGACAACGCCGCCGCACTGCCCAAGGACTGGCCGACAACCACCGGCAACATCCGCCTGGAATCCGCCTTCATGGGTGGCCGCATAATGACCGGAGGCTATCCCGGGACCAGCATCCGTACCGCGCCCCCACCGCCGTGGTGGTGGTGGATCTACTGGCTGCGCCAGGAGCGCCTGGACTTCGGCTGGAACATCCAGCGCATCAGCCCTGGCGACAACCTGGTCCGCCTGGAGAGCGTGTTCGGCAACAAGTACTGCCTGGGTGTCCGCGACGAGCACGCCACCGAGCAGACTGACGCCATGGTGCGGTCGTGTGGCGATGCGCGCGGCGTCGACGCGGCCGGCCAGCGCTGGCTGGCCGAAACCTACGCGGACGGCACCGTCCGCTACCGCAACGAAGCCACCCATCTCTGTCTGCTGGCCCCCGACGCCGACCGCGGCATCGTCCGCCTCGCCTCCTGCAACGACATCGCGGCTGAGCGCTGGAAGCTGGTGAAGCCCTGAGCCCTTGAAACGCACCGGGCCGCCCGGGCCGACGTACAGCTGGCCCGGGCGACTCGGTGGTCCTTTCGAGGGTCGCCCCTGCCCGCCTTGTCGCCCACCGGACGGGCTTCTTCCGAGGCGTGTTCACCACGGCCGCTCACCGCCGCTGTGCGTCGGGCCGTATCCCCGGCCCTTTTCAGCCTGTCGTTCCTCCAAGGCCCGTGTGAGCTCGACGGCGCGCTGTTCGAGGCATGCGACGCGGTTGTGGAGTTCTTCGATATCGGGGGTGGCTCCGATCCCGGAAGCGCGCCATGCCTCTTGGCCGAGGGCCTTGGAGCGGCGTTCTCCGAGTTGGCGGACGAGGGCGGCCAGGCGGGCGCTGCGGGCATTGGCGTTGGCGAGGTCAGCTTCGAGGGAGGCCCGGGTGACTGCGGGCTCGCCCGCCAGGCCCGGGGTGGGTTCGTGCGCGGCGGTGTGAATGGTGTCGAGGAGATCGCGGTGGCGGTAGAGGAAGGTGCGGTCCACGCCGGCCGCGCGGGCGATGGCCGAGGCGGTGAGCGGGGTGGCATCGCGTCGGGCCTTGGCGATAGCGGTCTTGACGCGGGTGCGGCGGCGTTCGGTATCGGCCTGACGGCCGTCGTTCATGGGAAACCTCCGAGGAAGCCCCCGCCTTCAGGCGGGGGAGGAATCGGACTCCTGCGGAGCATGGCAACGGGCTGCGATTCGCCGCCAGGGCGGATCGCAGTGCTCTGACCCGCAGGTTTGATCTCAAGTCGTGGCCTCACTGGGTTGCGAGCGTGGCGACGACGTGTGTGAAGCGGGCGTTCAAGTACCGCTTCTATCCGACCGATGCGCAGGCGGCCGAGCTGTCGCGCACGTTCGGATGCGTGCGCAAGGTCTACAACATGGCGCTCGCCGCTCGTAGGGAGGCGTGGGCGGTGCGTCAGGAGCGGGTCGACTACAACGCCACCTCGGCGATGCTGACCGCGTGGAAGAAGACCGAGGAGCTGGCGTTCCTGAATGAGGTGTCGTCGGTGCCGTTGCAGCAGACGCTGCGGCACTTGCAGACGGCGTTCGCGAACTTCTTCGGCAAGCGGGTCAAGTACCCGCGCTTCAAGTCGCGGAAGAGGTCGCGGAAGTCGGCCGAGTACACCACCAGCGGTTTCCGTTTCCGTGACGGCAGGCTGACGCTGGCGAAGATGAGCGAACCGCTCGACGTCGTGTGGTCCCGTCCGCTTCCCGAGGGGGCGACCCCGTCCACGGTGACCGTGTCCCAGGATGCGGCCGGGCGCTGGTTCGTCTCGATGCTGTGCGACGACCCCACCGTGAAGCCGCTGCCCGCCCTGGGCGCAGCAGTGGGAGTGGATGTGGGCCTGGGCCACTTGTTGATCCTGTCCACCGGGGAGAAGATCGCCAATCCCCGGCACGAGCGCCGCGACCGTGCGCGGCTGGCGTTGGCCCAGCGCCGTCTGGCGAGGAAGGCCAAGGGTGACGGGGCCAACCGGGTCAAGGCCCGGCGCAAGGTCGCCAGGATCCACGCCCGGATCGCTGACCGTCGCCGTGACCACCTGCACAAGCTGACCACTCGTCTCGTTCGTGAAAACCAAACGATCGTGATCGAGGACCTGACCGTGCGCAACATGGTCAAGAACCGGAAGCTGGCCCGCGCCATCTCGGATGCCGCGTGGTCGGAGTTCCGGAGCATGTTGGAGTACAAGGCCCAGTGGTACGGGCGGAACGTGGTCGCGGTGGACCGCTTCTTCCCCTCGTCCAAGCTGTGCTCCGTCTGTGGCACCTTGCAGGAGAAGATGCCGCTCAGCGTCCGCACCTGGGCGTGTGACAGCTGTGGCACGACCCACGACCGGGACGTGAACGCGGCGAAGAACCTGCTGGCCGCCGGACGGGCGGTGTCGGTCTGTGGAGCTGGTGTAAGACCTCAACGGAGTTCTCCGGGCGGGCAGTCGGCGACGAAGCAGAAAGGATCACGGCGTGAGCCGTGAGAATCCCCTTCCTTCAGGGAGGGGAGCGTCGGGGCGCGGGGACATGGTGTTCCAGGAGGAACGGGCGCGGCGTACGCTACGTGACCATGTCGCTACTTACGGATGGTGCGGGCGGCGGAGGTACCGGCCTCGGCGCAGTGCGTCAGGCGGTCATCCTGGCCGGCGGCTCCGGCAGTCGGTTACGGCCCCTGACGCGGACCCGGCCGAAAGCGATGGTCGAAGTGCACGGCACTCCGATCCTGCGCCATCAACTCGACTGGCTCGCCGAGTCGGGCGTGGAACAGGTCGTCGTCTCCGCGGGGCACCTGGCGCCGGTGATCGGCGACTACCTCGCCTCCCACCAGCTGCCGCTGCGTGCGGATGTGGTGGCCGAGGAACGGCCCCTGGGGCGAGGTGGCGGGCTCAAGTTCGCATCCGCCGCCCTGGACTGGCTCGACGAGCCGTGGCTGGCGCTGTACGGGGACATCTGGACGCGGTTCTCGCTCACGGGGATGTTCGCTCACCATCGGCGTCACGCCGCGCTGGCCACGGTTGCCCTGCCGCGCCCCTGGCTGCCCAGGGGAAGCGTCGACTGTGACGAGCGGGGCCGAGTGACCGCGCTCGTCTCACACGTGCCACCGCCGTTACGGGTCAATGGCGGCGTCTACGTCTTCGACCCGCGCGTTGCGGAACTGCTGCCCGACGAGGGCGACCACGAAGAGGTCACCCTCCCTCGGCTGATACAGGAACGGCAGCTGATCGGCTATCTGGTGGACGGCCCGTGGCGAGCCATCAACACACCACGCGATCTGGACGACATCGAACGCGAACTCGCGTCGGCTACGGATGACGCGTAGAAGAGGATCGCCATGCTGCTCGGACGGATCGGCGTATGGAGTGTGGGACTAACCCACGGGGACCGCGGCGAGGCGAGGGAGGCCGCGGCGGAGCTGGAGGCACTCGGGTACGGCACGCTGTGGCTGGGCGGCACCCCCGGCCACAACCCGCAGCCGGATCTCGCTGCGGCGGCCGAAGTACTGGCGGCGACTGGACGCGTGACGGTAGGGACCGCCTGCCTCTCCATCTGGACACACCCCCCGGACCGGCTCGCCGCAGCCTACGAGGCACTGCCCGCCGCCGACCGCGCCCGACTGGTCACGGGCCTGGCGGTGAGCCATGCCCCGTTCGCCGAACGCTACCGGCAGCCGCTGACTGCCATGCGCCGCTATCTCGACGCTCTGGACGCCATCGGCACCGGACCGCCGCCTTCCGCACGGCTCGTCGGCGCACACCGCCCGCGGATGACACAGCTGGCCGCCGCCCGGACCGCCGGCACCCAGCCCTATCTCGTAGACACCCGCTACACCGCGCGGGCCCGTGCGCTGCTGGGTGCGGGCCCACTGCTGGCCCCGGTGCAGACCGTGGTCCCGCTCACCGACCCGATCGCGGCCCGGGCAGCGGCTCGCACCGTGCTCGCGCCCTATCTGGCACTGCCCAACCTCACCCGAACCTGGTTCGACTCCGGCTTCACCGAGGCCGATCTCCAGCACGGTGGCAGCGACCGCCTCGTCGACGGGCTCGTCGCCTGGGGGGACACCGAGCGGATTGCCACCCACGTCACAAGCCATCTGCGGGCTGGTGCCGACCACGTCGCCGTCCACGTCGTCACCGAGCACCCCCGAGCCTTCCCACGCGCCGCTTGGCGCGACCTGGCCTCACTCCTTCCGACCACCTGACGATGCTGCCGGCTGCGGGAGTGCCGCGGGTACCGGCATCGTTCATGGTGGTCTTTGTGGCGGATCCCCCCTGCGTGCGGCAGGTGACGGTCTCCGCGCGATTTTCTCCTACACACCAATCTTGTGGAGAGGTGGCACAGTTGGCGACTGAGGAAGACCTGGCCTGTCAAGAGATCATCGGTCGGTACCAGTTCAACGGGGCAGGCGCCGGTGCGATGCCCCGGCTTCTCCAAGCACTCGATGACCCGGGACGCCACCTGCGGGGCATGACCGTCACCGGCACGAACGGGAAGGGATCGACCTGCGCGTTCGCCGTCTCAGCGTTGGCTGCGGCCGGACTGCGGACCGGAAGTATGCCCAGCCCGCACCTCCAGCGCGTCACCGAACGCATCCGCATCAACGGGGCGCCCGCCTCTCCCGCCGCATGTCACCGTGCTTTCCAAAAGGTCGATGAAGCCCTCAGGAGTACAGGGCTCGTGGTCAATGCAGGAGCGGTCCATGCCGCCGCAGCCGCAGTCCATTTCGCCCTCTCGGGAGTGGACTTGGCCGTCTTGGAAGCGAACATCGGCGGCCGACGCACCGCGGTCAACTGCTTCGACACCGGAGTAAAGGTCATCACCGGAGTGGGACTGGACCACCAGCACCTGCTGGGAAACACCCTGGGCGAGATCGCACGCAACAAGGCCGGCATCATTCGGGACGGCGACCACGTCGTGCTCGGTGAGATGCCCGAGGAGGCGGCACAGGCCGTAGAAAATGTCCTCAGCCACCACACGGGGGTGACCGTCTGGCGCCTCCACCAGGAAGTCCACTGCCGGCCACGCACAGCCGGCGACGGGCGTACCGTCCTGGAAGTAACCACCCCGCACGCCGTCCACCGGGACTTGACCTGTCCGCTCCGCGGCGAACACCAGCATCACAATCTGGCACTTGCCGTGGCCGGCATCGACGCGCTGACCGAACGGGGATCCATCCGCGGTATCCCGGAGGAGGCGCTGCGCAGGGGCCTTGCCGCGACCCGCTGGCCCGGCCGCCTCGAACTCCTGGCACCGGCTCACCTCGATTCCTGGACCGGCCGCCTGCTGCTCGATGTCGCATCCAACCACCAGGGGGCAGCCACGGTGGCCCCGGAAATCCTGCGGCAATCCCGCGCCGTTGAGCGCACCGCCCTCGTATTCGGCACCTTCCAGTACAAGAACGTGGAAACCATGCTTGAGCCACTGCCGGCGGACTGGCCGGTGGTACTGACCCGGGTCGGACACCCCAACGAAGCGGCCCCAATCGCGATGCGCACGGCCCTGGCGTCACGCAGAGAACTGCACGTACGGCAGGAAACCGCCGACGCCGTCCGCCACGCCACCGAACTTGTCGGGGCCGGCGGCCTCGTCACCGTTCTGGGAACCCCCCTCCTGATCGGCCGGGTCCGTGAACTGTTCCAACTCCCGCCCGGCTGACCGCCCCTGTGGGTGGTTCCGAGGCCGGCCAGGCGCTCGCGCTGCCCGTCGCCCGTCGCCGTCGCGGGGAGTGGTGGGGCCGCGGCCGCTGTTGTGGGCCGTCGTCCGCCCGCTGCCCGCCGGCTTCCGGACTGCCGGCTTCCGGACTGCCGTCCAGGGCGGCGGCTGGCGCGGGCCCGACCGGCACCGCCGAGCGCGCCGTGGCGCTCGCTGCTCTGGAGATGGAGGAGACGATCAAGCAGGTGGGGGCCGCTCTCTTGCGCGGCCGCGAGGTCGCGGGCTTGGTGCGTACCGTTCACGGCGCGGCCGACGGCGCGTCGTTCCGATGGGCCCGCCCGGTGCGCGGTGCGTTGGCGGGCCTGCTGTGCCGCGAAGTCGAGGCGACCGCGGCCGCCGCGGGGCACGTGCTCTTCGCCGCGGCCTGGACCAGGTCGGCTTCCGCGACGTGTCCGCTTACCAGGTCCGGCTGTTGGCCCGCGCGGTCCTCGCCTCGCAACGGAGGCCGCCGCCTCACCAAGTCGTCCGCCCGCTGCGCCGCGGCCGCCTGCTCCCCGTTATGCGTTTTGCAGCGTCTGGGGTGTGTGGGTGTGGCGGGCTCGGCGCAGTCGATACAGCGCATGTACGCGCCCTCGTGGTGGCCGTTGCATGCCTGCCCGGTGACTCGAACCTGCGGCCGAACTCTTGTGTCCGTGGTCTGTGGCTGGCAGCGCCTGTTTCAGCGCGCGTCAGCCTTTGTGAAGGGTTGGCGGTAGGCGTTCTGCGCTGTGTCGAGGAGGCGGCGCAGGCGGAGGCTGTCGGGGGCGACGGCGGTGACGAGGGTGGCGGGGCCGGCGAGCGGCGTCAGCACGGCCTGGCCGTCTTGCGGGGCGTCGCCGAATAGCTGGACTTCGGGGGCTGCGTCCTCGAAGTCCGGGTCGACGACGAGGAGTTGTCCGTTTGCGCGGTGTCCGGCGAGGATGGCTGGGCCGTCCCAGCCGGGTTCGCCCGGTCCGTATGCGGCCTGTTGGTCCAACAGGGTGCGTCCACCGCGTCGGACGGTGAGCCGGGTGGTCACATGGCCGGAGGGTTCGCCGGTGCGTCCGAGGATCTGTTCCTCGCGCAGTACGAGCCGGGCGGTGGGGGCGAGGTCGATGGTCCAGGTCTGGCGCAGATCGCTGCCCGCCGCGCAGATCAGCGGTTTGGGGAGCCAGTGGAGCTGTGCGTGGTCTCCTGCGGTCAGGTGCACGTCGTAGGTGGCGGGTGCGGAGGTCGGGCCGCGCAGGGCGAGGGTCGCGGCGGCGGAGGTGACGTGGAGCGCCGCGCTCTGCTGGACGGTGACTTCGATGCGCAGCCGGTCGCCGCCGAGGGGGGCGCTCATGGCTCCGACGATGCATACCCGGGCCTGGGTCCCGTGTGAGCGGAGGCGGCGCAGTTCGAAGGGGCCGTCGCCGTCGAGGGTGGGCAGGGTGGTGGTGCCGCCCCTGGCGGCGGCCAGGATGCGGGCGGTGGCGTGCACCCCGACGGCAGGCCGGTCAGGGGCCGATGCGGTCTTCGGGTGAGTGCAGGTGGTGAGGGTCATGCGGGGCCCGCGCTCCAGTCGGTGAGGCGTTCGCGGACCCAGTCGGTGACCGGCTTGATGCCGTCGACGGTGGTGAGGGAGGTGAAGGCGACGGGGAGTTCGCCGCGCTGGGCCTTGGCGTCGCGCGCCATGGCTTCCAGGTCGGAGCCGACGTAGGGGGCGAGGTCGGTCTTGTTGATCACCAGGAGGTCGGCGGTGGTGACGCCGGGGCCGCCCTTGCGGGGGATGTCGTCGCCGCCGGCCACGTCGATGACGAAGATCTGGGCGTCGACCAGGCCCTTGGAGAAGGTCGCGGTGAGGTTGTCGCCGCCGGACTCCACGAGGACCAGGTCGAGCGGTCCCGCGGTCTCCTCCAGGTCCTCGACGGCCTCCAGGTTGGCGGAGATGTCGTCGCGGATGGCGGTGTGCGGGCAGGCGCCGGTCTCCACGGCAGTGATCCGTTCGGCGGGCAGGACGGCTTCCCGGCGCAGGAATTCGGCGTCCTCGCGGGTGTAGATGTCGTTGGTGACCACGGCGATGGACAGCTCGTCGCGCAGTACGCGACACAGCGCGGCGACTGTGGCGGTTTTACCCGAGCCGACCGGCCCGCCCAGGCCGATGCGCAGGGCACGCCGGCGCCCGTCGGGCCCTACGGGATCGGCGGCGCTGTAGGTGCGGCGCTCGGGGAACGTCTCGTCGTGGTCGCGGTGCATGCGGACTCCGGTTCTGCGTGGTGTGCGTGTGGCGTTCTTGGGTTTGGGGCTTTTGGGTTCTTGGTGGTCAGGAGGCGAAGAGGCGTACCGGCCAGGCGGCGTGCTGCTGGGCGTTGATGTCGAGCAGCGGTGCGGAGGCGGCGGGCAGCGCCTCGAACCCTTCGTCGGGGATACGCGCGACGGTTGCGGCCGCCGCGGTGGCGGTCTGATCGAGGTCGGGGGAGAGGCGGGCGAGGACCGCGGTGGCGTCGAAGGGGTCCAGGCTCAGCAGCCGGACCGCCGCCGTGGCCGGACCGCTGACCGCTTCGTACGCCGCCGCGTACGCGGCATCCAGCGAGGTCAGCCCGGCGGACCGTGCGGCCAGCCCCAGCACCACCGGCTGGTGCGCGCCCTGTGGCCGGGCCGCGGCCAGTGCGTCCAGCTCGGCCGATGGCCAGGTCGCGCGGGCGGCCCGCATCATCTGCCGTCCCAGCTTGCGGGCGGTGATCCGTAGTGCCAGGACGGGTGTGCGGGCGTCGGCGGCCTCGTCGACCGCCACCGGATCATGGCCCGCGGCGGTCGCGGCGGCGAGCGCCGCCGCGACCAGGCCCGCGGTGTGCAGTCGCCCCCGGCAGAAGTCCTCCAGTGAGTGTGCGTCCTTGATACGGCCCGCCGCTACGGCGGGTTCGGCCCCGCCGGAGTGCGCGTGCCCTCCGGCGGGGAACCGGCCATCGGCCAGGACGAGCAGTGCGGCACGACTCATCTTTCGCAGTTCACCTTCCGTTGCCCGGCTCCATGGCGCGGGCCTCTGTGCCGTTGCATCGCCTGCGCGCCAAGGTTCAGAAGAGGAAGTACCTCTGGGCCATGGGGAGTTCGCTCGGATACTTCCGTTCGACGACCTGGCCCGCGACGGATGTCGTCACGTCCTCCACCTTGTGGCCCCCGGCGATCACCTCGTAGGTGTCGGGGTCGATCTCGACGTCGGGGGTGGCGTCGTTCTCCTTCATGTCCGCCTTGCGGACGCCGCGCGTGCTGGTGATGGCCTTGAACTGCTTGGCCAGCTTGAGCCGTTCGGCCAGACCGTTGTCGATGGCTCGTTGGGTGACGAAGTTGAAGGAGGTGGAGCGTGGCGCGAGGCCGGTGGCGCCCCACATGGCGCGCGGCAGTACCGGCTGCGGGGTGGGGATGGAGGCGTTGGCGTCGCCCACCTGCGCGTAGGCGATCTGCCCGCCCTTGATGACCTGATGCGGCTTGACGCCGAAGAACTTCGGCTCCCACAGCACCAGGTCAGCCAGTTTCTTGGGCTCCACGGACCCGACCACCGCATCGATGCCCTGGGCGATCGCCGGGTTGATCGTGTACTTCGCGACGTACCGCCGGGCACGCCTGTTATCGGCTCCCTTGTCACGCGTCGGCCGCTCATCCTCCGGCAGCCTGTCCTCCTCCAGGAAACCCCGGCGGACCTTCATGACGTGCGCGGTCTGCCAGGTGCGCGTGATCATCTCGCCGATGCGGCCCATGGCCTGGGCGTCGGAGGACATGATCGAGATGGCGCCGAGGTCGTGCAGGATGTCCTCGGCGGCCATGGTGGAGGGGCGGATCCGGGAGTCCGCGAAGGCCAGGTCCTCGGGGATCTTCGGGTTGAGGTGATGGCAGACCATCACCATGTCGAAGTGCTCCTTGACCGTGTTGATGGTCAGCGGCCGGGTGGGGTTGGTGGAGGCGGGCAGGACATTCGGCTCCTTCACCATCTTGATCATGTCGGGGGCGTGGCCGCCGCCGGCACCCTCGACGTGGAAGACGTGGATGGAGCGAACGGGGCGCCCATCGCATCCGTCGCTGCCGTCGATCGCCGCGATGGTGTCGTCGACGAAACCCGCCTCGTTCAACGAGTCGGCGTGCAGCGCGAGTTGGACACCGGTCTGCTCGCAGACCTCCAGGCACTTCTTGAGGACGGCCGGGGTGGCACCCCAGTCCTCGTGGATCTTGAGGCCGATGATGCCCGCGTCCACCTGGTTGTACATGGAGTCCTCGGACATGGTGGCGCCCTTGCCGAGCAGCCCGACGTTGACCGGGAAGGCGTCCAGTGCCTCGAAGGTGCGGGCGATGTGCCAGCAACCGGGGGTGACCGTGGTGGCGGTACTGCCCTCCGCCGGGCCGGTACCGCCGCCGATGAGCGTGGTGACACCCGCGGCCAGCGCCTCACCGACCTGCTCGGGGCAGATGAAGTGGACGTGCGTGTCGACCCCGCCGGCGGTCAGGATCTTCCCGTTGCCCGCAATCACTTCCGTCTCGGGACCGATGACGAAATCCTTGGGTGCCGGGCCGACGTCGTTGTGCCGGCCGGCTCCGTCATGGAGACGGTCCATCGTCTCGTCGTTGTACGCCTTGCCGAGCGCGGTGATGTGGCCGTCGCGGATGGCCACATCGGCCTTGACGATGCCCCAGTGGTCCAGGATGACGGCGCCGGTGATGACGGTGTCGGGGGGCTCGATGACAGCGTCGGCGTCGGGGGCACTGGGCTCGTCAGGTACGCCGAGCTTGCGTGGGTCGCGTGGCGTGACGGACTGCCCCATCGACTCACGGATCACCTTGCCGCCGCCGAAGACCATCTCGTTCCCGCTGCGCCCGGGACCGCCGGCCCAGTCGTCCTCGATCTCGATCCGCAGCTCCGTGTCGGCGAGGCGGATGCGGTCGCGGGTCGTCGGACCGAACCGGTCCGCGTACTGGGCGCGGGTCAGGGGATCGGAAGGCTTGGGAGGCTCAGGACAGCAGCACTCAGTCATTGAGCTCACCCCCGACCTCATCGGATGAATCCTGGATGCTGATGAGGGGGCCGCCGACCTCGCCGCGCAGGCCGTGCACCACACGCTTGCCCTCGATGGGTACGAGCTCTACGTCCTCGGGCACGTTGGGCTCGAAGCGTACGGAGCTGCCGGCCGGGACATGGAGGCGCTTGCCCCAGGCGGCGTCACGGTCGAAGTCCAGGCCGGGGTTGGCTTCGTGGAAGTGGTAGTGGGAGCCGACCTGGATGGGACGGTCGCACGGGTTGTTCACGGTCAGGGGAGTGACCTCGCGGCCCTCGTTGAAGCGCACGAACTCGTCGCCCTGCTGCGTGGAGAAATCCACCTCGCCCGGGGACACAAGCGGCTCTTCGTCCTCGCCCGCTTCGGGGAAAGGATCGTGGATGGTGACCAGCTTCGTGCCGTCGGGGAACGTGGCCTCCGCCTGCACGTTCTTGATCATCTCCGGTACGCCCTCCATGACCTCCTCCCGGGTCAGCAGCTTCTTCCCGGAAGACATGAGATCGGCGACGGTTCTCCCCTCGCGCGCACCTTCAAGGACATGCACGGTTAACAGCGCAACGACCTCTGGGTAGTTGAGCCGAATCCCTCGGGCCCGACGCTTCTCGGCGACATCCGCCGCCACATGGATCATCAGGCGCTCTTGTTCGTGTGGAGTCAGGTGCATAGCCCTACCCTGCGTTCGCCCTGTCCAGGGCTCATGCTCTGGACATCGGAGCCGGGACCGACCATGACCGTCGACAGCCCGGGGTGGGGCCTCCACGGCCTCACTCCCACGCCGTACAACGCAGCACAGCTTCCTTGGCCATCCGGCCCCAACCCTCGTGACGACGAACATGGTCACGCGGACAGAGCCGAAAACGCCCCGCAGCCACACCACGCCCGTACGAGTGAGCCGTAAGGATTCTTCCGAGAAAAGCGAGGGACTCAGCTGTATGGCTCGGCCGACTGCCCACTCAGCAGGAATGCCCTCCGACAGACCGGCCTCGTGGAACACTGCCTGTCCCTGTCGCACTGGCACCCCGGGTAGCCGTCGACCCCTCTGTCGGCTGCGGCTTGAAGATCCACAGGATTCCGCTGCCGTCCGCTGCCCGTCCGTCGACAATCGCCCAGACAGCAGCTCAACGGCACCGGTGAGCCCTGCCCGCTGATGGAGACGGCCGGTTCACGAGTAACGCCTGCCGTCCCGGCGCCCAGTCGGGTGAGCGACGGGCGAGTGCTGCGTCTGCGCATTGCCGGAGGCGCCCGAACATACCGGCAAGGGGTTCACCCGCGGGAAGGATTCGCCGTGCGCCGTGCATTGATCGTCGTCGATGTGCAGAAGGACTTCTGCGAGGGCGGCAGCGTTCCGGTCAAGGGCGGCGCGGACAGAGCCGCTGCCATCGCCGACCTGGTGCGACGCGTCGACGGGAGTTACGCCTACATCGTCGCCACCCGCGACCACCACATCGACCCCGGGACCCACTTTGCCGAGCACCCGGACTTCGAGAACTCCTTCCCCGTGCACTGCGTCGTCGGCAGCGAGGGAAGCGAGTTCCACCCGAATTTCGAGCCAGCCGCCACCTCCGGGGCCGTCGACGAGCGTGTTCGGCCCGATGGTCACGGTCGCCATGTACAACGTGTCAGCGACAACGACCGTGCTGTGCCCAGCTCCTGATGAAGGGAGATCTCTCGACTCCCTGCAGGCCCCCGGCCGGACCGCCTGACCCGGGGGTGATCACCGTCGGTCCCACCCGTCCGCATGCTCCCTGGCCGCCTTCCGGTCGACCGGCTCGTTCGAGGTACGAGGGCCGGGAACGGTGGCAAACGGGCGGCCCGGCGGGTGAGTGGGGTCACCGTGGGGCCGGTTCCCGGACCGGGGTGGTGAGGAAGGCGGACAGTGCGTCGTCGGCCGAGGCCAAGAGGGCTCCGTCGTGGGCGCCGGTGGCGACAGTGTCGTACACCAAGTGCACGCGGGCATCCTCGATACCGCAGAAGTTCGAGACGCCGACCCGTAGTTGACGATCCATCAGGTCGTCCCAGCCGCCCTCGGCAAAGTGCTCGCGCGAGTAGCCCGCCAGGGCGATCCACTGGATGCGCTTGCCCGCCAGACGGGGGCGGCTTCGACCGTACGCGAAGCCGTAGTTCCACACCCGATCGATCCAGCCCTTCAGCAGTGCGGGCAGGCCGAACCACCAGACCGGGAAGACCACAACGATCGTCTCGGCGGCCTTGACGCGGGCCATGTGCGCCCGCACCTGGTGGCTGTACGGCTTGTCGCGGTCGGCCCAGTCGGGTTCGTCCTCGGTGGTCATCCGTGGGTCGAAGCCCTCAGCGTGCAGGTCGAGGACGTCGACGGTGTGGCCGGCGGCGACCAGGCGGTCGTGGGCGCGGGCGGCGATCTTGGCGGTGAGGGAGTCGGTGCGGGGGTGGGCCAGGACGAGGAGGGCAGCGGCCATCGCGGCTCTGTTCCTTTCCGGTTGAGCGGGTGGGGGTGTCTCTGGTGCCCCGGGGTCAGGCCAGCCGGACGAGCATCTTGCCGGTGTTGGCGCCGCTCAGGACGCCGAGGAACGCGGCCGGGGCCTGCTCGATGCCCTCGAACACGGTTTCCTTGGTGCGCAGCGAGCCCTCGGTGAGCCAGCCGATCGCCCGGGCGGTGAATTCGGGGAACAACGCGAAGTGGTCGTTGATCAGCATTCCGCGCAGCGTCAGCCGCTTGGTGTACGCCTGGAACAGGTTGCCCGGGCCGGGGACCGGCTCGGTGGCGTTGTAGCCGCTGATCGCGCCGACCAGCGCGAACCGGGCACCGACCTTGGCGCTCGCGATCGCGGCTTCGAGGTGGTCGCCGCCGACGTGGTCGACATATACGTCGATGCCCTCGGGGGCTGCCGCGGCGAGCTGGTCGGCGATCGCACCGGCCCGGTAGTCCAGGGCGACGTCGAATCCGAAGCCGCTGACCAGCTGCTTCGCCTTGACCGGCCCGCCGGCCGACCCGATCACCCTGGCCGCGCCGAGCTTGCGGGCGATCTGCCCCGCGACGCTGCCGACGGCGCCGGCCGCGCCGGAGATGAACACCGTGTCGCCCGCTCGAACCTGAGCCACTTCGGTGAGCGCCGCGTACGCGGTCAGGCCGGTAGTGCCCAGGGGGCCGAGGTACGCCTGGGCGGGGACGGCCGAGGTGTCCAGGACGGCGGCGGTCGCACCGTCGACCACGGCGTACTCGCGCCAACCGGCGAAGTGCGACACGGTCGCGCCGACCGGGACGGCATCGGCGCGGGACGCGACGACCTCGCCGACCGCGCTGCCTTCGAGCGCCGCGCCGAGCTCGAAGGCGGGGATGTACGACTCGGCATCGTCCATCCGGCCCCGCATGTACGGGTCCACCGACATCCACGTGTTCCGGACCAGGATCTGGCCCTCGCCCAACTGCGGGATCGCGGTGGTGACCAGCTCGAAGTTCTCGGGGGTGGGGGTTCCGACGGGGCGGGAGGCGAGGCGGATCTCGCGGCCGGTGGCGACGGTGCGCGCGGCGGCGGTGGCAGTGTTCGCGGACATGGCGGATCCCTCTGTTTCGTGTTTCGTGCGGTCTGGTCCGGGCTGTTCCGAACTCGTTGACCTCACTGTGCCGAGGCCCTCGCACGATCGCCTGGGGGTTCGCTGGGGGTCCGCTGCGGGTCCGCGCGTGGCCGCCGGCCACCGGCCGTGAGGGGGCGATCGGCCTGGGCTAACGTGACGTCATGCGCTTTGGAATCCTGGGTCCGCTGGCCGTGTGGACCGCCGACGGGCAGACCGTACGGGTACCCGAGGTGAAGGTGCGCGCACTGCTCGCGGATCTGCTCGTGCACCGTGACGGCCCGGTGTCGGCGGACCTGCTCGTCGAGGACCTGTGGGGCGCGGATCCGCCGGGCAACCCGGCCAACACCTTGCAGACCAAGGTCTCCCAGCTGCGCCGAGCCTTGGAGGCTGCCGAACCCGGCGGCCGCGACCTGGTCGCGTACCGCCCGCCCGGCTACGAGCTGCTGGTCGCGTCGGACGCGGTCGACGCCGATCGGTTCGCCGGGCTGACCGCGCGGGCGCGGGCGAGCACCGACCCGCGGACGCGGGCCGCGCTGCTGGGGGACGCGCTCGCGCTGTGGCGGGGCCCCGCATTCGCGGACTTTCGCGACGAGGAGTTCGCGCGCGCGGCGATCGCCCGCCTGGACGAACAGCGGCTGACGGCCCTGGAGGACCAGGCCGAGGCCCGCCTCGAACTGGGCGAACACACATTGCTGGCCGATGAGTTGGGGGAAAAGGTCGCGCTTCATCCGCTGCGCGAGCGACTGCGGGCCGCGCACCTGCGCGCGCTGTACCGTTCGGGCCGGCAGCAGGAGGCACTGGCCGGATACGCCGAGCTGCGCGAGCTGCTGGCGGACGAACTCGGGCTCGACCCGGGCCCGGAACTGACCGCGCTGCACCAGGCGATCCTCGAACAGGACCCGGCGCTGGCGCCCGTCCCGACGCCGACCACGTCCGCGGCCCGCCCGCAGGGCAATCTGCCCGCCGCGCTGAGCGAACTGGTCGGACGCGAGGGCGCGGTCACCGAGGTGGGCGCGCTGGTGGGCGCGGCCCGCCTGGTGACGCTGACCGGCCCGGGCGGGGTCGGCAAGACCCGGCTCGCGCTCGCCGCAGCGGAAGCCGTCGCCGAGGACTTCCCGGACGGGGTATGGCTCGTCGAGCTGGCGGGGCAACGCCGCCCGAGCGGCGTCGAGCTCGCCGAGGCGATCGCGACGACGCTCGGCATCCGGGACGAGAGCGGCTCCGGGCCGGCCGGGTTCCTTGCCCGGCAGCCACAGGCCCGCCTGGCCGACGCGCTGCGCGAGCGGCGGCTGCTGCTGGTGCTGGACAACTGCGAGCACGTGATCGAGCCGATCGCGCTGCTCACGGACGCCCTCCTGCGGGCCGTGCCCGGCCTGCGGATCCTGACCAGCAGCCAGGATCCGCTGGCGGTCGACGGCGAGGTGCTTTACGTCGTGCCTCCCCTGGCGCTGCCGGACCCCGAGGCGCGGCTGCCGGAGCTCGAACGGTCCACGGCGGTACGGCTGTTCGTGGCACGCGCAGCGGCCTCGGCGCCCGGATTCGTGCTCGACACGCACAACGCCGACGCGGTCGCGTCGGTGTGCCGGCGGCTCGACGGGATCCCGTTGGCCCTCGAACTGGCCGCGACGCGCGTGCGCGGGCTCGGGATACACGGCCTGGCGGCACGGCTGGACGACCGGTTCCGGGTGCTCGGGATCGGCCGGCGCGGCGCACCCGCACGGCAGCAGACCCTGCGCGCGGTGATCGACTGGAGCTGGGAGCTGCTCGGCGCGCCGGAGCGGCTCGTACTGCGCCGGCTGGCGATCCACGCGGACGGCTGCACACCGGAGGCGGCCGAGGCAGTGTGCGCTGGGGAGGAGCTCGCGGGCGCCGACGTGCTCGATCTCGTTAGCCGGCTGGTGGATCGCTCACTGGTCGTGGCCACGGACGGGCCCGAAGGGCCCCGCTATCGGCTACTGGAGTCCGTCGCGGCCTACGGCGTCGAAAGCCTGCGCACCGCAGGCGAGTTCGGGGAGATACAGCGGCGCCACGGCGAGTACTTCGCGGCGTTCGCGGAGCGGGCCGCACCGCACTTGTACGGACCCGAACAGCGGGTCTGGCTCGCGCGCCTGGACGCGGAGAGCGCCAACCTGCGGGGCTCCCTGGAGGGCGCGGTCGAGCGCGGCGACGCCGGACTCGCGGTGCGGCTCGCGAGTTCGGCAGCGTGGTACCGCTTCCTGCGCGGGCGCTACCGCGAGGCGTACCGGGCGCTGACCTCGGCGCTGGCCGTCGAGGGCGGCGTACCGGAGGCGGCGCGGGCAGAGGCGGGGGTGTGGCGGGCCGGGTTCGCGATGGTCGCGGGTGAGGGCAGCGAGCTGGTGCGGCAGAGCCGGGACGCGGTGCGGGCCCTCGACGCGATCGAGGCGGGACGCGACCGCGCGCAGTGGTTCCTGGGCCTCGCGCACCTGCACGTGGGCGACACCGACACCGGCGGCGAGCTGATCGAGCGGGCGCTGCGCGGGTTCCGGGCCGTGGACAACCGGTGGGGGATCGCGGCCGCGTTGAGCAGCGTCGCCAAGCACGCGATGTTCCGGGGCGACCTGGTCACGGCGCGCGAGGCGGGGGCGGACAGCGCGGCGCGGTTCGCGGCACTGGGTGACAGGTGGGGGCAGGTACAGGCGGCGGACCAGCTCGCCTATGTCGCCGAGGTATCGGGGGACTACGACCGAGCGGCCGCACTGCATCGCGAAGGGCTGTGCAGAGCCGAGGAGTTGGGCCTGTGGACCGATGTGTCGTACCGGCTGTCCGGGCTCGGGCGGATCGCACTCCTTCGGGGCGACTTCGAGCGGGCCGGCGAGTTCCACGAGCGGGGGCGGCGACTGGCGGCCGAACAGTCGGACCGGTTCGCGGAGGAGTTCGCCGAGGTCGGCCTGGGCCTGGGGGCGCGCCGGGCGGGCGACCTGGACCGGGCCGAGTCGCACCTGCGCAGCGCGCTCGCGTGGAATGTCCGGCTCCAGGAGGCGTACGGCGTGCCGTTCTACGGGGTGACGCTGCTGCTTGCCGAACTGGGATTCGTCGCCGAGCTGCGCGGCGACGCGGAAGGCGCGCGGGCGCTGCACACACGGGGCCTGACGGCAGCGCGTGCCGGCACCGACCCACGCGCGACCGCGCTCGCCCTGGAGGGCCTGGCCGGCGCCGAGGCTCTCGCCGGCAACGCCGTCGAGGCGGCCCGCCTGCTCTCCCGCGCCGAGGCACTGCGCTCGTCGGTGGGCGCGCCGCTACCGGCGGCGGAGCGCGGCGACGTGGACCGGATCAGCGCGGCGGCTCGCGCGGCGGTGGGCGAGGAGGCGTTCGGCGCGGAGTTCGCGGCCAGGGCGGCGGGCCGGGGGTGGGAGGGACGGGTGGAGGGTAGGTTCCCCGCCGATGAACTGCACGTCGCGGACGTGCAGTGCGGCAAGTTCGTAGAGGACGCGGAACCAGTCGGCGTAGCACGGGCGGCACTTCAGGTTGCAGAATCCCGTGATCTCCAGCCAGGCGAATCGCGGGCCCAGCGGGGCGAAAGAGCGCGGCAGTAAGGGCATGGACTCCTCCTTGGGGGAGTGCGGGTGACCCGCCCCGGCGACCGTCCTCACCAAGGAGCACCGGGGCGGGGCAGTGGGCCGCCCGAGCCCGCGGGAAGGCCCGGGCGGCCGGTGCTCCGCACGTCCCGCGTCTCACGGGGAGGGGACGCGCGGAGCGGCCTGGCGACCGTCAAGGGCCAGGCGCCCGTCCGGCCAGCCTCGGCCAACCAGCCGGACGGGAGCCGGGGCTAGGTCACGCAGGGGCGGCTGGCGCCTTCCAGGAACACCGCGCCGCCGCCGATCTTGCGGACGTGCAGCGCTGCCTGCACCCGCGCGGCCGTATGGGGCTGCGCTACGTCCGCCAGACGGTCCGGGGACACGAACGCGTACTCGCTGAACTCGGACTCCTTCAATCGAACTTCCGCCTCGGGGGAGAGTTCGCCGCAGTCGAAGACGAGGTTGTACGCCTCCGCCGTCTTGGCCGTAGCGGCATGTAGTGCTTGACCAGAAGCAGGCCAGGGGTGGCGTGCAGCCCGGTCTCCTCCAGCACCTTTCGGCGGAGCGCGGCGAGGGCCGACTCACCTCCGACGGCGCATCCGCCGGGAAGGCACCACGGGAGTTCGTCCCGGTCGCGTTTCCGGAGCATCAGGGGGTGGCCGGCGGGGTTGCAGAAGAGGGCTAAGGCCCCGATCCTGCGGCCGTCCGGGTCGGTGAACTGGTTCCTCGTGGTGGTCACTCGGTCCCCTTGTCGGTGCCGTATTTGCGGGAGATCTCGCTGGCCTGCTCGGCGGCGACGCCGTTGAACATCTCGCGGACCGGGGGTGGCAGCCCTTCGTCCCGGGCGGCGTTGACCGCCGCCCCGAGGGACAGGATGTCGCTCAAGAACTCGTCATCATCAGGGGTGGGTTTCGCCATGGCTATGTCCTAGTCGTGGGGTACGGGGTGCGCCCGCCCGTCGCGGCGTCCAACCTCGGGCGGGCGCTGTGCTTCTCGTCTCGTCTCGTCTCGTCTGCCGTCTCCGGGGAGAAAAGGTAAAAGCCCCGGGTGTGGCGGCGAGGAGCGTGCCCGGCGATCACGAGCGCCGGGGGTCTGTGAGGTCAGGCTGCGGGTGCCGCTTCGTCGTTCAGGCAGTACGGACAGTTCACCCGGCGGATCCACTCCTCCACCTGGTCTTCCGGGGTGCCATCGCCGCACTTCGGCCGCTGTGTCCCGTCGGCCCAGATGAGTTCGTGCACGGTGATCACGTCGTCGCCGACGGTCCCAGCCATCACGCCGTACGGGGGATCGCTGGTGGTCGTCATCGCCGTGCCCACCGCAGTTCAAGCCCGAACTCAGGGAGCCGCGCGTGGTGGCCACCCTGGTGCTTGCGGTGGCCGTCGCACCGGGCCCACCTCGGGTGGCCGCGGGGCCGGTGCTGGGCGGGCCACGGGTGGCGCGCGGTGCACTGTCGGGTCCTCACGTCTGCCTCCCCGTGGCGCGGCAGCGGTCGCAGGGGAACGGGCAGGGCGTGACCTTGGCGGCGGGCACGAACGTCACTCCGGGGAGGACGTAGCTGGCCGGCTGCGCGTCGGAATTGTCGGTGCCGGGCCCGTCCTGGTCCGCGGTCACCGCCTTGCCTCTGCGGTGTAGTACGCCAGCAGCCATTGGCAGTCCCGGGCGCGCTGGTGCACCTCGGCATCCGCGGTCAGCGGGCCCTGGCCGAACGGGTGGGCCAAGTGCTGCTTGATCCTGTCCAATCGCCGTGTGAGCTGTTGCGTCTCGAAGCTGTGCAGCTGACGACTGGCGGTCTCCCGGATATCACTGAGGAGCAGCGTGACGTGTCCCCGCAGCGTCTCGTCCGTCTCAGCCAATTCGTCTCGGCTGGCTCGGGTCGCGCCGAGACCCAGCGCTCGACGGATCGTCTCGCTGATGGTCTCCACGTCGACCCGGACGAGAGCATGGGACGGCGAAATCGGATCGGATGGCTCAACGATTTCTGCCGCCATCACGGTCTCCGATCGCGGTGTCGGGAGCACGCCACGATGAACCAGTTTCGGATGCCCCCTTCTACTTTGGTGCTCACTTCCCCCGCCGCAGTCAAGGCGCAGTGGGCGGCGCCGCACCAGTAGCACGCTTCACCGTGCAGTCGGGCAATGCTGAGGTCAGGGGCTGCGGGTGGAGCTGTCGTTGTTCTCACGGTCTCTCCCAGTGCCGTGTTGGGCTGTGGGAAGAGACTGGCCCCGAGGGTGAGGCGCAAGTACCCCTGTGAGGGGTACTGGTCAGGCTCTCGGATCTGCATGGCACCACTGGGCGAAGTTCGACAGGCTCTCAGCGTCCGCGCGCTTGAGGCGGCGAAGGGTGGCTGCGTCCTCCCGCACCCACCTGTGTTCTCGGGCATGTTGGGGCGCAATGCGACGCGCAACCTTCAAAGACTCGAAGGCAGCGTCTGGTCGTCCAGACCAGAGCTGCGCGCGCCCCAGTTCGATGTAGAAGCTGCTGCGGCGCTCGGCGGGCATTTCGTGTGGTGGTTTCCAGGTGCGTGCCAGGTCCCAGGCTCGCGTCAGGTAGTCGTCTCCGAGGCTGACGGCTACGGATACCTCATGGATACGCACGCTGTCCGGGCCGAATGCAGTTCCGTTGTAGACGTCCTCAGGTACGCGATTGGCGAGGGCTCGCGCTTCGGCTAGGCAGTGTCTGATGGCTCTTTGACGAGATCACGGAGCCAGATCACGATGGCTGCGGTGGTCAGGGTGCCGTGGAAGATGTAGTCGCGTTT
>NZ_JBHVQS010000057.1:0-36674 GCF_042886435.1 Streptomyces sp. NPDC058000
GCCTCCCCCCCCCCCCCCCCAACTCCAACCCCCCCCCCACCCCACACCCCCCCCCGCCGGGCGGGGGGGCCGCGCCCCGCCCGCCCCCCCCCCCCGCCGACGAGGGGGAAGCCGCCCGATGACCACCGCTCGACAGGCCCTGTCCGACGCCCGGCTCTACCTGTGCACCGACGCGCGTACCCGCCAGGGCGACCTCCCGCAGTTCCTGGACGCGGTGCTGGCCTCGGGCGTGGACATCGTCCAGCTGCGCGACAAGGGCATGGAAGCCGGCGAGGAGCTGCGCCACCTGGAGGTCTTCGCGGACGCCTGCCGGCGGCACGGCAAGCTGCTCGCGGTCAACGACCGCGCGGACGTCGCCCATGCCGCGGGCGCCGAGGTGCTCCACCTCGGCCAGGGGGACCTGCCGGTCCCGGCGGCCCGCGCCCTCCTCGGCCCGGAGACGCTGATAGGCCGCTCCACCCACGCCGAGGCCGAGGTGGACGCCGCGCTCACCGAGCCCGGAGTGGACTACTTCTGCACCGGCCCCTGCTGGCCGACGCCGACCAAGCCCGGCCGGTACGCGCCCGGCCTGGACCTCGTCCGGTATGCCGCCGCGCGGAGCCCCGAGCGCCCCTGGTTCGCGATCGGCGGGATCGACGCCGGCAACCTCGACGAGGTGCTGGCGGCCGGCGCCCGCCGGGTGGTGGTGGTCCGCGCGCTCACCGAGGCCGACGACCCGGGCGCGGCGGCCGCGGAGCTGGCCAAGCGGGTCCGGACCTGGTCCGCCTGACGGGGGCGGCCGGCGTCCGCCGGGAGACCGCCGGATGGCCGCGAGACGGTTGCGAGATGTCCACGTAGTGGACAGCAGCCGCACCAACCAGGCAATACGCCGATGCCGGTTGGTGTCCGTCCGGGGTGTGGTTAACCTGCCCGTATGGCCCTAGGTACAGCTTCCACCAGGACTGATCGCGCACGAACCGTGCGCGACCTGCTTGCTTCCGGCAAGCGATCCTATTCATTCGAGTTCGCCGCCCCGAAGACGGAGAAGGGCGAGCGGACGTTGTGGAACGCCATTCGCCGCATCGAAGCCGTCGCCCCGACCTTCGTGTCGGTGACCTACGGTGCCGGCGGTACCTCCCGTGACGGTACGGTCCGCGCCACCGAGCGCATCGCCACCGACACCACCCTCACCCCGGTCGCCCACCTGACCGCGGTCAACCACTCCACCGCCGAGCTCCGCAACATCATCGGCCAGTACGCCGGCGCCGGGATCCGCAACATGCTCGCGCTGCGCGGCGACCCGCCGGGCGACCCCATGGGCGAGTGGGTCCGGCACCCCGACGGCATCGACTACGCCGCCGACCTGGTCCAGTTGATCAAGGAGTCCGGCGACTTCTGCGTCGGCGTGGCCGCCTTCCCCGAGATGCATCCGCGCTCGACGGACTGGGACGCCGACATCCGGCACTTTGTCGACAAGTGCCGCGCGGGCGCCGACTTCGCGATCACGCAGATGTTCTTCTACCCGGACGACTATTTCCGGCTGCGGGACCGGGTCCACGCCGCGGGTTGCTCGACGCCGATCATTCCGGAGATCATGCCGGTGACCAACGTGCGCCAGATCGAGCGGTTTGCGCAGCTCAGCAATGCTGCGTTCCCGCCCGAGCTCGCGGAGCGCATCCTCGCGGTCAAGGACGACCCAGCGGCGGTACGCTCCATTGGCATCGAGTACGCGACGGACCTGTGTGCGCGCTTGATGGCCGAGGACGTGCCCGGGTTGCACTTCATCACCCTGAACCACTCCACGGCGACCTTGGAAATCTACGAGAATCTGGGGCTGCACCAGCGGTCCTGACCACGCTGGCCGGCATCCGGCGAAAGAGGGGCGCATATGGGCTGGATGATCCTCTACATCGCGTTTGCCCTGGTCGCTCTGTGGCTGCTCGGTGAGGTCCTGTTCCAGCACAAGGCGCCGCTGCGCTGGCGGTTGCTGGCACTGTGCGGCTTCCTGGGCGTGGTGGCCGGCGTGCTCATCCCGTCGGTCATCGTGATCGCGCTGGGTGCCATCGCCTTCGCGACCGGGCAGACGTTTGTCACGCTCTCCGTCCGCCGGGGCTTCGCGGAGGGCTGGACGATCGGCGGGCGGCCCAAGCCGAACCGCCGGCGCCGCGCCCGCTCGTCCCGCGCCCCCGCCGCCGGGCCGAACCTCCAGGTCTCCGGGCTGGCGGAGGAATCGGCTCCGGCCGCCGCCGACGCCGGTCCGGAGCCCGCGCCGGGCGATCACGGCGGGGACGGTGCCGGGAGCCCGGACCCGTACCAGCCGCTGCCGGACGCGGCCGGCCCCGGTGAACCGCCCGCCGCCCCGGAATTCTTCGGGTACGCCCACCCGGACGCCCCCACCGTCTACGCGCCCCAGCCACTGCCGGACGAGACCGGGGCCTACGGTGTCTACAGCCCCGACGCCCGCCCCGACCCGTTGACCGCCCCCGCCTCGTACGACCTCTTCGGGAACGCCACCGCGGAAGGCGACGGCAACGGCCATGGCTACGGCGGGGGTTACGCCCCGACCGCCGGCCAGGACGGCTACGCCGACCCTTACCCCGCCTACGCCGACGGCGCCTACCACGGCGAGCAGGTGCCCTACTCCGATCCGTACATCGGCACCCAGCAGTACGCCGCGCACTACGACCCCTACGAGGAGCCCGACCCGTTCGGCCGGGCGCAGTACCAGGCCGAACAGCACTACGACGGCCTTGGCGGGCAGCCGGCGCAGTACTACGACGGCCTCGGCGGGCAGCCGGAGCAGCACTACGACGGCCTTGGCGGGCAGCCGGCGCAGCAGTACGGGCAGGACTACTACCCGGAGACCCCGCCCGACGGGGTCTGGGTGCCGCAGCAGCGCGAGACCGGGCACCCGGCGGAGCAGCCGACCTACCCGCCCCAGCAGCAGCCGACCTACCCGCCCCCGCAGCAGCCGGGGTACGACGAGCAGCGGTACCACTACTGAACGGCGGGGTGGCTCGGGCGGCGGGGCTGCTGAACTGCCGCCGCCCCGGCCTGAGTTGAGACCGGGCCCGGTCCCGGGGCTGCGGGGCCGGGCGGCCTCAGTCGGCTCTCACTCCGGCCTCACCCCGGTCTCACTCCGAGCCGTGCCAGTCGTCGCCGTTCACGATCAGGCCGGCGACGATCGCCCCGGACATGCCGGCGTGCGCCAGCCCGCCGCCGGGATGGGACCAGCCGCCGACGGTGTAGAGCCCCGGTATCCGGGTGCGGTTGCCGGGCCGCAGGAATCGTCCGTCCTGGCCCGCCAGCGCCGGGCCCGGCACCGGCCCGCCGTCGGTCGGTGGCACGACCTCCCGCCACAGCACCCGCTCCCGCAGGCCCGGCACCGCCGCCTCGGCGCTCTCGACCAGCCGGTCCGCGTCCTGCTCCAGGGCCTCGGAGTCCAGCCAGTCGACCGGACCGTGCGGGGCGACGGTGGCGGTGAGGGTCACCGCCTCGTGGTCGTCGTCGGGCCGCGTCGCGGGGTCGTCGGGGCGCAGCACCGTCACCGTCGGCCGGGCACAGGGGGCCCGCAGGTCGTGCCCGTCGCCGAAGACGCCGGCCAGCTCCGCGGTGCGGTCCGCGGCATGCACCACCGTGCGGTGCACCGCGTCCGCCGGGCGGGCGCCGCGCAGTGCCAGGCAGACCGTCAGTCGTGCCGGGGCCCGGTCGCCCGGCCCCGGGTCGGGGCGGACGTCACCGTCGTTCCAGGGCTCGCGGCCCGCGCAGAGCTCCGGCAACCGGACCGGGTCGAGGCCCGCGACCACGAACTCGGCGTCGGCCACCCGCCTGTCGGCCAGCTCCACGCCCGCGGCCCGGCCGCCCTTCTCCAGGATCCCGGTCACCTCGGCACCGAAAGTGAACTCCACCCTGCGGGCCCGGCAGCGCTCGTACAGCGCGTCGGCCAGTGCCCGCATCCCGCCGCCCACGTACCAGCTGCCGAAGGTCTGCTCCATGTAGGGCAGCACAGCCGCGCTGGCCGGGGCGGTGCGCGGGTCGAAGCCGTACGCCAGGGCGTGGCTCTCCAGCAGGGCGATCAGCCGGGGGTCGGCCAGCTCGCGTCGGGCGACCTCGGCGAGGGTGGCGGTGGTCGGGCCCTTGCCCCCGCCCAGCCCGAACAGGCCGCGCCGGCGCACCGCCGGATACGGATCGCGCCCCAGCACCCGCCAGTCCGCCCACAGCGGCTCTTCCAGGAGCGGCCGGCGGGTGGCGTCCCACGCCTCGCGGGCGCGGCCCAGCAGGGCGCTCCAGCGCTCGCCGCTGCCGGCGCCCAGCGCCTCGTCCAGGGCGGTCAGGACACCGGCCCGCGAGGCGTTCGGCAGCGTCGCGGAGGTGCCGTCGGCGAAGAGGTGTCGGCTCGCGGGGTCGACCTGGGTCAGCTCGACGCAGCGCTCCAGCGGCTCGCGGCCGGTCTTGACGAACAGGTCGCGGTAGACCGCCGGCAGATGCAGCAGCCCGGGGCCCGTGTCGAAGGCGAAGCCGTGCCGCTCGAAGTGGCCCAGTGCGCCGCCGTACGTCGCACCGCGCTCGAACACCGCCACCCGGTGGCCCGCGACGGCCAGCCTGGCGGCGGCCGCCATGGCGCCCATCCCGGCGCCGATCACCGCAATCCCTGCCATGCCTGCGACTGTATCCGGCGGCACTGACAACGCCCGCCGTCGCCCGCCACCGCCCTGGGGGGAAGCGCTTCGCACCGCTGTGACATCGCCGGTGTCCGGCCCGGCCGCCGGCGGGCTCAGCCGGCGGGTGGCGCGCTGCCCGCGGCCGCCGCGAGCCGCTTCTCCGCGCGCCGTTCCCGCCGGCGCCGCAGGTACCGGCGGATCCGCGACCACAGGAAGATCACCACCGCGATGCCGGCGGCCAGCAGCACCGCCGCGATGCCCGCCGCGATCCACGGGTGGAACAGCGCGAACGCGACGATCCCGGCGACGCCCAGGTCCTCCGCCAGGCTCAGCACGATGTTGCTGGCCGGCTCCGGCGAGGTGTTGACCGCGATCCGGGTGCCCGCCTTGACCAGATGGCTCACCAGCGCCGTGGAGCCGCCCACGGCACCGGCCGCCAGCTGGGGCAGCGACCCGTCGTGCCCGGCCAGCAGCGCCGCCACCACACCGCCGGCGATCGGCCGGATCACGGTGTGCACGGCGTCCCAGACGGAGTCCACGTACGGGATCTTGTCGGCGATCACCTCGGCCACGAAGAGCAGTCCGGCGACGATCAGCACATCGGGGCGTTCCAGCGCGGCGGGGACCTCGTCGGAGACGCCGGTCGCGCCGAGCAGGCCGAGGAGCAGGACGACGGCGTAGGCGTTGATCCCGCTCGCCCAGCCGCTGGTGAAGACCAAGGGAAGTACGGACACGTCGCAGATCGTAGGCGGTCCGCGGGGCCCGCTGCCCGGCTGATGGGGCGGGGTGCTCAGCTTTGAGTATCCGTACTCAGACGCCGAGATGAGTAGGTACGCGGATGGGCCGGGATCCGCCCGGACGGAAGAGTGGGGGCCACGGACGGGAAGCAGCGCCGCACCGCCGACACGGGGCGGCGGAGCGGTGCGGCTCCCCGGACGGAACGGGGGAATGACGGGGGAGTACGGGGGAACGACGGGGGCGGCGCTGCCCTGGTCGGATCGATCGGGGGAACGATCCGTGCCAGGGCGGCGCCTCTTTCCGTATGGGGCCGGGCCCCGGGGACGAGGGCGGAACGCCGCTCCCTCAGGCGGGACGGCCGGTGACCCGCCCCTGGAGGAGCCGCGACAGCGCCGCGTGCACGTCGTCGATCGACCGGTCCGGCTGGTACGACTGCCAGTCCAGGGCGGCCACCAGGACCATCCCGAACAGCGCCGAGGCGGTCAGCGGGATGTCGATCTCCTCGCTCAGCTCCCCGCCGGCCACGGCCTCCCGCAGCACGTTCTCCACCACCGTGATGGCCCGCTCCCGCACCACCATGAGCGTGGACTGCCAGGCCCGGTTGGTGCGCCACAGCTCGGCGACGTAGAGCTGGGTGAGGGCCGGGTAGCGGGCGATGAACTCCAGGCCGGCCCGGATCATCGCGTCCAGGGCGTCGACCTGGGTGCCGCCCCGGTCGGTGACCTCGTCGGCGGCCGTCTGGAGGGAGGACGCCAGCAACTCGATGCCGTGCCGCAGCAGCTCCTCGAAGAGGACGTTCTTGCTCGCGAAGTTGTAGTACACGGTGCCCTTCGCGACCCCCGCCCGTTCGGCGATCTCGTCCACCGTGGTGGAGGAGAAGCCCTGTTCGGCGATGAGCGTGACCGCGGCTTCGAAGAGCTTGCGCCGGGTCGCGTCGCGGCGTGTGTTGGAGCTGTCCATAGGGGCGATTGTGCCGGTCGAGGCAAATCGACGCGCGGCGCGTAGCCTCTCCGGCAGGGCGGTGGCGGGCGACGGGTGGGCGCTCACAGGCTCAGCTCCGGGTGGAGGTCCTTCATCCGCACCACCTGGCGGCCGCGCGCCGCCAGGGAGGTCAGCGCGAGCGCCCCGAGGGTGAACGCCACCAGTACCGCACCGCCCTGCCATACGGGGGCCAGGTCGCCGCCCGTGATGAGCCGGCGCAGTCCCTCGACGATGTAACTCATCGGCAGGTAGGGGTGGATGGCACCGAAGAAGCCCGGGCTGGTCTGCACCGGATAGGTGCCGCCGGCCGACGTCAACTGGAGCATCAGCAGCGCCAGGACGAGGATCCTGCCGGCCGGCCCGAACTTCGCGTTCAGCCACTGCACGATCGCCGAGAAGCAGGCCGTGACCAGGACCAGGAAGCCGATCGTGCCGGCCGCCCGGGCCATCTGAAGACCGAGCGCGAAGTGCAGCACGGACATCAGCGCGGCGGTCTGGAGCACCCCGATGCCGAACACCGGAAGCCATCCGGACAGCGCCACCCGCCAGGAGGACGCGCCCATCGCCAGCGCCCTCCGGTTGAGCGGTGCGATCAGCATGTACGCCACCATCGCGCCGACCCACAGGGACAGCGGGATGAAGTACGGGGCGAACCCGGTGCCGTAGTTGGGCGCCTTGTGGGCGGCGCCGGACGCCAGCTGCACCGGGTCGGACATGACCAGGGTGCGCGCGTCGCGGTCCTTCTCGCCGTAGTCGGGGATCTGCCGCGCCCCGTCGTGCAGCCCGCCGGCCAGCTGTGCCGAGCCGTCGGAGAGCTTGAACATCCCGCCGTCCAGCGTCTGCGCGCCGTCCTTGAGGCGGCCGACGCCGGCGTCCAGGTCGGTCATCCCGGAGGCGGCGCGGCCGGTGCCGTCGTGCAGCTGGCGTGCCCCGTCGTTGAGCCGGTCCGCGCCGGTGGCCAACCGGGCGTTGCCGGCGGCCAGTTTGCGGGCGCCCGCGGAGACCTTGTGGGCGCCGTCGTTGAGGTCGTTGATCTTCTGGACCGCGGTGTCCATGTCGGCCCCGAGGGTCGGCCCGTGCGCGGCCAGTTCGGAGGCCAGCGAGTGCAGGGTGTCCAGGTCCCGGCCGAGCTGGTCGAGGTCCTTCTGGTCGTGGACGTAGCCGCTGACCTCTTCGGCGGTGTCCGCCGCGGTGGCCGCCTGCTCGGTGATCCGCTTCAGCTCGGCGCAGTCGGTCTCCAGGGTGATGCCGCTGCCGCAGCGCAGCCGGTAGTACGTGTCCAGGTGGTCGGCGAGGCCCCGGGAGAGCCGTGCGCCCGTGTCGGCCGCGCCGGGCAGCTTGTCCAGGTGGTCGCGCACCGCCTGGGCGCCGTCGGCGACCAGCTGCGCGGCCTCGCCGATCTCCTTGCCGTGCGCCCGGACGAACGGCCCCACCTTGTCGACGACGCCGTTGACGGTGTCGGCGAGCTGCTGGGTGCCCTGGGCCACCTGCCCGGAGCCGTCGGCCAGTTGGCGTGCCCCGTTGGCGGCGGTGCCGGCCCCCTTGGCGAGGTCGGCGCTGCCCTGGTTGAGCCGCCCCGCGCCGGCGTCGAGGTCGCCCAGGCCGCCGACCAGTTGCGCGCTGCCGTTCTTGGCGGTGCCCAGGCCGTCGGCCAGTTTGCCGGCGCCGTCCTTCGCCTGCCCGATGCCGTCCTTGAGCCGGTCCGCGCCGTCGGCGGCTTCCTCGGTCTTGCCGTGCAGGGTCGAGAACGAGACGAAGATCTTGTCGAGGAAGGTCCGCGACGCCTTGGCCGTGGCCGCCGCGCGCACCTCGGAGAAGACCGTCCGGGAGATCTGCCCGACGATGTAGTTGTTGGCGTCGTTGGTGCGTACCTTCAGGGCGCCGGTCTCCGGGTGGGCCCCGGAGCTGGAGGCGATCCGCCGGCTGAAGTCCCGCGGAATGGACAGCGAGAGGTAGTACGTGCCGTCCTCGACGCCCCGGCCGGCCTCCTGGGCGTCCACCTGGTGCCAGTCGAAGGTGTGACTGTCGCGCAGCCCGGCGACGATGCCGTCGCCGGCCGCGATGTGTTGCCCGCCGACGTCGGCGCCCTGGTCGTCGTTGACCAGCGCGACCGGGATCCGGTCCAGCCGGCCGTAGGGGTCCCAGAAGGACCACAGGTAGAGCGCGCCGTACAGGAGCGGCAGCAGCAGGAGCGCGGCCAGCGCGGCGCGCGGCAGCTTCCCCCTCCCGAACCGCTTCAGCTCAAGCGCGGCCAGCTTCGGCGAGCGCATCGGCCGCCCCTTCCTCGTCGTGCCCGCCGTACTCGGGGGCGTCGGCAGCGTCCGCTGCCGGGCGGCCGGTGTGCACCAGGACCACGCCCGCGGGGTCCGCCGGCGGCTCGCTGCACACCGCGAGCACGGTGGTGCCGGCTTCCGCCAGCGCGCGCAGCAGCGCCCAGGCTGCGGTGCGTTCCCCGTCGGACAACTTCAGGTCGGTGTCGTCCACGGCCAGCAGCCGGGGGCCGCCGATCAGCGCCAGCGCCACGGACAGCCGCAGCGCCTCCAGCCGCTCCAGGTCGCGCACGGAGGTGCGGATCCCCTTGGGCAGCGTTGCCACGTCCAGTCCGGCGGCGGTCAGCGCGTCGTCCACCAGGGCGCGGGCCTGCGCCCGGCGTTCCCGCCGGGGGCGCAGCAGCGTACGGGGCGAGGCGCCGAACCGGCCCTGCAACAGGGCGCGTTCGCGCAGATGCTCGCCCACGGTCAGGGCCGGATCGAGCTCGGCGACCCCCGGCACGTGGGCGAGCGCGGTGCGGGACCGGACCGCGGCCATGCGCTGGGGCAGCGGCAGCCCGGCGACCTCGGCGGTGCCCGCCGCGGGCTTCATCCGGCCGGTGAGCGCCAGCAGCAGACACGTACGGCCGGACCCCGACGGGCCCTGTACGGCGATCAGCGCGCCGGGTTCCGCCGTGAGGTCGATGTCCCGGAACGCCCAGCCGCGGGGGCCCTTGACCCCGAATCCCGCGGCCGCGACCGCCGCCCCGTGCGGGGTGCTGTCCACGATCCCTCCCTTGCACTGACTGGTCAGTACAAAGTAGGGATCCGTCCCACCCTCCGCAAGAGGTTCTCCGGAAATCCGCGAAAACCCGTTCCGGATCCGCCGATCCGATGTCCGTTTTCCGTTGAAACCGCAGGTCAGGGTCGATTGTCAGTGGTGTGCCGCACGATGGGTGCATACGGTCCGCATCGGCCCGCCGGCCCTCAACCAGCGGGCGACGACAGGAGGTTCGTCATGGCAGCTCGTCCCGTCGCGGGCAGCTCGGCTGCGTACGGTCCCCCGAGCGATGTCCACCCCGTCCTGCGCCGGGCGGCCGCGCCACCCGCCGCCCTCGATCTGCTCACCAAGGCTCAGCACGGCCTCGACGAGGCCCAGACCCTGGAATCCGCCAACGAACGGTTCGCCACCGCCCACCTGGCCGCACTGCGCGCCGCGGCCGCGGTCCTCGCCGTGCGCGGCCGACCGGAGCCCACCGCGCGCCGCCGGAAGACTATCCGGAGTGCCTGGGAGGTGCTGCCCGAGGTCGCCCCCGAACTCACCGAGTGGAGCGCCCTGTTCGCGGCCGGCGCCGACCGCCGGGCCAGGGCCGAGGCCGGCATAACGGGCGCGGCCAGCCCGCGCGCAGCCGACGACCTCCTGCGGGACGCCGGGATGTTCCTCCGCCTCGTCGAGCGGATGCTCCGGCTCCAGCCCGCGCTGCCCCCGCAGCGGGCCGAGACCCCCGGCGCCAGCTGGGAGAAGGCCGGCTGACGCCCGGACTGCTGCGCCGCGCGGGCCGGACGCGGCACCCGGCGGATTACGGAATAGGGTGGTGAACGACTGGATGTTCATGCCCCGCCGAGGAGCCACCCACCGTGTCTGACCCGCTGCGCCCGCGCGCCTCCCTTCGTACCGCCGTGGTCTGGGACGTCCTCAAGGACGCCCTGGAGCGCCGGGTCAAGGCCGCCGGGCGCGAGGCCCTGGACGTCCTCGACACCGGTGGCGGCAGCGGCAACTTCGCTGTCCCGGTGGCCCGCCTCGGCCACCGCGTCACCGTCGTCGACCCCAGCCCCAACGCCCTCTTCGCTCTGGAGCGTCGGGCCGCCGAGGCCGGGGTCGCCGACCGGATCCGCGGGGTCCAGGGCGATGCCCACGGCCTGTTCCAGGTCGTCGAGCGCGGTGGCTACGACGCGGTGCTCTGCCACGGCGTGCTGGAGTACGTGGACGACCCCGCCGAGGGCCTGCGCAACGCCGCCGGCGCGCTGCGCCCCGCCGGCACCCTCAGCCTGCTCGCCGCCGGCCTGGGCGGGGCGGTCCTCGCCCGAGCCCTGGCGGGTCACTTCACCGAGGCCCGCCGGGCCCTCACCGACCCCGCGGGCCGCTGGGGCGAGGGCGACCCGGTGCCCCGCCGGTTCACCGCCGAACAGCTCACCGACCTGGTCACCGCCACCGGCCTCCAGGTCGGCGCGGTGCACGGCGTACGGATCTTCGCCGACCTGGTCCCCGGCGTCCTGGTCGACACCGAGCCCGGAGCCATGGACGCCCTGCTGAAGCTGGAGGCCGCCGCGGCCGAGCAGCCCGCGTTCCACTCCGTCGCCACCCAACTCCACGTCCTGGCCGAGCGCGACTGACCCGGTCCGGGACCGCAGCGGCCGCACCTCCGGACTGGCGTGCCGGGGCGGCCGCGGTCGTGGCGGGACCGGGCCGGCGGCCGGGAGCGCCGCCGACGCGGCCCCGGCGACGCCCGCGGGCACCGCGTGCGGTCGACCACAGGCCACCCGAACAGCCGCTTCGCCCCGTATGATCGGGGTACGACGCTCCGGCATGACGGACTGGCGGGTGGGGAATGCAGCCAGCATCACCACCGCACCGCCGCGGCGGTGCGGACGGTGAATTGGCGTAGAGGGGCGGGTTTCACGGGGGCGATTCCCTGCCTATCCTGAAAGGGTCGCACCCGGTCGCCCCCCGCGACCGACGAGTAGGAGGACTCCGTGCCGCTCTCGGAGCACGAGCAGCGCATGCTCGAGCAAATGGAGCGAGCGCTGTACGCCGAAGATCCCAAGTTCGCGACAGCGCTTGAGGGAAGCGGGCTGCGTACGTACACCCGGCGACGGGTCTACCAAGCGGTCGCGGGCTTCCTGGTGGGTATCGGCCTGCTCATGGCCGGAATGGTCGCGCAGCAGATCTGGTGGGTCAGCGTCGTCGGCTTCCTCGTCATGCTCGGCTGCGCCGTGCTGGCCGTCACCGGCTGGCGCAAGGCCCCCAAGCCCGGTGAGCGGGGTGCGGCCCCGAGCGGGCCGCAGGCGCGCCGCCAGGTCAGGGCGCGCCGTTCGATGATGAACCGCATCGAGGACCGCTGGCAGCGCCGCCGCGACGAACAGCAGGGGCACTGACCGCCGGCCCCAGCGCCCCCGGTTCCCGCCACGCGTTCCGGCTCGGATCCAGCCGAGTTCCTGATGTCCGTCCGCGCCCTGTGACAGCCTCCGCCCCCTGGTAGCGGCTCACGCGTGGGTATCGGACCGTCTGTGTGACTTTCCGTGGTGTGGCCCCCGAGGGATCGGGGGCCACACCTTTTTCTTCCCGCGGCTGTCCCTCTTCCCGGGGCCGCATGATGGTGCCCGTCCGTCTGGCCCGCGCCTGTGACGTGCCGTTCCGCCGGTCTTTGTGGGTGCTGCGGTCCCGCGCGCTGGGTGTCGGGCCGCCTACGGACGGCGCTGTCCGGGCCCGGCGGCGGGGGACGGGACCCCCGGTGCCGGGCCCGGGGCGGGCCGTCCGCGGCGCTGGACTACACCCGCTTGTCGCGCCGCCACCCCGCCGTCCGCAGTGCGGCCGCCGCGCGCCGGGCCGCGGCCGCCGGGCGGCTGTTCCGGCAGTGCAGCCGCAGGGCCGACCAGCGGGCCGCCCAGGACCAGCGCAAGCGGGCCGCGGAGCGCGGGGCGAACCGGGCCCGTAGCCGCAGGGCGCGGGGCGCCCCGTCCCGTAGGCCGGCGTGCACCTGCCGGACGTCCGCGGCGAGGCCGGCCGCCGGAACCGGCTGCGGGGCATACAGGACCTGCTCGACCGCCGTGGCGACCCGCTGGGCGGCCGCCGCGTCGTCGGGTTGCAGTTCCCCGATGCGAATGATCCGGGCCACCGCCGTGCGCGGCGTCAGCGACTCGTCCGGGAGGATGCCGAAGTCCCAGCCGGTGTCCAACAGCTCCTGCCAGGCGGCGAGAGGGTCCGCCGCGGCGGCACCGCCCGGACCGTCCGCCAACCGGCGGGTGCGGGCCCGGGCCCGCCACCGCAGCGGGACCGCGGGCAGCGCCACGAGCAGTAGCGCGGCGAGGACGAGGAGCGTGAGCGTCCCGGGCGCGAGGCCGCCGTCCGGCGGGCCGGCAGCCGACACCGTGGGCGCGGCCGCGCAGTCCGGTCCGGAGCCCGCCCGCCGCTCGCCGGGGCCGCAGGAGGGGGACGCGGACGGCCCGGTCGAGGGCACCGCGGACGGCGCCGGCGCATGGTCCGGGCCGCCCGGGCCGGTCGCCTGGGAGGTGTCCGGATAGGCGTAGTCCGGGACGCTGCCACGGCTCGGGGTCGGCTCGAAGCGGGTCCAGCCGACGCCCTGGAAATACAGCTCGGGCCAGGCGTGCGCGTCCTTCAGGCCCACCGACGTCGTGCCGTCGGGCTGCCGGGTGCCCGGGGTGAAACCGACCGCGACCCGGGCCGGGATGCCCAGGGTGCGGGCCATCGCCGCCATGGAGAACGAGAAGTGGACGCAGAAACCCTCCTTGTCCTCCAGGAAGCGGGCGATCGCCTCGGTGCCGCTGCCCGCTCTGACCTCGGTGTTGTAGCTGAAGCCCCCGTAGAGCGCGAACCAGTCCTGGAGCTTGACCGCCTTGTCGTACGCGGTGCGGGCGCCGCGGGTGACCTGGCGGGCGGTGGTGCGGACGATCGGGGGGAGGGAGTCCGGGACCTTGGTGTACTCGCGCTGCAGGGCGGCGGGCGGCGGCGGGGCCGCGGCCAGCTGATGGGCGGTGGGCCGCACCTGGAGGCTCTCGACTTGGTACTGGAGGCCGTGGGTGTTCTGCCCGCGGTCGCCGACCAGGGTGCGGCCCTCGGGCTCGAACCGCCAGCGGCCCGGGATGTCCACCTTGGCCACCGGATAGGGGAGCGGCAGCCAGTTCTGGGCGTACCACTGAGCGGTGGACAGGGAGGTGTTGATCCGGGTGACGGACACGTCGGAGCTGAGGCCGGGCGGCCGCGGCAGCTCGGCGGGAACGTCGGTGACCGTGCGCTCGGACGGCTTCCAGGCCGTGCCGTCGAACTGGTCCAGGGCGACGATCCGCAGATACATCTCGCGGGTGTCGGCCGCGGTCGTGCGGTAGTTGAGTACCTCGCGGTCCTCCGGTTGGTTCAGACTGTCCTGGAGCGAGACCAGGGGGTTCACCGCGGAGATGGTGCCGCCCCCGCCACCGGGGCCGGTGCCGTCGGCGGTCGGGCCGAGCAGCCCGGCGCCCAGGGACGGCAGCACGGCGGGCACCAGCAGCGCGATGCCCAGTGCCAGCGCGCCGATCCGGCGGCCCCGGCGGATCGGCAGCCGGCCGCCCCGGGCCGCTCCCGGCCGGCCGGCGACCGGACCGCCGAACACCCGCCCCCACTGGGAGAGTCGGTCGCGGCCCTCGGCGAGCAGGAGCAGCAGATAGCCGGCGGCCGCCACGACGAACCACAGCCAGCCCGCGCTGCTCTGGGACAGCCCCGCCGCCACCGAATACAGCGCGAGCAGCGGTAGCCCGGCGGGAGCGGCGCTGCGGTAGGTGACCGCCAACGCGTCCACGACCAGGCCGATCAGCAGCACCCCGGCGACCAGCAACAGCCGGATGCCGGGCGTGACCGGAGCGGGGATGGCGTACCGGCCGACGTCCCGGACCCCGTCCCGTACCAGGTCGACCAAGGCGGTGACGGCGTCCGGGCCCGGCAGCAGTCCGGCTATCGCCTGGCCGCGGGCGAACACCACGGTCAGCAGCAGGACGGCCGCCAGCGCCTGCGCGCCGACGGTCAGCGGCCGGGCCAGCGGGACGTGCCGACAAAGCGCGCCCACCCCCGTCACCAGCGCCAGCAGCAGGGCCGCCTGGAAGAGCCAGGTGAACGGGTCCACCAGCGGCAGCAACGCGCCCCCGGCGCACAGCGTCGCCACCATCGCGCACAGCGCCAGCCGCGCCCGCCCGCTCATGCCGAACGCCCGCTTCGCTCGCCCCCGCATGCGCGAGGCACGCACCACCGGATGATTCGCTCACTGCGCCCGCTCATGCGCCCGCCTCGCTTCGTCCGGGAGCGCCGTGCACGTCGCCCCACCCCGATGCCGCCCCGGCCGGTGCGGCCCCCGCCCGGTCCGCGGTCCGCCACAGGTCGGCGAGTGCGGCACCCGGCGCCACCGGCAGCGCCGTCCAGCCCGCCTCCCGCAGCATCCGCAACCGTTCGCCGACCGGCGTCCCGCCGTGCGAGAAGCGGACCCCGCCGGGCCCCCGGGACCAGGCGTCGCCGTCCACGACGAAGGCGACCGCGGTGGAGCTGCGCCGGCTGATCCGGCCGGCCAGTGCGGCCTGCTCCTCGTCCAGCTCGCCGAAGAAGGCGATCAGCAGCCCCTCCGTGCCGCCGCGCAGCACGTCGTACGCCGCGGAGAGGCCCTCCTCGGCGGAATGCTCCACGACGGCGAGGGTGTCCAGCAGCAGGCCCCCGGCGTCGGCGGACTCGCCGCCGCCCGCGAAGCCGCCGCCGTCCGGGCCGGGCACCGCGCTGCCGGTGTCGGTCAGCAGCCGCACCGAGAAGCCCCGCTCCAGCACGTGCAGTGCGACCGAGGCGGCGCCGGCCACCGCCCATTCGAAGGCCGAGTCCGGCCCGGCGCCGTGGTGGGCGACGGCCCGGGTGTCGAGCAGGATCGTGCAGCGCGCCTTCTGCGGCTGCTCCTCGCGGCGGACCATCAGCTCGCCGTGGCGCGCGGTGGAGCGCCAGTGGACCCGGCGCAGGTCGTCGCCGTGGCGGTAGCCGCGCGGAATGATGTCGTCCTCACCGGCCAGGGCGAGCGAGCGGTGGCGTCCGTCGCCGTACCCGGCGGCCTCGCCGGCCAGCCGGACCGGGGGCAGCGGCTCGACCCGGGGCACCACGGTCAGGGTGTCGAACGCACTGAAGGAACGCGTCAGCTCGCACATGCCGAACGGGTCGGACAGGCGCAGTTGGAGCGGCCCCAGCGGATAGCGGCCGCGCAGGTCGGAGCGGACGCGGTAGGACACCTCGCGGTGCCCGCCGGGCTCGATCCGGTCCAGGACGAAGCGCGGCCGGGGCCCGAGCACGTACGGGACCCGGTCCTGGAGCATCAGTACGCCGGTCGACAGCCGGGCCACGTTCTCCACCCGGAGTCCGACCCGGGCCTCGGCCGCCGCCGGCACCCGGGCCGGCGTGAGCGTGCGGCTGCTCGCGATGCGGTAGCGGGTGCGGTGCAGCACCAGGACGCACACCAGCGGCAGCGCCGCCAGCAGCAGCCCGACCCGCAGCAGATCCGCCTGCCCCAGGAGGTACGCACAGGCCGCGGCGGCCACCCCGGCCGCCAGGAACGACCGGCCGCGCGTCGTCAGCCCCCCGAATGCGGCGCGGAGCCCGCCCGGCTCCGGCGTCCCGGTGCTCCCCCCGCCGGACATCACAACCCCCGTGCGCCGGGCGGCCGCTGGCCGCGGTCGGGTTGCCGCCACTGCGGGGCTGACGGGTCGGGGACCGGGGTGCGCCGCACGATTTCCAGCACCACCTGCTCGGCGGTGCGGCGGTTCAACTGGGCCTGGGCGGTGGGCAGCAGACGGTGCGCGAGCACCGCCACCGCCAGCGACTGTACGTCGTCCGGGAGCGCGAACTCCCGCTCGGACATGGCCGCCGCGGCCTTGGCGGCGCGCAGCAGGTGCAGGGTCGCCCGGGGCGAGGCACCGAGCCGCAGATCGGGGTGGCTGCGGGTGGCCGCCACGAGGTCGACGGCGTACCGGCGCACGGCCTCGGCGACGTGCACGGCGCGCACCGCCTCGGTCAGCTTCACGATCTCGTGGGCGTGCGCCACCGGGCGCAGGTCGTCCAACGGGGAGGCGCCGCCGTGCACGTCGAGCATCCGCAGCTCGGCCGCCGGGCTGGGGTAGCCGATCGACACCCGGGCCATGAAGCGGTCCCGCTGCGCCTCCGGGAGCGGATAGGTGCCCTCCATCTCGACCGGGTTCTGCGTCGCGACGACCATGAAGGGGTTGGGCAGGTGGTAGGTCTGCCCGTCCATGGTGACCTGGCGCTCCTCCATGGACTCCAGGAGCGCGGACTGGGTCTTGGGGGAGGCGCGGTTGATCTCGTCGCCGATCACGATCTGGGCGAAGATCGCGCCGGGTTTGAACTCGAAGTCCTGGCGCTGCTGGTCGTAGACGCTGACGCCGGTGATGTCGGACGGCAGCAGGTCGGGGGTGAACTGGATGCGGCGCACCGAGCAGTCGATGGACCGGGCCAGCGCCTTGGCGAGCATCGTCTTGCCGACGCCCGGCACGTCCTCGATGAGCAGGTGGCCCTCGGCCAGCAGGACGGTCAGCGCGAGCCGTACGACCTCCGGCTTGCCCTCGATCACGCCCTCCACTGACCGGCGCACCCGCCCGGCGGTGGTGGTCAGATCGGCAAGGCTCGCTCGTTCGTCATACGTCGTCACTCGGCCCTCCTCGGCCCCTCCCCGGGTGGCCGACGCCCCCTCGATGGACTCGGTCCTCCCCGTGTGCGCATCCCGCCCGGCCACGGCCGGTCGGGATGTCACCCACGCATTCTTGCCGCCCGTGCGGCCTCACGTCATGGCCTGTGGATAACTCACACCGTTCGGTCCCGGCCAACCGGACAACCCCGGCGAACCGGGCGCAAGGGAAGGGTGGCGACGGGACCCGCCGCCGTGCACGGCGGGTCGACCGGGCGCACCGCCGCAGGTCAGTCCCGCGGATCGATCTCGCGCAGCAGGCCCGTCGTCACGTCGAACACGAAGCCGCGGACGTCGTCCTTGTGCAGCAGGAAGGGTGAGGTGCGCACCCGCTGCATGGACTGGCGGACGTCCTCGTCGAGGTCCTTGAACGCCTCGACCGCCCAGGTGGGCCGCTGGCCGACCTCGGCCGCCAGCTCGTGCCGGAAGTCCTCGGTCAGGCTGAGCAGACCGCAACCGGTGTGGTGGATGAGGACGACCGACCTGGTGCCGAGCGCGCGCTGGCTGATCGTCAGGGAGCGGATGATGTCGTCGGTCACCACACCGCCGGCGTTGCGGATGGTGTGGCAGTCGCCGAGCTCCAGGCCCAGCGCGGCATGCAGATCCAGCCGGGCGTCCATACACGCCACGACGGCGACCTGGAGAACCGGCCGAGCGTCCATCCCGGGGTCCGCGAAGGCGGCGGCGTACCGCTGGTTGGCCTCGACGAGACGGTCGGTGACGGTGCCGTCGGTGGTGGCAGGGGTGCTGTTGTCGGGCGGGGGCAGCGGCTGCGACGCAGGTATGGGCATGGCCTCACGGTAATCGTTGGTGGCCTGTTCAGCCCCTCTATACGGCAGGCGTAGGGGGCAACATCACACCCTGTGAGGCAATCCACCGGCTCGGACGTCACGGGGCAAACGCGTAGGAATCGTCCGGGCGCACCGTGCGGGGGACGCGCGGAACCAGTTGATTGACCGGGACGGCAGGTGGACTAAAGTGGCGCGAAGTGGGAGGCGTGACGCTCTCCTTGGATCCCGGATCCCTCGCGTGCGTGACCGTACGTACGGTTCGGCCTCCTCCCGCTCCACCGGTCTTCCGACGTCACTTCCCCGTCGCCGGAGGGCCACTTCCCCTTCAGAGCGGGCGGGGACCAAGCGGTACGTGCGGCATCCCCCAGCCAACGGCCGGGGACCCACCTGCCGCCCACCATCGGAAGGCGCATGAGTAGCAACACTCGCCACGTACCCGTCATGCTCCAGCGGTGTCTGGACATGCTCGCCCCCGCGCTCGCCGAGCCCGGCGCGGTCGTCGTCGACTGCACCCTCGGCCTCGGTGGGCACAGCGAGGCGCTGCTCGCCGCGTTCCCGGAGGCCCGGCTGGTCGCCCTGGACCGTGACCCGTCAGCGCTCCGGCTCGCGGGGGAGCGGCTGGCCCCCTACGGAGAGCGCGCCACCCTGGTGCACGCGGTCTACGACGAGCTCCCCGAGGTCCTCGACCGGCTCGGGCTGCCGCACGTCCAGGCCGTCCTGTTCGACCTCGGGGTCTCCTCCATGCAGCTCGACGAGGCCGACCGCGGCTTCGCCTACGCCCAGGACGCCCCGCTCGACATGCGGATGGACCAGACGACCGGCATCAGCGCCGCCGAGGTCCTCAACACCTACCCGCCCGGGGAACTGGTGCGGATCCTGCGCGCCTACGGGGAGGAGAAGCAGGCCAAGCGGATCGTCTCGGCGGTGGTCCGGGAGCGGGAGAAGGAGCCGTTCAGCAACAGCGCCCGGCTGGTCGAGCTGATCCGCGACGCGCTGCCGCAGGCCGCCAAGCGCACCGGCGGCAATCCGGCCAAGCGCACCTTCCAGGCGCTGCGCATCGAGGTCAACGGCGAGCTGGCCTGCGTCGAGCGCGCCATCCCGGCCGCCGTGAAGGCGCTCGCGGTGGGCGGCCGGATCGCCGTGCTCGCGTACCACTCGCTGGAGGACCGGCTGGTCAAGCAGGTCTTCGCGGCCGGCGCCAGCAACACCGCGCCGCCCGGCCTCCCGGTGGTCCCCGAGCGCTACCAGCCCCGCCTCAAGCTGCTGACCCGTGGCGCCGAACTGCCCACGGAGGAGGAGGTCGCGGAGAACCGGCGCGCGGCCCCCGCCCGGCTGCGTGGCGCCGAGCGCATCCGCGAGGACATCGCGTGACAGCGCGGGGGGGCCGACCGCGCGGCAGGCAGCGCCTGACCGCGCTGCTGCCCTCCGCGCCGCGCGGCGGCTCTGCCGCGCGGACGCCCTTCGTCCTGCTGGTCGTGGTGCTCCTGGGCTCCGGTCTGATCGCCCTGCTGCTGCTCAACTCGGCGCTCAACCAAGGCTCGTTCGAGCTGAGCAGGCTGGAGCGGAAGACCGGTGAGCTGTCGGACGAGCAGCAGGCGCTCCAACAAGAGGTGGACGGCTACTCCGCACCGGACGCGCTGGCGCGCCGGGCCCGCAAGCTGGGCATGGTGCCCGGCGGCAACCCGGCGTTCCTGCTGCCGGACGGCACGGTCCGCGGCGCCCCGGGCCCGGTCTCGTCCACGGGTACCCCGCTGTCCGCCTCCGCCGGGCCGCTGCCGCTCCGCCCGGGGGACCTGCGGCCGGCGGTCCAGGAGACCGCCCCGGCGGACGCGGTCCCGCCGGTGGCGCCGGCGGCCGTACCGGCCCAGGCCGGACCGCTCGCCCCCAGCACCCCGGGTGTCGCGTCCTTCCCGGGCCCGCTGGCGACCCCCGTGGCCCCGGCCTCCGTCCTCACGCCCGACTCGCCCACCCCACCCGTCCCGCCGGCCCCCGCCGCCCGCGCGTCCGGCCCCACGGCCGGGCCGTCCCCGTCGGCCGCCGCGCAGGTGACCCCGTGACGCCCGCCCCCGCACTCCGCTGCTGGGGTCCCGCCGCCCAGGTGCACCGGGCGCACGGCGCCGCACCGCCCCCCGCCACCCCCGTGCCCGCCCCGGAGACCGCGGTATGACCCAGCCCAGGGACCCCCGTCGCGTTCCGCGCCCCGCCCGGCCCGGCGGCCGACCCGCCGGCCGGTCCGGTGCGCCCCGCCCGCCCGCCGCCCGCCGCACCGGCGGCCCGGGGCGGCTCCGGACGGCGGGCGGCCCGCTGCGGCCGGTCAGCCCGCGCCCGCGGCTGCGACTGGTCGCCCTGGCGCTGACGCTGGTGATGGTGGCCTTCGTCATCCGGCTCGTGCAGGTACAGGGCGTGGACGCCGCGGCGTACGCCGCCAAGGCCAACGAGAACCGCTACGTCCCGGTCAAGCTGGCCGCCGAGCGCGGCGCCATCACCGACCGCAACGGGGTGGACCTGGCCACCACCGTGGACGCGTACGACATCACCGCCGACCCGAGCCTGCTGGCACCCGACAAGATCAAGATCAAGGATGCCCCGCAGCAGGCCGCCGCACTGCTCGCGCCGATCCTCCACGAGCCCGAGGCGACCCTCGCCGCCAAGCTCGACCACCCGACGTCCCGCTACGTCCTGCTCGCCCGGCAGCGCACCCCCCTGGTCTGGAAGCAGATCAAGGACCTCCGCAAGGTGCTGGACGCCAAGGCGGCCGCCGCCCCCAAGAGCGCACCCCGCCCCGACGTCCTGGTCGGGGTCTTCGCGGACAAGCACAGCAAGCGCGTCTACCCGGGCGGCGACCTCGCGGCCGGCGTCCTCGGCTTCGTCAACGGCTCGGGCAAGGGCGCCGGCGGCCTGGAGGCCCAGCTCGACAAGGAGCTGGCCGGCAAGGACGGCAAGCTGGTCTACGCCCAGTCCGGGGGCCGCCGGGTGCCCACCGCCGACACCCAGGAGCACCCCGCCGTACCGGGCACCGACGTCCAGCTGACCCTCGACCGCGACATCCAGTGGGCGGCCCAGCAGGCCATCTCCGACCAGGTGGAGAAGTCCCAGGCCGACCGCGGCTACGTCGTCGTCCAGGACACCCGCACCGGCCAGATCCTGGCGCTCGCCAACGCGCCCGGGTTCGACCCCAACGACCTCTCCAAGGCCGGTCCGGACGAGCTCGGCAACCCCGCGCTCACCGATGCCTTCGAGCCGGGCTCCACCAGCAAGCTGATGTCGATGGCGGCCGTCCTACAGGAGGGCGCCGCGACCCCGTACACCCGGGTCACCGTGCCCAACCGGCTGCACCGCGGCGACCGGCTCTTCTCGGACGACATCGACCACGACACCTGGCACCTCACGCTGAACGGCGTGCTCGCCAAGTCCAGCAACATCGGCACCATCCTGGCCGCCGGCCAACTGGGCACCACCCAGCCCCAGGCCAACCAGGTCCTCTACTCCTACCTGCGGAAATTCGGCATCGGCCAGCCCACCGGGCTCAACTTCCCCGGGGAGACGGACGGCATCCTCGCCAAGCCGCAGGACTGGAACACCTCCCAGCAGTACACCATCCCGTTCGGCCAGGGCCTGTCCCTCAACGCCGTCCAGGCCGCCTCCGTCTACTCCACCATCGCCAACGGCGGCGAGCGGATCGCCCCCACCCTCGTCCGCGGCACCACCGGGCCGGACGGCCGGTACGCCCCGGCCTCCGCGCCCGCCCGGGACCGCGTGGTGAGCCAGAAGACCGCCGGCACCCTCGCCACCATGCTGGAATCGGTGGTGGACGACCAGGAGGGCACCGGAGCCAAGGCGAAGATCGACGGGTACCGGGTCGGCGGCAAGACCGGCACCTCCAACCGGGTGGACCCGAAGACCGGCCGCTACCACGGCTACACCGCTTCCTTCGCCGGCTTCGCACCCGCCGACAAGCCGCGCATCACCGTCTACTGCGCCGTACAGAACCCCAAGCAGGGCAGCTATTTCGGAGGCCAGGTCTGCGGCCCGATCTTCCAGCAGGTCATGGCGTTCGCACTGAAGACCCTCCAGGTCCCCCCGACCGGCGCACAGCCGCCGCGGCTGCCGGTCACGTTCAAGCCAGGCGAATGAAATCGAGGCAACACCGCCGTGACGACGATCACTCCCGACGGCCCGCACCTGCCCGGTGACAGAACCCCGGCGAAGCCCTCACTTCGCCCCGAGCCCGTTCTGCCCGGTACGCTCACCGCCGTGTCACAAGCTGATCAGTCCCCGAAACCCCAGCACGCGGAGAAGGGCGGCCCCGGCAGATATCCGGGCGCGCCGCGCCCTGAGGAGGTCCGCCCCACCCCCCTGGCCGACCTCGCCCGGCAGCTGACCATCCCGGTCCCGGACCGCGCGGATGCCGTCCAGGTCACCGGCATCACCCACGACTCCCGTGCGGTCCGCCCCGGTGACGTCTACGCCGCGCTGCCCGGCGCCCGTCTGCACGGTGCCGACTTCGTCGCCCAGGCCGCCGACCTCGGTGCCGCCGCGATCCTGACCGACCCGTCGGGCGCCGAGCGGGCCGCCGCGACCGGCCTGCCGGTGCTCGCCGTCGACGACCCGCGCGGGCGGATGGGCGCCCTGGCCGTCTCGATCTACGGGGCACCCGGCGAGGACCTCCTCCAGATCGGTATCACCGGTACCTCCGGCAAGACCACCACCGCGTACCTCATCGAGGGCGGGCTGCGGGCCGCCGCGGCGAAGGAGACCGAGGGTGGCCTGCGCGAAGCGCAGCCGGCCAAGGGCGGCGGCGGGCGACGGATGGGCGGACTGACCGGCCTGATCGGCACGGTCGAGTCCCGGATCGGTGACGAGCGCCTGAAGTCCGAGCGGACCACCCCCGAGGCCACCGACCTCCAGGCGCTGTTCGCGGTGATGCGCGAGCGCGGCGTCCGCTCGGTCGCCATGGAGGTCTCCAGCCACGCGCTGGTGCTCGGCCGGGTCGACGGCTGCGTCTTCGACGTCGCGGTCTTCAACAACCTCAGCCCGGAGCACATGGAGTTCCACTCCGGCATGGAGGACTACTTCCAGGCCAAGGCCCAGCTGTTCACCGCGGCGCGCAGCAAGGCCGGCGTGGTCAACATCGACGACGAGTACGGCCGCCGGCTGGCCGCCGGCGAGTCCGAGGTCCCGGTCACCACGTTCTCCGCCGAGGGCCACCCGGACGCCGACTGGCGCGCCGCCGACGTCGAGCTCGGCGCGCTCGGCTCGACCTTCACCGTGCACGGCCCCGGGGGCGTGACGCTGCGCGCCGCCTCCCCGATCGCCGGCCCGTTCAACGTCTCCAACGCGCTGGCCGCCATCACGGCGCTGGCCGTCGCCGGCATCGACCCGCAGACCGCGGCCGACGGTGTCGCCGCGATCCCCGGCGTCCCCGGCCGCCTGGAGCGGGTGGACGTCGGCCAGCCCTACCTCGCGGTCGTCGACTACGCCCACAAGACGGACGCCGTCGAATCGGTTCTGCGCGCGCTGCGCAAGGTCACCACCGGCAAGGTGCACGCCGTCCTCGGCTGCGGCGGCGACCGCGACCCGCACAAGCGGATGCCGATGGGCGCCGCGGTCGCCCGGCTCGCCGACACCGCCGTGCTGACCTCCGACAATCCGCGCTCCGAGGACCCGCTCGCGATCCTCGCCACCATGCTTGCGGGCGCCGCCGAGGTGCCCGTCCACGAGCGCGGCACCGTCCTCGTAGAAGAGGACCGGGCCGCCGCCATTGCCGCCGCGGTCGCTCGCGCCGAGCCCGGCGACACCGTGATCGTCGCGGGCAAGGGCCACGAACAGGGTCAGGACATCGCCGGAGTGGTACGCCCCTTCGACGACCGTCAGGTGCTGCGCGCTTCCATCGAGGATTCGCTGAAGTCACGGCAGCCGCAGCAGTCACAGCAGCCGAACCACCAGGGATGACACACCGCCATGCGCGCACAATCCTCTTGTTGGCACCTTCTGCACGGCCTCGGGGGTGACCTGTGATCTCCCTGTCCCTCGCCGAGATCGCGAGCATCGTCGGCGGGCAGCAGCACGACATACCGGACCCGGACCGCGAGGTCACCGGGCCGGTCGTCTCGGACTCCCGGGCGGTCCGCCCGGGTGGCCTGTTCGTTGCCTTCGCCGGTGAGCGCGTCGACGGCCACGACTTCGCCGTCGGCGCCGTGGAAGCCGGCGCGACGGCCGTCCTCGCGGCCCGCCCGGTCGGCGTCCCGGCGATCATCGTCGATGACGTCGTCGCAGCTCTCGGCGCACTCGCTCGGGCCGTCGTGGACCGGCTGGGCACCACCGTCGTCGGTCTGACCGGCTCGGCCGGCAAGACCAGCACGAAGGACCTGATCGCCCAGCTGCTCCAGCGGCACGGGCCGACGGTGTGGCCGGAAGGCAACCTCAACAACGAGATCGGGCTGCCGCTCACCGCGCTGCGCGCCGACGCCACCACCCGTCACCTCGTCCTGGAGATGGGTGCCCGCGGCGTCGGCCACATCCGCTACCTCGCCGGGCTGACCCCGCCCCGGATCGGGGTGGTCCTCAACGTCGGCACCGCGCACCTCGGCGAGTTCGGCGGCCGCGAGCAGATCGCCGAGGCCAAGGGCGAGCTCGTCGAGTCGCTGCCCGCGGCCGCGGACGGCGGGGTGGCGGTGCTCAACGCCGACGACCCGTTCGTCCGTGCCATGGCGTCCCGCACCAAGGCCCGCACCATCCTCTTCGGTGAGGCCGCGGACGCTGCCGTCCGCGCCGAGAATGTCCGGCTCAACGGCCTCGGACAGCCCGCCTTCACGCTTCACACACCCTCCGGGTGCAGTGATGTGACGATGCGGCTGTACGGTGAGCACCACGTGTCGAACGCGCTCGCCGCGGCCGCCGTCGCCCATGAGTTGGGCATGCCCGTGGACGAGATCGCCGCCGCGCTCTCCGAAGCCGGCACGCTCTCCCGCTGGCGGATGGAGGTCACCGAGCGCGCGGACGGCGTGACGGTCGTCAACGACGCCTACAACGCGAACCCCGAGTCCATGCGAGCGGCGCTGCGTGCGCTGGTCGCCATGGGCACCGCCGCCAGGGCGAAGGGGGGCCGGACGTGGGCGGTGCTCGGTGAGATGGCCGAGCTGGGCGAGGAGTCACTCGCCGAACACGACGCGGTCGGACGGCTGGTCGTCCGGCTCAACGTCAGCAAGCTCGTGGCGGTCGGCGGCAGGGAAGCGGCCTGGCTCGACATGGGCGCCAAGAACGAGGGTTCGTGGGGTGAGGAGTCGGTGCACGTGTCCGACGCGCGGGCGGCGATCGACCTGTTGCGCAGGGAGCTGCGAGGGGGAGACGTCGTGCTGGTGAAGGCGTCCAGGTCGGTGGGCCTGGAGCGGGTCGCCGCGGCATTGCTGGACGGCGAGGTCGGTTCCGGCGTTGAGGGCGGGGCCGCGTCCCGATGAACTCCATGAAGCAGATCCTCTTCTCCGGGATGATCGGGCTCTTCCTGACCCTGATCGGCACCCCGCTGCTGATCAAACTGCTGGCCAAGAAGGGCTACGGGCAGTTCATCCGCGATGACGGCCCGCGCTCCCACGGCAGCAAGAAGGGCACGCCCACCATGGGCGGCATCTCCTTCATCCTCGCCACGATCATCGCCTACGCCCTGACGAAGGTGATCACCTCCAGCGACCCGACCTTCTCGGGCGTCCTGGTGCTCTTCCTCTTCGCGGGCATGGGCCTGGTCGGCTTCCTCGACGACTACATCAAGATCGTCAAGCAGCGGTCGCTGGGCCTGCGGGCCAAGGCGAAGATGGCCGGCCAGCTGATCGTCGGCATCGCCTTCGCGGTGCTCTCGCTCCAGTTCGCCGACCTGCGGGGCGCGACCCCGGCCTCCGACCGGCTCTCCTTCACCCAGGACTTCGGCTGGCAGATCGGCCCGGTGCTCTTCGTCCTCTGGGCGCTGTTCATGATCCTGGCGATGTCCAACGGCGTGAACCTCACCGACGGCCTCGACGGCCTGGCCACCGGCGCCTCGGTGATGGTCTTCGGCGCGTACACCTTCATCGGCATCTGGCAGTACCAGGAGTCCTGCGCCAACCAGATCACCGCCGGACCCGGCTGCTACGAAGTGCGCGATCCGCTCGACCTGGCCGTGGTGGCCTCCGCCCTGATGGGTGCCTGCTTCGGCTTCCTGTGGTGGAACACCTCGCCCGCCAAGATCTTCATGGGCGACACCGGCTCGCTGGCGCTCGGTGGTGCGCTCGCCGGCCTCGCGATCTGCTCCCGCACGGAGATGCTGCTGGCCGTCCTGGGCGGTCTGTTCGTCCTGATCACCATGTCCGTGGTCATCCAGGTCGGCTCGTTCCGGATGACCGGTAAGCGGGTCTTCCGCATGGCGCCACTCCAACACCACTTCGAACTCAAGGGGTGGTCGGAAGTCCTTGTGGTGGTCCGGTTCTGGATCATCCAGGGCATGTGCGTGATCGTCGGTCTGGGCATCTTCTACGGCGGCTGGCAGGCGGCGAAGTGACCGGGTACGACCCACGGGACCCGCAGGATTTCGCCGGCAGGCACATCACCGTTGCCGGCCTCGGCGTGAGCGGCGTCCCCGCCGCCCGCGCCCTGGCCGGCCTCGGCGCCCGGGTCACCGTCGTCAACAGCAGCGACGGCGAACGGGAACGGGCCCAGGCGGCCGAGCTGGCAGAGCTCGGCGCCACGGTTCGGCTGGGCGACGGCGACACCCTCCCCGAGGGCACCGAGCTGATCGTCACCACCCCCGGGTGGAAGCCGACCAGCCCGCTCTTCCTGGCGGCCGAGAAGGCCGGCGTCCCGGTCTGGGGCGACGTCGAACTGGCCTGGCGGCTGCGCGGCCCGGATGCCGCACCCTGGCTGGCGGTCACCGGCACCAACGGCAAGACCACCACCGTCCGGATGCTGGCCTCGATCCTGACCGCGGCCGGTCTGCGCACCGCCGCGGTAGGCAACATCGGCGTCCCGCTGGTCGACGTGGTGCTCGGCGAGGGCCGCGCGGACGGTGCGTCGTACGACGTCCTGGCCGTCGAGCTCTCCAGCTACCAGCTGCACTGGGCCCCGTCGGTGCGGGCACACTCCGCGACCGTTCTCAACCTTGCCCCGGACCACCTGGACTGGCACGGTTCCATGGCCGCGTACGCCGCCGACAAGGGCCGGATCTACGAGGGCAACACCGTCGCCTGCGTCTACAACGTCGCCGACCCGGCCACCGAGGACCTGGTCCGACAGGCCGACGTCGAGGAGGGCTGCCGGGCGATCGGCTTCACCCTCGGCGCCCCCGGCCCCTCCCAGCTGGGCATCGTCGACGGCATCCTCGTCGACCGCGCCTTCGTGGAGAACCGGCAGCGGCAGGCCCAGGAGCTCGCCGAGATCGCGGACATCGCCCCCTCCTCCGGGAAGGCGGCCCCGCACAACATCGCCAACGCGCTGGCCGCCGCGGCGCTGGCCCGCGCCTTCGGCGTCCCGGCCGCCGCGGTCCGCGAGGGACTGCGCACCTTCCACCCGGACGCGCACCGCATCCAGCACGTCGCGGATGTCGCCGGGGTCTCCTACATCGACGACTCCAAGGCCACCAACACCCACGCCGCCGAGGCGTCGTTGGCGGCGTACGAGCACATCGTGTGGATCGCCGGCGGCCTGGCGAAGGGCGCCACCTTCGACGAGCTGGTGCGCACCGCCGCCGGACGGCTGCGTGCAGTGGTCCTCATCGGCGCCGACCGGGCGCTGATCCGCGAAGCGCTCGGGCGACACGCCCCCGATGTCCCGGTTGTCGACCTCGACCGGACCGACACTGGGGCGATGTCCGAGGCGGTCCGAGAAGCGGCCCGGCTGGCCGAGCCCGGCGACACCGTCCTGCTGGCCCCGGCCTGTGCCTCGATGGACATGTTCGTCAATTACAACAAGCGGGGCGAGGCATTCGCCGACGCGGTGGGCGAACTCGCCGCCGCGGGTCACTAGCCTGGTTCTCCCCGCTGCCGTCGTCGCCGGCGGCGAGCGCACCTGTGGAGGGGACGAGGATGACCGCCCGATCGGCGAAGCCGGCGCGGCCGAGCCCGGCGCGTCGGCCCCCCGCGAAGGCGCGCCCGCCGCGGGCCGGCCGGACCCCGACCGGCCCGCGCGGGTTGTACACCCGGGCCAAGCGGGCCTGGGACCGCCCGTTGACGGCCTACTACCTCATCCTCGGCGCCCCTGTGCTGATCATCGTCCTGGGCCTGGTGATGGTCTACTCGGCGTCCCAGATCAAGGCCCTCCAGTCCGGTCTGGCGCCGTCGTACTTCTTCCGCAAACAGTTGCTGGCGGCCGCCATCGGGGGCGGGCTGCTGCTGTTCGCCTCCCGCCTGTCGGTGCGGCGGCACCGGGCGCTGGCGTATCCGCTGCTTGCCGGTTCGGTGTTCCTGCTCGGCATGGTGCAGATCCCGGGGATCGGGGTTTCGGTCAACGGCAACCAGAACTGGCTCAGCCTGGGCGGCCCTTTCCAGGTGCAACCGAGCGAGTTCGGCAAGCTCGCGCTCGTCCTGTGGGCCGCGGACCTGCTCGCCCGCAAAGAGGAGAAGCAGCTACTGACGCAGTGGAAGCAGCTGCTGGTTCCCCTGACGCCGGTGACATTTCTCCTGCTCGGGCTGATCATGCTCGGCGGTGACATGGGCACCACGATCATCCTCACCGCGATCCTCTTCGGCCTGCTGTGGCTGGCCGGCGCCCCGACCCGGCTGTTCGCGGGGGTACTCGGCGCGGCCACGGTGCTCAGCGCGCTGTTGATCAAGACCAGCGCCCACCGGATGTCCCGGCTCGCCTGCATCGGCGCGACCGATCCCGGCCCCGGCGATCAGTGCTGGCAGGCCGTGCACGGCATCTACGCGCTGGCTTCGGGCGGACTCTTCGGTTCCGGGCTCGGGGCGAGTATGGAAAAATGGGGAGAACTCCCGGAACCGCACACCGACTTCATTTTCGCCATCACCGGGGAGGAACTGGGACTGGCGGGGACGCTGTCGGTGCTCGCCCTCTTCGCGGCTCTAGGCTATGCGGGTATCCGCGTGGCCGGACGCACGGAGGATCCCTTCGTACGGTACGCAGCGGGAGGTGTGATCACCTGGATCATGGCCCAGGCCGTGATCAACATCGGTGCGGTGCTCGGTCTGTTGCCGATCGCCGGTGTCCCGCTGCCGCTGTTCTCCTACGGAGGCTCCGCGCTGCTGCCGACGATGTTCGCCGTCGGGCTGCTGATCGCCTTCGCGCGTGACGAGCCCGCCGCACGGGCGGCGTTGACGGCTCGGTTGGCGCGGAAGCCTGGGTCCGGCAGGAAACCGGCTGGGGTGAGATGGAAAACGATGAGACGGCGCGTTAAGAGGCGGCCGTCCGGAGAGCGGTGAATTTCGGTGCATGTCGTACTCGCCGGTGGGGGGACCGCCGGCCACATCGAGCCCGCGCTCGCCCTCGCGGACGCCCTGCGGAGGCAGGACCCGACCGTGGGGATCACGGCACTCGGCACGGAGCGCGGCCTGGAGACCCGACTGGTCCCCGAGCGCGGCTACGAGCTGGGCCTGATCCCGGCCGTCCCGCTGCCCCGCAAGCCCACCCCCGAACTGATCACCGTCCCCGGGCGGCTGCGCGGCACGATCAAGGCCGCCGAGCAGATCCTGGAGCGCACCAAGGCGGACTGCGTCGTCGGCTTCGGTGGCTATGTGGCGCTGCCCGGCTACCTCGCCGCCAAGCGGCTCGGTGTGCCGATCGTCGTCCACGAGGCCAACGCCCGCCCCGGCCTGGCCAACAAGATCGGCTCGCGGTACGCCACGTACGTCGCCGTCAGCACCCCGGACAGCAAGCTGCGCGGCGCCCGCTATGTGGGCATTCCGCTGCGTCGGTCCATCGCCACTCTGGACCGCGCGGCGGTCCGCCCCGAGGCGCGCGCCGCGTTCGGTCTCGACCCCAACCTGCCGACCCTGCTGGTGTCCGGCGGTTCCCAGGGTGCCCGCCGGTTGAACGAGGTCGTCCAGGCGGCTGTTCCGGCGTTCCAGCGCTCCGGCATCCAGGTGCTGCACGCGGTGGGGCCGAAGAACGAACTGCCGCACGTGGAGAACATGCCGGGGATGCCCCCCTATGTCCCGGTACCGTACTTGGACCGGATGGATCTCGCGTACGCCGCGGCCGACATGATGCTCTGCCGCGCGGGCGCGATGACCGTCGCCGAGTTGTCCGCCGTCGGGCTCCCGGCCGCCTTCGTCCCGCTGCCCATCGGCAACGGCGAGCAGCGGCTCAACGCCCAGCCGTTGGTCAACGCCGGCGGCGGCCTGCTGGTCGACGACGCCCAGCTGACCCCGGACTGGGTGCAGAACAGCGTGCTCCCGGTCCTGGGCGATCCGCACCGGTTGTACGAGATGTCCCGCGCGGCCTCGGAGTTCGGCCGTCGGGACGCCGACGAGTTGCTGGTCGGCATGGTCTACGACGCGATCGAGCAGCGCCGCAAGTAGCGGACGAGGGAAGGCGGAGAGCGTGGCCGGACCGACCACCGCCAGGCGCGGAGCGAAGAAGTCACCGTCCGGCCCGCCCTCTTCGCCGCAGTCCGGCGGCGGGCGCTTCCGGTTGCCGGCTCTCCGGCTGCGCCGCCCGGGCCGCCGCGGTGTGATCATCATCGCGGTTCTCGCGGTGCTGCTCGGCGGGTTCGGTGCCTGGGTGCTCTACGGCTCGGGCTGGCTCCGGTTGGAGCAGGTCCGAGCCGGCGGCACCGAGGTGCTCACGCCGGCGGAGGTGGTCGCCGCCGCGGCCGCTCCCTTGAACGCACCGCTCGCCTCCGTGGACACCGACGCGGTACAACGCCGACTGCTCGCCAAACTCCCGCGCCTCAAAAGCGTTGACGTCACTCGGTCATGGCCGCACACCCTCGGTCTGGAAGTGACCGAAAGGAAGCCGGAACTGCTGCTGCAAACGAACGGGAAGTTCGAGGAAGTGGACAATGAGGGCATCCGGTTCGCCACGGTGAGCCGCGCCCCCAAAGGCGTTCCGCTTCTGCGTATGACCGTTTCCGACTCCCCGAGTCTGCACCGTTTCGGAACCGGACGTTTGCTGCGCGCCGCCGTCACCGTCGCCGAGGATCTCCCGGCCGCAGTCCGTAAGGACGTCCGCACCGTCCGGGTGCGCTCCTATGATTCCGTCACCCTCGAACTCGCAGGTGGCCGCACGGTGATGTGGGGCAGCCGCGAACAGGGTGCCGAAAAGGCGAAGGTGCTGGCCGAGCTGCTGAAGGCCGCGCGTGACGCGCGCCACTTCGACATCTCGGTTCCCAGCGCACCTGCGGTGTCCGGGAGTTGACGTACCGCGTCGCAGGCCAGCACCCTGGATGGCTACGACTATGGGTGATCACATAGGGTGAAAAGAAAAACGGGAGGTTCGGCGTGTTCGTTGAACGCGCGCGCCTTGTCGACTTAGTGTCTCGTTCCAAAGGGACCGTGGAACCGGGAACACAGGCACAGTAACCCTAAACTTCAGGGTTAGGGTTCGGGTCGGCAGAGCGGAACATCCCTTCGGCATCAGTCGGCGTCCACACGCAATGTGCGGCGACGACACGTAAATCGAGGCGAGAGGCCTTCGACGTGGCAGCACCGCAGAACTACCTCGCAGTCATCAAGGTCGTCGGCATCGGCGGCGGTGGCGTGAACGCCATCAACCGGATGATCGAGGTCGGGCTCAAGGGCGTCGAGTTCATCGCGATCAACACCGATGCGCAGGCGTTGCTGATGAGCGACGCCGACGTCAAGCTCGACGTCGGCCGCGAGATGACCCGCGGACTCGGCGCCGGCGCCAACCCGGACGTGGGCCGCAAGGCGTCCGAGGACCACCGCGAGGAGATCGAGGAGGTCCTCAAGGGGGCCGACATGGTCTTCGTGACCGCGGGCGAGGGCGGCGGCACCGGCACCGGCGGCGCCCCCGTCGTCGCCAACATCGCGCGCTCGCTGGGCGCCCTGACGATCGGTGTGGTCACCCGGCCGTTCACCTTCGAGGGCCGCCGTCGCGCCAACCAGGCCGAGGACGGCATCGCGCAGCTGCGCGAAGAGGTCGACACCCTCATCGTGATCCCCAATGACCGTCTGCTGTCCATCTCGGACCGCCAGGTGAGCGTGCTCGACGCGTTCAAGTCCGCGGACCAGGTGCTGCTGTCGGGTGTCCAGGGCATCACCGACCTGATCACGACCCCGGGCCTGATCAACCTCGACTTCGCCGACGTCAAGTCCGTGATGTCCGAGGCCGGCTCGGCGCTCATGGGCATCGGCTCGGCGCGCGGCGACGACCGTGCGGTGGCCGCCGCGGAGATGGCGATCTCCTCGCCGCTCCTGGAGGCGTCCATCGACGGCGCCCGCGGTGTGCTGCTCTCTATCTCCGGCGGCTCCGACCTCGGCCTGTTCGAGATCAACGAGGCCGCGCAGCTGGTCAGCGAGGCCGCGCACCCCGAGGCCAACATCATCTTCGGCGCGGTCATCGACGACGCCCTGGGCGACGAGGTCCGGGTCACCGTCATCGCCGCGGGCTTCGACGGCGGTCAGCCGCCGGCCCGCCGCGACGCGCAGCAGGCCGGTATGTCGGCCCCGAAGCGCGAGGAGCCCGTACCGGCGCCGACCCGTCCGACGGTGCCCCCGGTCGAGCCGGCGCGCACGGCACCGTCGTTCGGTGGTCTCGGCGCGGTCCCGCCGATCCGGGACGAGTCCTCGGTGTCGTCCGATTCCTCGTCGCTGGGCGAGGTGTCCAACCCGTCGACCGGCGGTCCTTCGGTTCCCCCGGCCCGTCCGTACTCGGACTCCGCGGCCGAGGAACTGGACGTTCCCGACTTCCTGAAGTGATGTAAAGCACCGACGTGATAGGGCAACAGCACCACGAGAGCGGCGCGCACTTCGCCTTCACCGACAGGTGGGGCGGGGTGAGCGCCGCTCCGTATGAGCAGCTCAATCTGGGCGGCGCGGTGGGCGACGACCCCGCGGCCGTCCGCGCCAACCGCGACCTGGTCGCCCGGGAACTGGGCCTCGACCAGGCCGCGGTGGTCTGGATGAACCAGGTCCACGGCCGGGACGTGGCCGTGGTCGACGGTCCCTGGGGAGAGGGCGACATCCCGTCCGTGGACGCGGTGGTGACCGCCCGTCGCGGACTGGCGCTGGCGGTGCTGACCGCCGACTGCGTCCCGGTCCTGCTCGCCGACCCGGTCGCCGGGATCGCGGGCGTCGCGCACGCCGGCCGCCCGGGCCTGGTCGCCGGGGTCGTTCCGGCGGCCGTCGCCGCCATGACCGCACTGGGCGCGGAGCCGTCCCGGATCCTCGCCCACGTCGGCCCCGCGGTCTGCGGGCGCTGCTACGAGGTGCCCGAGGCGATGCGCGCCGAGGTCGCGGCGGTGGTGCCGGAGGCGTGGGCGACCACCTCCTGGGACACCCCGTCGGTGGACGTCACCGCCGGAGTGCGGGCCCAACTCGCCGCGGCCGGCGTGCAGTTGCGTACGCAATCGCCCATCTGCACTCGGGAGTCGGCGGACCACTACTCGTACCGCCGCGACCGCACGACCGGGCGGCTCGCGGGCTACGTATGGCTCGGGGACGCCCCCGGAGAGGCTGCGCCGTGACCGACGACCGCAGAACGCAACTGGCCGACAACCTGGCGCGGGTGGAGGATCGTATCTCCACCGCCTGTGCCAAGGCCGGCCGAGCACGGGACGAGGTCACGCTGATCGTCGTCACCAAGACCTACCCCGCGAGCGACGTCCGGCTGCTCGCGGAGCTGGGGGTCCGTCAGGTCGCGGAGAATCGCGATCAGGAAGCGGCGCCCAAGGCGGCCGAATGTGCCGATTTGCCGTTGAATTGGCACTTTGTCGGTCAATTGCAGACCAACAAGGTGCGGTCCGTGGCTGGTTACGCCGGGGTCGTCCAGTCGGTCGACCGGCCCCGGCTCGCCACCGCGCTGTCCAAGGAGGCGGTGCGTTCCGGGCGCGAGTTGGGTTGTCTGATCCAGGTGGCGTTTGATGTTGAGTCAGGGCAAAACGGACGGATCGTCGGAGATCGCGGCGGGGTGGCGCCGGAGGGGGTCGCGGAACTCGCCGAGGTGATCGCCGGTTCCCAAGGGCTGCGCCTGGACGGTGTGATGACGGTTGCGCCGCTGGCCGGACCGTACGCCGGACGTCAACGGGCCGCTTTCGAGCGGCTCGTGGAAATCTCATCCGACCTGCGCCTGACCCATCCTGCTGCCACCATGGTGTCGGCAGGTATGAGTGCGGACCTTGAGGACGCCGTGGCGGCCGGGGCGACACATGTACGCATCGGCACCTCGGTACTCGGAGTCCGACCACGGCTCGGGTAACGTCGCCAAGCAAGTCGGACCACAGCACAAAATATGGTCATTCCCGCAGGAAGCGGGGCAGGCCGAGTGGATCCAAGGCCCCCGGTGACGGAGCCGATCCACCACAGAGCGGAGGACGCAGAGAATGGCCGGCGCGATGCGCAAGATGGCGGTCTACCTCGGCCTCGTGGAGGACGATGGGTACGACGGCCGGGGGTTCGACCCCGACGACGAGTTCGAGCCCGAGCTTGACCCGGAGCCTGATCGAGGGCGGCGGCAGCAGCATCAAGTGCAGCCCGAGACACGCCCGGAACGGGAGGAACCGGTCCGCGCCGTGACGCCTCCCGCTCCGCGTGAACCCGCCCCGCTCGCCGCGGAAAGCGGACGACCCGCGCGTATCGCCCCCGTGGCATCCATCACACCCGAACGTCCGAACCTGGAGAAGAACGCACCGGTGATCATGCCCAAAGTTGTGTCCGAGCGGGAGCCCTACCGCATCACCACACTGCACCCCCGGACCTACAACGAAGCCCGTACCATCGGGGAACACTTCCGTGAGGGCACTCCGGTGATCATGAATCTCACGGAGATGGACGACACGGACGCGAAGCGACTTGTCGACTTTGCGGCCGGTCTGGTCTTCGGACTGCACGGGAGCATTGAGCGGGTGACGCAGAAGGTGTTCCTGTTGTCGCCTGCTAACGTCGATGTCACGGCGGAGGACAAGGCCCGTATCGCAGAGGGCGGATTCTTCAACCAGAGCTGAGACGCAACACCGGGCACACCAAGCCCATAAGGTCGGCACAGGAACAAGGGGAGAGGGACGCGCGAGATGAGTGTCGCTGGTCAGGTGATCTATATCGCGCTGTACTGCTTCCTGATCGTGCTGATTTTCCGGCTGGTGATGGACTATGTCTTCCAGTTCGCCCGTTCATGGCAACCCGGCAAGGCGATGGTGGTGATTCTTGAGGCCACCTACACTGTCACCGATCCACCGCTCAAGCTTCTGCGGCGGGTCATCCCGCCGCTGCGTCTCGGGGGCGTGGCGCTCGACCTGTCCTTCTTCGTATTGATGATCATCGTCTACATCCTGATCACCGTCGTGAGGTCGGTGTTGTTGGTGTGAACGATACGGTCTTGCCGATTGCCGACGACTACGTTGAGGTGAAGTAGAGATGCCGTTGACCCCCGAGGACGTGCGGAACAAGCAGTTCACGACCGTCCGCCTCCGAGAAGGCTATGACGAGGACGAGGTCGATGCCTTCCTCGACGAGGTCGAGGGCGAACTGACCCGCCTGCTGCGGGAGAACGAGGACCTGCGCGCCAAGCTGGCCGCCGCCACTCGTGCCGCCGCGCAGAACCAGCAGCAGGGGCTGCGCAAGGGGCCCGACCAGCAGCAGGAGCAGCAGCAGCGGCCGGGGGCTCCGGTGCCCGCCGCCATATCCGGTCCGCAGCCGGTTCCGCCGCAGCAGCAGGGGATGGGTGGCCCGCCCCAACTGCCCGGTGGTGCACCGCAGCTGCCCCCCGGTCCCGGTGGCCACGGTCCGCAGGGTCCGCACGGCCCTGTCCCGCACGGTCCCGGCCCGATGGGTCAGGGCGGCCCGATGGGTCAGGGCGGCCCGATGGGCCAGGGTGGCCCGATGGGCCAGGGCGGCCCCATGGGTGGTCCGCTCGGCGGCCCCGCGCAGCAACTGCCGCAGCCGGCCCAGCAGCAGGGCGGCCCCGGCGGTGACAGCGCGGCGCGCGTGCTGTCGCTGGCGCAGCAGACCGCCGACCAGGCGATCGCGGAGGCCCGTTCCGAGGCCAACAAGATCGTCGGCGAGGCGCGCAGCCGTGCCGAGGGCCTGGAGCGGGACGCCCGCGCCAAGGCCGACGCGCTGGAGCGGGACGCGCAGGAGAAGCACCGCGTGGCGATGGGCTCGCTGGAGTCGGCCCGCGCGACGCTGGAGCGCAAGGTCGAGGACCTGCGGGGCTTCGAGCGCGAGTACCGCACCCGTCTGAAGTCGTACCTGGAGAGCCAGCTGCGTCAGCTGGAGAACCAGGCCGACGACTCGCTGGCCCCGCCGCGGACCCCGGCGGCCGCCTCGCTGCCGCCGTCGCCGTCGATGGCGTCGGCCGGTGCGGGCACCATGGGCGGCAACCACACCATGGGTGGCGGCCAGTCCATGGGCGGCAACCACTCCATGAGCAGCCCGTCCAGCGGTGGTCCGTCCTACGGCGGCCAGCAGCAGATGTCGCCGGCGATGACCCAGCCGATGGCACCGGTGCGGCCGCAGGGTCCGTCGCCGATGCAGCAGACGCCGTCGCCGATGCGCGGTTTCCTCATCGACGAGGACGACAACTGACGGACGGCTGACGCCGGTACGGCGTACAGAGTCGGCAATCAGGGCCGGGCCCCCCGGGACTTACCGCGGGGGCCCGCCCAGGTCGGGGTGGCGGGCGGGGCGG
>NZ_JBHVQS010000057.1:36684-55695 GCF_042886435.1 Streptomyces sp. NPDC058000
GGCCCCCCGGGCGCTTCCCCCACCCGCCCGCCCACCCCCCGTGCCGCCGGGCTCCACGCTTATCCGCCCCCCGGGCCGCCCCCCGGGCCGGGCCCCGGGTGCCCCCCCCGGGGCCCCCGGCCCTGTTCGTGGTGCCGTCCGTGCCGTCGTCCCTGTGGGGGCGCGATCGGTGGTGTGTGGGGGGCGGACAAGAGCGCAGGCCCCGGCGCGGTGTGCGCCGGGGCCTGCGGTGCGGGCCCGTGGGGCCCGGTCGTGCTTGCCGTGCTTCCGTGCTCCGTTACGCCTTGCGGAGGTGGAAGGTCAGGGACAGTGCCTCGTCGGTGAAGGCCGGGCCGTAGGACCCGTCCGGCTCGCCGGCGGCGAAGTCGGTGGCCAGCACCTCGTCGGAGATCAGCGCGGCGTGGTCGGTCAGTGCCGTCCGCAGCTCGTCGTCGGTGGTCGTCCAGCGCAGCGCGATCCGGTCGGCGACGTCCAGGCCGCTGTTCTTGCGGGCCTCCTGGATCAGCCGGATCGCGTCGCGGGCCAGGCCGGCGCGGCGCAGCTCCGGAGTGATCTCCAGGTCGAGGGCGACCGTCGCGCCCGCGTCGGAGGCCACCGACCAGCCCTCGCGCGGGGTTTCGGTGATGATGACCTCTTCGGGGGAGAGGCTGACGGTCTCGCCGTCCACCTCGACGCCGGCCGTGCCGTTGCGCAGTGCGAGCGAGAGGGCGGCGGCGTCCGCGGCGGCGACGGCCTTGGCGACCGCCTGGACGCCCTTGCCGAACCGCTTGCCCAGGGCGCGGAAGTTGGCCTTGGCGGTGGTGTCGACCAGGGAGCCGCCGCCCCCTCGACCAGAGGAGGACTCAGCGAGCGAGGCCAGCGAGCTGACGTTCAGCTCCTCGGCGATCTGGGCGCGCAGGTCCTCGGAGAGGTCCGCGAAGCCGTGGGCGCCGACCAGCGCGCGGGACAGCGGCTGGCGGGTCTTCACCCCGGACTCGGCGCGGGTGGCGCGGCCCAACTCGACCAGTCGGCGCACCAATTGCATCTGCGCGGAGAGCGCCGGGTCGATCAGCCCGCGGTCGGCGACCGGCCAGGTGGAGAGGTGGACGGAGTCCGGGGCGTCCGGGGCGACCGGGACGACCAGGTCCTGCCAGACCCGCTCGGTGATGAACGGGGTGAGCGGGGCCATCAGGCGCGTCACCGTCTCGATGACCTCGTGGAGGGTGCGCAGCGCGGCCGGGTCGCCCTGCCAGAAGCGGCGGCGGGAGCGGCGGACGTACCAGTTGGAGAGGTCGTCGACGAAGGCGGAGAGCAGCTTGCCGGCGCGCTGGGTGTCGAAGCCCTCCAGGGCGCCGGTGACCTCCTCGACCAGGGTGTTGACCTCGCCGAGCAGCCAGCGGTCCAGCAGCGGGCGGTCGGCGGGGGCCGGATCGGCCGCGGACGGCGCCCAGTTGGCGGTGCGGGCGTACAGCGCCTGGAAGGCGACGGTGTTCCAGTACGTCAGCAGCGTCTTGCGGACGACTTCCTGGATGGTGTTGTGACCGACCCGGCGGGCCGACCACGGCGAGCCGCCGGCGGCCATGAACCAGCGGACCGCGTCGGCGCCGTGCTGGTCCATGAGCGGGATCGGCTGGAGGATGTTGCCCAGGTGCTTGGACATCTTCCGGCCGTCCTCGGCGAGGATGTGGCCGAGGCAGACCACGTTCTCGTACGCGGACTTGTCGAAGACCAGGGTGCCGACGGCCATGAGGGTGTAGAACCAGCCGCGGGTCTGGTCGATGGCCTCGGAGATGAACTGCGCCGGGAAGCGCTTCTCGAAGAGCTCCTTGTTGCGGTACGGGTAGCCCCACTGCGCGAACGGCATCGAGCCCGAGTCGTACCAGGCGTCGATCACCTCGGGGACGCGGGTGGCGGTGAGCGCGCAGCCCTCGTGGGTGCAGCCGAAGGTGATCTCGTCGATGAACGGGCGGTGCGGGTCCAGGCCGGACTGGTCGGCGCCGGTCAGCTCGGACAGCTCGGTGAGCGAGCCGACGCAGGTGAGGTGGCCCTCCTCGCAGCGCCAGATGGGCAGCGGGGTGCCCCAGTAGCGGTTGCGGGACAGTGCCCAGTCGATGTTGTTGCTCAGCCAGTCGCCGAACCGGCCGTGCTTGACCGACTCCGGGAACCAGTTGGTGTTCTCGTTCTCCCGCAGCAGGGCGTCCTTGACGGCGGTGGTGCGGATGTACCAGGACGGCTGGGCGTAGTAGAGCAGCGCGGTGTGGCAGCGCCAGCAGTGCGGGTAGCTGTGCTCGTAGGCGAGGTGGCGGAAGAGCAGGCCGCGGGCGTCGAGGTCGGCGACCAGCGCCTCGTCGGCCTTCTTGAAGAACTGGCCGCCGACGAGCGGCAGATGCTCCTCGAAGGTGCCGTCCGGGCGGACCGGGTTGACCACCGGGAGGCCGTACGCGCGGCAGGTCTTGAGGTCGTCCTCACCGAAGGCGGGCGCCTGGTGGACCAGGCCGGTGCCGTCGTCGGTGGTGACGTACTCGGCGTTGACGACGAAGTTGGCGCCGTCGAGGTCCACGAGCTGGAAGGGGCGCTGGTAGGTCCAGCGCTCCATCTCGCGGCCGGTGAAGGACTCGCCGGTGGCCGTCCAGCCTTCGCCCAGCGCCTTCTCCAGCAGCGGCTCGGCGACGACCAGCTGCTCGGTGCCGTCGGTGGCGACGACGTAGGTGACGTCGGGGTGGGCGGCGACGGCGGTGTTCGAGACCAGGGTCCAGGGGGTGGTCGTCCAGACCAGGAGGGCGGCCCGGCCGGCCAGCGGGCCGGAGGTCAGCGGGAGGCGGACGAAGACCGAGGGGTCGACGATCGTCTCGTAGCCCTGCGCCAGCTCGTGGTCCGACAGGCCGGTGCCGCAGCGCGGGCACCAGGGGGCGACGCGGTGGTCCTGGACCAGCAGGCCCTTGGTGAAGATCTCCTTCAGCGACCACCACACCGACTCGATGTAGTCGGGGTCCATGGTGCGGTACGGGGCGTCCAGGTCGGTCCAGTAGCCCATCCGCGTGGTCAGCTCGGCGAAGGCGTCGGTGTGCCGGGTCACCGACTCGCGGCACTTGGCGTTGAACTCGGCGATGCCGTACGCCTCGATGTCCTTCTTGCCGTTGAAGCCCAGCTCCTTCTCCACGGCCAGCTCGACCGGGAGGCCGTGGCAGTCCCAGCCGGCCTTGCGGTCGACGTGGTAGCCCTGCATCGTGCGGAACCGGGGGAAGACGTCCTTGAAGACGCGGGCCTCGATGTGGTGGGCGCCGGGCATGCCGTTGGCCGTCGGGGGACCCTCGTAGAAGACCCACTCGGGGCGGCCCTCGGACTGCTGGAGGGTGCGGGCGAAGACCTTCCGCTCCTGCCAGAAATCGAGCACCGCGTGCTCAAGGGCGGGCAGGTCTACCTGGGCTGGTACCGGGCGGTACTGGGGTGTGGGACTCATCGGTTCCTCCGGCGGACACCTGGGTGCGTACTCCGACCGGAGGGACGAGAGCGCTGGCTCCCGCGGTACCACCCTCCTTGACGGCGCTGACCGCACCGTCCCCTCATTGGGATCGCGCTGCCGGTTCTAATCGCCCCGTGGACCGCGGCCCGTGGGCGGAGCCCACTGTCCAGAGCTTTCTTCCGGCGGCTCCGGGCTGATCTTCACGTCATGCACGCCCCCGGGCTCGCACCGTCCCCGGGTCGCTGGAGGCTGCGTATGACGCTACTCGTCCCATCAATGCCTTTCGCTGCGCCCAGTGTAAAGGGCCGCGCCGACGGCGGCCGACCGGTTTCCGGGCGCCGGCCCCGGGGCGAGGGGACCGGGGCAACAGGGGCGCCGGCCGCCGCCCGGCGGGTGACCCGAATGGCGAGACCCCCAGACCTGGTCATTCCGGGCGGATTACCGCGCCCGCAGCGGGGCACAACCGAGGCAGACCGGACGTACGGCCCCGGCGGCGGGGGTGGCCGGGCGGTGCGTCCCGTTGCCGCGTGCCGTGTGGCGATTTATCGTTCCCGTCACGATTCGCGAACAAGATCACATATGTGAAGGGGTCGCGGCCATGGTGGCGAAGAAGACCGCCGCGGAGAAGACCACGACGTCCACCGGGGCCGCTGACCAGGACGTCGCGCAGCAGTCCACCCACGAGGAGGCGGCCGGGCACCCGGCGGCTCCGAAGAAGGCCGCGCCGAAGCGGGCGGCCGCGAAGAAGGCGCCGGCCAAGAAGGCGGCGCCCGCCAAGGCCGCGGCCAAGAAGGCGGCCCCGCGGAAGACGGCTGCCAAGAAGGCGGCGGCCGGTAAGGCGACGACCGGGAAGGCGCCGGCGACGAAGGCGGTCGGGGCGGCCGCGTCGGAGGCGGAGAAGACGGGAGCGCAGTCGGTGGTGGCGAAGAAGACGGCGGCCGCTTCGGCCCCGCACGATATGGACTCCGCGGTGCCCTCGGCCCGTACGGCCGCGATCCCCGGCGAACTCGCGGTACGGCCCGGTGAGGACCCCTGGACGCCGCAGGAGGTCGCCGAGGCGCGGTCCGGCCTGATGGCGGAGGTGGGCCGGTTGCGGGCCGAGATCGTGTCCGCCGAGGACGCCATCGCCGGGCTGATGCGGGACTCGGGGGACGGCGCGGGCGACGACGAGGCCGACACCGGCACCAAGAACATCACCCGCGAACACGAGCTGGCGCTGGCCTCCAACGCCCGCGAGATGCTGCACCAGACCGAGCGCGCCCTCGGCCGGCTGGACGCCGGTACGTACGGCCTGTGCGAGAACTGCGGCAGGCCGATCGGCAAGGCGCGGATGCAGGCGTTCCCGAGGGCGACGCTCTGCGTGGAGTGCAAGCAGAGGCAGGAGCGGCGCTGACCCGATCGGTGCCCGTGGCGGCACGTCGCGGGCCGGTACCCGTCCAGCCCGCTGCCGGAGGCATGTGCCGTACTCTCGTGGTCAGCCGGGCTGGGCCTGGCGGATGAACCGACGGGCTGAGGGACGCACACGTGGCAGAGGCGGAACGCATCACCGGTACGCCGGAATCCGAGCCGGGTTCCGGGTCGGATCCCGCGGCGGGATCCGAAGGGGGACGGCCGGCGGAGGGCGAGCGGCCCACCGCGCGTGGCAAGCGGCGGATCGCCGCGCTGCTACTGGTGGCCGCGGTCGTCTACCTGCTCGATCTGGGCAGCAAGCTCGCGGTGGTCGCCAAGCTGGAGCACCACGCGCCGGTCGAGGTCATCGGGACGCTGTTGCAGTTCAGCGTGATCCGCAACCGCGGGGCCGCCTTCGGGTTCGGTGAGGCGCTGACGGTCTTCCTGACCATCATCGCCGCGGTGGTGATCGTGGTGATCGCCCGGATCGCCCGCAAGCTCTACAGCCTGCCCTGGGCGATCGCGTTGGGCCTGCTGCTGGGTGGTGCGTTCGGCAACCTCACCGACCGGATCTTCCGTTCGCCGGGCGTCTTCCAGGGCGCGGTGGTGGACTTCATCGCCCCCGCGCACTTCGCGGTCTTCAACCTCGCCGACTCCGCGATCGTCTGCGGTGGCGTGCTGATCGTGCTGCTGTCCTTCCGGGGGTTGGACCCGGACGGCACGGTCCACAAGGACTGACGGTCCGGACCCGGATCTCGTAGCGGTCCCGGGGGCCTTCACCCGCCGCCGGGCGGGGCAGTGCCGCGGGACTGCCATACTCGTGGGGTGAGCACGCTTCCCGAGATCCGCACCCTGCCCGTACCGGACGGCCTGGAAGGCGAGCGCGTGGACGCTGCGCTGGCCCGCATGTTCGGCTTCTCCCGGACGAAGGCGGCCGAGCTCGCCTCGGCCGGCAAGGTCCGGGTCGACGGCTCGGAGGTGATGAAGTCCGAGCGGGTGAGCGGGGGCGCCTGGCTGGAGGTCGAGATGCCGGCGGCCGCCGCGCCGGTGGAGATCGTCGCCGAGCCCGTCGAGGGCATGGAGATCGTGCACGACGACGAGGACATCGTGGTGATCGGCAAGCCCGTGGGGGTCGCCGCGCACCCCAGCCCCGGCTGGAGCGGCACCACGGTCATCGGCGGCCTGGCCGCGGCCGGCTACCGGATCTCCACGTCCGGGGCCGCCGAGCGTCAGGGCATCGTGCACCGCCTCGACGTCGGCACCTCCGGGCTGATGGTGGTCGCCAAGTCGGAGCGGGCGTACACCTCGCTGAAGCGGCAGTTCAAGGAGCGGGTGCCGGACAAGCGCTACCACGCGCTGGTGCAGGGCCACCCGGACCCGATGAGCGGCACCATCGACGCCCCCATCGGGCGGCATCCGAACCACGACTACAAGTGGGCGGTCACCGCCGACGGCAAGCCGTCGGTCACCCACTACGACCTGATCGAGGCGTTCCGGGCCGCCAGCCTGCTGGACATCAAGCTGGAGACCGGGCGGACGCACCAGATCCGGGTGCACATGTCCGCGCACCGGCACCCCTGCGTCGGCGATCTGACCTACGGAGCGGACCCCACCCTCGCCAAGCGGCTGGGCGTCGCCCGGCAGTGGCTGCACGCGGTGCGGCTGGGCTTCGAGCACCCCTCGGACGGGCGCTGGGTCGAGTTCGAGAGCACGTACCCGGCGGACCTCCAGCACGCGCTGGACACCGTCCGGGACGAGAGCTACTGACGTCGTCGGCGCGAACAGCTGCGAACAACTGGGTACGGCGCGGTCGGCGAAAGCGGGCATCTGATCACTTCATGGCAGGCTTGGGGCGGAAAGTGATCGAAATCGACCGTCCCGGAGCGTAATCACCGTGGATCAGTTGGCCCTGCTGTTCGTCCTGCTCCTCGGAGCGGTGGTGATGGTTCCGCTCGGCGATCGGCTGGGCCTGCCCTCGCCGGTGCTGATGACGCTCGCCGGTGCGGTGCTGGCGCTGCTGCCGTTCGTGCCCAACGTCCAGGTACCGCCGGAGTACATCCTGCCGATCGTGCTGCCGCCGTTGCTCTACGCGGCGGTCCAGCGCACCTCCTGGCGGCAGTTCACCGCCAACCTCCGGCCGATCTTCCTGCTCGCCGTACTGCTGGTGTTCGCCACCACGGCGGCGGTCGCGGCGGTCGCCCAGGCGGTGGTGCCCGGGATGCCGGTGGCCGCCGCGGTGGTGCTGGGCGCGCTGGTCGCCCCGCCCGACCCGGTCGCCGCCACCGCGGTGGCCGGCAAGCTCGGACTGCCCCGCCGCATGGTCTCCATCCTGGAGGGCGAGGGGTTGTTCAACGATGTCACCGCGATCGTGCTCTACCACGTCGCGCTGGCCGCGGTGATCAGCGGCACCTTCTCGGTGCCCGGCGCGGTGGGCTCGCTGGTGCTCTCCGCCGTCGTCGCCATAGCGGTCGGCCTGGTGCTCGGCTGGGTCGCGAACCAGCTGATGGGGCGGCTGGGCGACCCGACGCTCCAGATCGGGCTGACGCTGCTGGTGCCGTTCGTGGCCTACGTCCTGGCCGAGGAGTTCAAGGGATCGGGCGTGCTCGCGGTGCTGACCTGCGGGCTGTTCCTGGCCGAGTACGCGGTCGACGCGGACGACGTGATGGGCCGGCTGGCCGGCTACACCTTCTGGGAAGTGGTCGACACCCTCGTCACCGGCGTCGCCTTCGGGCTGATCGGCCTGGAGCTGCACAACATCATCGGCGCCGCGTCCGGCCGCTGGGGCGAGATGCTCGGCGCCGGCGCCGCGGTGGTCGGGGTCGTCGTCGCGGTGCGCCTGGTGTGGCTGCTGCCCGCCGCCTGGCTCGCCAAGCGGATGCACAAGCGCCGGGACTACGACGAGGACATCCCGATGAGCTGGCGCGAGACGGTCATCATGTGGTGGTCGGGGATGCGCGGGGTGGCCTCGGTGGCGCTGGCGCTGGCCATCCCCTTCGGGGTGGACGGCGGCCCCTTCCCGGCCCGCGACGAGATCCTCTTCATCGCCTTCGCGGTGGTGCTCTCCACCCTGATCATCCAGGGGCTGACGCTGCCCTGGCTGGTGCGCAGGCTGCGGGTGCGGGCCGACACCGACGTCGCGGACGCACTGGAGCGGGAGCTGGCGCTGCGGGTGATCAAGGCGTCCAAGCGGCGGCTCAAGGAGGTCCTGGAGGTCGAGGAGGTCGCCGAGGAGGTCGCCGACCAACTGGCCCGCCGGGCGTACGACATCGGGGCCCGGATCGCGCCGGACATCGTCGACGACGAGCGGCGCGAGCTGTTCGAGAAGCGGATCTCCCGGCTGAAGAAGGTCCAGCGGATCCAGAACGAGATGCTCTCGGCCGCCCGGCACGAGGTGTTGGCGGCGCGCAGCGAGCCGGGTGCCGACCCGGAGATCGTCGACCGGGTGCTGCGTCACCTGGACGTGCGCAGTCTGCGGGCCACTCCGTAGGAGCTGTGGCCCGGGGCGGGACGTACGGGCCGACGGTCGGTCAGCGCTCCCCGGTGTCGCCCGCGGCGTCCGCCGGGCCGGGCGGGTCCGCGCGCAGCGTCTCCTCGGTGACCGGGGCGGGCGCGGTGGCGATCCGCGGCAGCGCGTAGGCGTGCTCGGTCCGCAGCCACTCGATCATCCGCTCGCGGACCTGGCAGCGCACCGTCCACACGGCGTCCGCGTCCCGGGCGGTGACCAGGGCGCGGACCACGATGGTGGACGGGGTCGTGTCGGTGACCACCAGGCTCCAGGACCGGCCGTCCCACTCCGGGGACTCCTGGAGCAGTTCGTGCAGGTGCTGCCGCATCTTCTCCACCGGGGCGGAGTGGTCCAGGTGGAAGAAGACCGCGCCGGTCATCTGGGCGCCACCGCGCGACCAGTTCTCGAACGGCTTGCTGGTGAAGTACGACACCGGCATGGTGATCCGGCGCTCGTCCCAGGTCCGCACGCTCAGGAAGGTCAGGGTGATCTCCTCGACCGTGCCCCACTGACCGTCCACGACCACGGTGTCCCCGATGCGCACCATGTCGCCGAACGCGATCTGGAGCCCGGCGAAGAGGTTGCCCAGGGTGGACTGGGCGGCGATACCGGCGACGATGCCCACCAGTCCGGCCGACGCCAGTACGGACGTGCCCACCGCCCGCATCTGCGGGAACGTCAGCAGCATCGAGGCCGCCGCGACCACGATCACCACCGCGGTGACCACCCGCTGGATCAGCGTCACCTGGGTCCGTACCCGCCGCACCCGCGCCGCGTCCCGGGCGCTCGCCGCGTAGCGCGTGTACGACGACTCCACGATCGCCGCCGCGGCCCGCACCAGCAGCCAGGCGGTGGCGGCTATCAGCACCAGCGTCAGGGCCTGGCCGATGCCCAGCGCGTGGTGCACCACGACCGGGATCCCGGTCTGGTCGTAGGACCCCAGCAACAGGGCCGCGGTGAGCATCAGTCGGAGCGGTATCCGGCAGCGCCGCAGCAGCCCCCACAGCGGGGTCTCCGGGTGCCGGGTGTCGATCCGCAACAGGGTCCGGTCGATCGACCAGACCAGGACGATCGTGACCACGATCGAGCCCCCGATGACGACGATCGGGCGCAGCACGGCCTCCAGGGACACGGGACCCCTCCTCGGTGCGGTGCGGTGTGCTCCTGCCGGACCCGACGACCGTAGCTGGCACGATGGGGGGAGAGCGATCCAACCCCAGGGAAGTGATGTCTGTGCCCGCCTCCGTCGACCCCGCGACCAGCGGTTCCTCCACCATCGTGCTGTTCCATTCGGTGTGCGGGCTGCGCCCCGCCGTGCACGCCGACGCGGACCGGCTGCGGGCCGCGGGACACGAGGTGATCGTCCCGGACCTGTTCGGCGAGCGGACCGCGGACTCGGTCGCCGACGGCATCGTGATCAAGGATGAGATCGGTAAGGAGGAGCTGCTCCGGCGCGCCGTCGCGGCCGTCGCCCCGTACTCCGACCGCGGACTGGTCTACGCCGGGTTCTCCTTCGGCGGCGCGGTCGCGCAGAACCTCGCCCTCGGCGACGAGAAGGCCCGCGGGCTGCTGCTGATGCACGGCACCTCCGACATCGCCGACGGTGCCAGCGCCGACGACCTGCCGGTGCAGCTGCACGTCGCCGACCCCGACCCGTTCGAGCCGCACGACTGGCTGAACGCCTGGTACCTGCGGATGCGCCGGGCCGGCGCGGACGTCGAGGTGTTCCGCTACGCCGGCGCCGGCCACCTCTTCACCGACCCCGACCTGCCGGACTACGACGGGGAGGCGGCGGAGCGGGCCTGGAAGGTGGCGCTGGGGTTCCTGGCGGACCTGCCCGCGCGGGACTGAACCGCGGCCGGGCGGGCCGGGGCGGGCGGATTCCGGGAGATCCGGAACGTCCGCCCGGGGCCCGTCACCGGGCGGACGGCGGCGGTCAGTTGCCCTTGGTCGGGTCCTTCTCGCCCTTGGCGATGCCCTTGCCGGCGTCCCCGCCCTTGCCCGTGTCCCCGCCCTTCGCCGGGCCGAACTCCGTGTCGATCATCTTGCGGAAGTTGGCCCGCGCGAGCTGGTTGTACTGCTCCTGCGTCATCTGCTGCTGCGGGATCTCCGCGATCGTCAGCTTCTTGTCGCCGTGCATGAAGGTCGGGGTGCCGCGCACGCCCTTGCGGCCGAACAGCGCGGTCATCTCCATCGCCCAGCGGTCGTAGGTGCGGTCCTTGACCTGCTTCTCGAACGCCTTGTTGCCCTTCAGCTCCGGCACGGCGGCGGCCACCTTCAGCAGCTCGGCGTCCTTGGCGTAGAGGTCCTCGCGCTCGTCGGGGTGGTACGTGGTCGAGTACAGCGCCGACTTGTACTTCAGGAACGCCTCGGGGCTGATGTTCAGCGCCGCGCCCAGTGCGCTCAGGGCGTTCTTGGAGCCCTCGCCGCCCTGCATGTCGTCGATGAACGAGTACATGGTGAAGCGGACCTTGAACCGGCCGTCGTGGATGTCCTTGAGCAGTTCCTCGCCGGTGCTCTGCTCGAACGCCGCGCACGCCGGGCAGCGGACGTCCTCGAAGACCTCCAGGGTGTCCTTGGCGCCCTTGTCGCCGATCAGGATCTCGGTGCCGTTCTTGCCCTGGGTGTGCGCCGGGGTGACCAACTTGGCCTCCTTGGCGGCCTCCCAGCCGGTCGGCTCGTTCGCCTTCATCACGGCGAAGCCGATGCCGCCGGCGACCGCCAGGACGCCGACGACCGAGACCGCCACGATGAGTTGACGGCGCAGCCGCTCCTTCTTCTTCTCCGTCTCGCGCTGGGCGCGGATCCGCTCACGGGCGGCCTGCTTGTTCTCCTGGTTGTTCCGGTTGCTCATGGGGGGTGTCCGATCCTTCGGTGCTGCGCTGGCTGAGGGCGGTGCGGGTGTCAGACGGCGGCCGGGAACGGAGGGCCGCGACGGCGTACGTGGTGCGTGCGGAGGGGGAGCGGCCGGGGCGGCGCCGGTGGGCGCCGCGGGTGGCGGCGGTGGTGGGAGGCGACGGCGGCGCGGACCACCGCGGCCGCGGTCCGCAGTGGCCGGGCGGCTCCCGTGCCGGCCGCCCGCAGCAGGGCGCCGAGCGCGGCCTGCCCGCGGTGCAGCCAGCCGGCCGCCAGCAGGCCGATGGCGAGGTGCGCGGCGAGCGGCGGCCAGGCGGCGGCCGGCTGTACCGCTGGCAGGCCGTGGCGGAGGGCGGTCGGTTCCGCCGGGCCGGTGCCGCCCGCGGCGCCCCGGCACAGCAGGTCGACCCCGACCGCGTGCAGCGGGCCGGCGACCGGACCGCCGGCCGGGCCGTAGCAGGCGTACTGCCCGGTGGTGAAGACGGTGTCGGAGGCCAGTTCCAGGGGGACCGACAGCGCGGCGGTCCGTCCGTAGCCGCGCTCCCGGCCGGCGTGCCCGTAGGCCGCGGCGAAGATCCCGGCGCACACCGCGGCGAGCGTCGCGGGCGGCAGCGGGGTGTGGGAGAGCAGGACGTGACAGGTGGCGGACAGGGTGACGCACACCGCGGTGAACAGCGCCGCCTTGCCCCGGAGCCCTGACGGCAGGGGAGCTAACCCCCGGACCCCCGGCCGCTCTCCGGGCGAGGCCCCGGGCCGGGCCGCCGGGCGGACTCCCCTCCCCTGCATGGCCGGGAGTCTGCCATGAGCACGACGGGAAACCGGGTCAAGATTTGGCATCGGCCGACGTGCGGGAGGCACGCCGGCCGATGCCGTTGCCGGGGGTGGGCCCCGGCGTCAGTACCCGGGGGTCACTTCTTGAGGTTCTTGTCCACCTGGGCGTTGAAGTCCGCGACCGTGGACGGCGCGACCGGGCCCTGCGCGGTCTGGGTGCCCAGTACCGTGCCGTTCATCTTCACCGTCGGGGTGCTGCGGACGTCCTTGTGCGAGTCGAAGTCCTTGGACATCGCCATCGCCCAGGCGTCGTACGTGCCGTCCTTGACCGACTTCTGGAAGGCGGCGTTGCCCTTCAGCGCCGGGATGGTGTCGGCCACCTTGATCAGGTAGCTGTCGTCGGCGAACTTGTCCGGGCCGGTCTCGTCCGGGTGGAACTCCTTGGAGTACAGCGCGTACTTGTACTTCAGGAAGGCGTCCGGGGAGACGTTCAGTGCGGCGCCCAGCGCGCTCAGCGCGTTCTTGGAGCCGGTGCCCTGGAGGTTGCCGTCCAGGAACGTGCCGATGTGGTAAGTCGCCTTGTACTTGCCGTCGCTGATGTCCTTCTCGACCGTCGCGCCGACGGTCTCCTCGAAGGCGGCGCAGCCGGGGCAGCGCGGGTCCTCGAAGAGTTCGAGGGAGTTCTTCGCGTCGGACTTGCCGATGACGACGGTGGTGCCGTTGGGGCCGCTGGTGTTGGCGGGCGGGACCGGCTTGGCCTTGGCGGCCTTCGCCCAGACGTCGGCGCCCGAGCCGCCGGTGCTGCTGGTGCCGCCGCCGGAGTTGGCGACCGCCAGGCCGATGCCGCCGGCCACCGCCAGCACCGCGACCACCGAGCCGGCGACGATCAACTGCCGGCGGGTGCGGTCCTTCTTGGCCTGCCGCTCGCGCTCGGCGCGCAGCCGGTCGCGGGCTGCCTGCTTGTTGGCCTGAGTGTTGCGGTTGCTCATGACTGTTCTGCTCCGTGGGTTCCGTGGTCCATGGGGACGGGCTGCGTGCTGCCTGGGGCGTGCGCGCCGGGCGGGCGCACGCCGGCCGCCGGGCCGGGAAGGGCCGTCAGGCGGCGAGCGCGCACGGCGGCCCGCGGCGCACCACGGAGTGCACGAGCAGGGGGACGGAGCGGGCGGCCGGCCCGGTCCGTACGGGGGCGGGCACCGGGCGGCGCGGTGCGGCGGTGCCGCCCAGGACCGCGGCCGCGATCAGCAGCGGACGGAACGCGAAGCCGGCCACCGCGCCCAGCAGCTGCACCAGCGCGGCCTCGCCGCGGCGCAGCCAGCCGGCCGCCAGCAGCCCGACGGCCAGGTGCGCGGCGAGCAGCAGCAGCCAGACCGGGGCCGGGACGCCGCCCTCGCGGGTCACCTGGGCCAACGGGCTGCCGACCGGACCGCCACCGCAGAGCAGCATCGTGCCCAGCGAGTGCAGGCGCGCGGCCGGGCCCCCGTCCGGGCCGTAGCAGGTGTGCTGGCCGAGGCTGAAGACCGCGTCGGCGGCGAGCTCCAGGGGGAGCAGCAGCCCGGCGATCCGCCAGTAGCCGCGCTCGCGGCCGGCCAGCGCGTAGGCGAGCGCGAACACCGCGACGCCGGTCGCCACGACGGTGACCGGCGGCAGCGGCATACGGGAGAGCAGCACGTGAGACGCCGAGGACAGCGTCACGCACAGCGCCGCGAAGAGCGCCGCGCGCAGTGCCCGCAGGTGTGCCGCCGAAATGTCCATCGCCAGCGAGTGTGCCATGGGATCCGGTAAAGCAGCACTAAGAGGGAGCGGCGGACCGTCCTACCGGCCCGGGAACCGATCGTCCCGGAGGAGCTCGACGAAGATCCGGTGGTCGGCGCGGGCGCGCGACGCGGCGGAGAGCGCGACGTCCGCCAGCAGCGGCCCAAAACCGTCCTCGTCGGCCGCGATCGCCGCGTCGATGGCCCGCTCGGGCCGGAACGGCACCAGCGGGTGCCGGCCCTTGCCGTCCCCCGCGGCGTGTGCCGCGGCGGTGACCCGGCCCAGCCCCGCGACGGCCGCGGCGATCTCCTCCGGGGCGTCGAGGGCGGACCAGTCCAGCCCGACCGCGTACGGCGACACCTCGCCGACCAGGAGGCCCGCGCCGTTCAGCGCCGCCCAGCCCAGCCACGGATCGGCGTGCGCCTGGAGGGCGCGCCGGGCCAGCACCGCCCGGTGCCCCTCGTGCCGGACGTGCTCGGCGACCTCCGGGACCGGGCGGTGGCGGGCGAGCGCCGGCGCCGACACCTGCCGCATGGTGAGCACCACGTCGCTCTCCAGGACGTCGCTGCCGCCCTCCAGCAGCAGGTCGTACGAGGTCGGGTCGGCCGGGGCGGTGCCGCGGCGGCCCACCACGTCCTTGACCCGGTACGCCTCCGGACGGGCCGGGCCGGTCTCCGGCAGCGTCTCCAGATAGCCGTCGAACGCCGCCAGGACCGTGTAGCGGGCCGCCGCGTCCAGCTCGACGGTGCCGCTCCCGCCGGCGAAGCGCCGCTCGCCGTCGCACACCTCGGTCAGGGGCGCCAGCAGCCCGGCCCGGGTCCGGGCGCGGGCCGCGCGCAGCACGGCGAGCAGCGGACCGTCGGCGGTGTCCAGGGTGGCCGGCGGCATCGCGTCCGCTCCGGAGGCCAGCGCATGGACGTGCTCCCGGTAGGCCGCGGCGAAGGCCCGCACCAGTGCGGTGATCCGGGCATCGCTCAGCCCTCGGGCATGGCCGAGCAGCGCCACCGAGGTCGCGCACCGCTTCAGGTCCCAGGTGAACGGGCCGACGTACGCCTCACCGGAACCGGTGACGCCGAACACCAGCCGGCCCGTGGCGTCCAGGTACGTGCCGAAGCTCCCGGCGTGCAGATCGCCGTGGATCCACACCCGGCCGGTGCGCTCGTCCAGATACGGGGCGCCGGGCGCGCCCGCGCCGGCCGCCGCCAGGTCGTGGTGGAACAGGGCCGCCGCACCCCGGAAGAACGCGGCGGGGGAGCCGGCCATCCGGCGCAGGGCCGGGCCGGAGGCGGTGTCGAGGGCGGCGAGGAGCTGCCCCTCGCGCCGGGCGGTGTCCTGGCCGTCCCACGCGCTGTCGCGCGCCGGGGCGTGGGGAATCGGCCTCATCGGCATCGTCGCCATCGCTTGCTGCCTCCTGGGGTGCCGGAAAGCGGATCGGAGATCAGCCCGACAACGGGTGGGGACGCCCGTGAGTGCCCGGACGCTCCGCCACTCCGTCGGGGCGCTGCGGACCCCTCGACGGGGCCTCGGTTGTCAGTCCCGGGTCGTAGACTTCAAGACCGTCACACCCATCCCTCCCGACCTCTCCCGACGTCTTTCGCCCATCCTTACGGGCCGCTCCCGCCCGCCCCGCCCGACCGTCCTGACAACTGCCGCTCCCGGAGGTTCAGCGCCGTGGCCCCCTCGTCCAGGCCCCCGTTCACGCACCTGCACGTTCACACCCAGTACTCACTGCTGGACGGTGCGGCCCGGCTCTCCGACATGTTCAAGGCGTGCAAGGACATGGGGATGACGCACATCGCCATGTCCGACCACGGCAACCTCCACGGCGCCTACGACTTCTTCCACACCGCGCAGAAGGCCGGGGTCACCCCGATCATCGGCATCGAGGCGTACGTCGCACCGGAGTCGCGGCGCAACAAGCGCAAGATCCAGTGGGGTCAGCCGCACCAGAAGCGCGATGACGTCTCCGGTTCCGGTGGTTACACCCACAAGACCATCTGGGCGGCGAACAAGACGGGCCTGCACAACCTCTTCAAGCTCTCCTCGGACGCGTACGCCGAGGGCTGGCTGCAGAAGTGGCCGCGCATGGACAAGGAGACGATCTCCCAGTGGAGCGAGGGCCTCATCGCCTCCACCGGCTGCCCCTCCGGTGAGTTGCAGACACGGCTGCGCCTCGGCCAGTTCGACGAGGCGCTCAAGGCCGCCTCCGAGTACCAGGACATCTTCGGCAAGGACCGCTACTTCCTGGAGCTGATGGACCACGGCATCGAGATCGAGCGCCGGGTCCGCGACGGCCTGTTGGAGATCGGCAAGAAGCTCGGCATCCCGCCGCTGGTGACGAACGACTCGCACTACACGTACGCCCACGAGGCGACCGCGCACGACGCCCTGCTCTGCATCCAGACCGGCAAGAACCTCTCGGACCCGGACCGCTTCCGGTTCGACGGGACGGGCTACTACCTCAAGTCCACGGACGAGATGTACGCCGTCGACTCCTCGGACGCCTGGCAGGAGGGCTGCCGCAACACCCTTCTGGTGGCCGAGCAGGTCGACACCACCGGCATGTTCGAGAAGCGCGACCTCATGCCGAAGTTCGACATCCCGGAAGAGGGCTACACCAACACCACGTGGTTCAAGGAGGAAGTGCGCCGCGGCATGCTCCGCCGCTTCCCCGGCGGTGTGCCCGAGGACCGGCAGAAGCAGGCCGAGTACGAGATGGACGTCATCATCCAGATGGGGTTCCCGGGCTACTTCCTCGTGGTCGCCGACTTCATCATGTGGGCGAAGAACAACGGCATCGCGGTGGGCCCCGGCCGTGGCTCCGCGGCCGGTTCGATCGTCGCGTACGCCATGGGCATCACCGACCTCGACCCGATCGAGCACGGGCTGATCTTCGAGCGGTTCCTCAACCCCGAGCGCGTCTCGATGCCCGATGTCGACATCGACTTCGACGAGCGTAGGCGCGTCGAAGTGATCAGGTACGTGACCGAGAAGTACGGCGCCGACAAGGTCGCCATGATCGGCACCTACGGCAAGATCAAGGCCAAGAACGCCATCAAGGACTCCGCCCGCGTCCTCGGCTACCCGTACGCCATGGGCGACCGCCTCACCAAGGCGATGCCCGCCGACGTCCTCGGCAAGGGCATCGACCTCGACGGCATCACCAACCCCTCGCACCCGCGCTACAACGAAGCCGGCGAGATCCGGGGGATGTACGAGAACGAGCCGGACGTCAAGAAGGTCATCGACACCGCCAGGGGCGTCGAGGGCCTGGTCCGGCAGATGGGCGTGCACGCCGCCGGCGTCATCATGTCCAGCGAGCCCATCGTCGACCACGCCCCGGTCTGGGTGCGGCACACCGACGGCGTGACCATCACGCAGTGGGACTACCCGCAGTGCGAGAACCTCGGCCTGATCAAGATGGACTTCCTGGGCCTCAGGAACCTGACGATCATGGACGACGCCGTGAAGATGGTGGAGTCCAACAAGGGCGTCAAGCTGGAGCTCCTGTCGGTTCCGCTAGACGACCCCAAGACGTACGAACTGCTCTGCCGCGGTGACACCCTCGGCGTCTTCCAGTTCGACGGCGGACCGATGCGGTCGCTGCTGCGCCAGATGCAGCCCGACAACTTCGAGGACATTTCCGCCGTCTCGGCCCTGTACCGGCCGGGCCCGATGGGCATGAACTCGCACATCAACTACGCCGAGCGCAAGAACAGCCGCCAGGAGATCACCCCGATCCACCCGGAGCTGGAGGAGCCGCTCAAGGAGACCCTGGGCCTGACCTACGGCCTGATCGTCTACCAGGAGCAGGTGCAGAAGGCCGCCCAGATCATCGCCGGGTACTCCCTCGGCGAGGCCGACATCCTGCGCCGCGTGATGGGCAAGAAGAAGCCCGAGGAGCTGGCGAAGAACTTCACCATCTTCCAGGCGGGCGCCAAGAAGAAGGGCTTCAGCGACGCGGCGATCCAGGCCCTGTGGGACGTCCTGGTCCCGTTCGCCGGCTACGCCTTCAACAAGGCGCACTCCTCCGCGTACGGCCTGGTCACCTACTGGACCGCGTACCTCAAGGCCAACTACCCGGCCGAGTACATGTCCGCGCTGCTGACGTCCGTGCGCGACGACAAGGACAAGTCCGCGGTCTATCTGAACGAGTGCCGACGGATGGGCATCAAGGTGCTCCCGCCGAACGTCAACGAGTCCGAGGCCAACTTCGCCGCCCAGGGCGACGACGTCATCCTCTTCGGCCTCACCGCGGTGCGGAACGTCGGCCAGAACGTCGTCGATTCGATCATCCGCTGCCGCAAGGCCAAGGGGAAGTACTCCTCCTTCCCCGACTACCTCGACAAGGTCGACGCGGTGGTGTGCAACAAGCGCACCACCGAATCGCTGATCAAGGCCGGCGCCTTCGACGAGATGGGCCACACCCGCAAGGGCCTGACCGCGCACTACGAGTCGATGATCGACAACGTCGTCCAGGTCAAGCGCAAGGAGGCGGAGGGCCAGTTCGACCTCTTCGGCGGGATGGGCGACTCCGCCGACGGCGCTGCCGACGGTCCCGGCTTCGGGCTGGACGTGGAGTTCTCCGAGGACGAGTGGGACAAGACCTACCTGCTCGCCCAGGAGCGCGAGATGCTCGGTCTCTACGTCTCCGACCACCCGCTCTTCGGGCTGGAGCACGTGCTGAGCGACAAGGCGGACGCCGCCATCGCCCAGCTGACCGGCGGCGACTACGCGGACGGCTCGATCGTCACCATCGGCGGCATCATCTCCGGCCTCCAGCGCAAGATGACCAAGCAGGGCAACGCCTGGGCGATCGCCACCGTCGAGGACCTGGCCGGCTCCATCGACTGCATGTTCTTCCCGGCGACGTACCAGCTGGTGTCCACCCAACTCGTCGAGGACACCGTGGTGTTCGTCAAGGGCCGGCTCGACAAGCGGGAGGACGTGCCGCGGCTGGTCGCCATGGAGATGATGGTCCCCGACCTCTCGGAGGCCGGCGCCAACGCCCCGGTGACGATCACCATTCCGGCCGTGAAGGTCACCCCGCCGATGGTCGAGAAGCTCGGCGAGGTGCTCGGCAGCCACCGCGGCTCCACCGAGGTCCGCATCAGGCTCCAGGGCGTACGGAAGACCACGGTGCTCCGCCTGGACCGTCACCGGGTCACCGCCGACCCGTCGTTGTTCGGCGATCTGAAGGTGCTGCTCGGCCCGTCCTGCCTGGCCGGCTGAGCCGCCGGCCGGGGGCGCCGTCGCCGCCCCCGGCCCCGGATGCCACGAGGGGCGCGCCCGCACC
>NZ_JBHVQS010000058.1:0-55671 GCF_042886435.1 Streptomyces sp. NPDC058000
GACGTAAAGCGAAGCAGTCCGACAACCCACCCCCGAGCCCCCGGCCCCGCCACCACGCACCATGCGGGCCCCGCCCCACACCCCTCTCCCGCCGAAGGCGGAAAGCAGAGGCCCCACGACGGGGCACCCGACAACGTGGGAAGCCACCCCGGAGGGCACGGCGGGGCACCCGACAACGTGGGAGGCCCGCCCCGGAAGGGGCTAGCCGGCCAGCATCAGGCCGATCCCCGCCACCATCAACCCCGCCGCCGCCAACCTCGGCAGCCCGAACCGCTCCTTGAAGAACAGCGTCCCGATGGCGGCCCCGACGATGATCGACGATTCGCGCAGCGCGGCGATGGGCGCCAGCGGTGCGCGGGTCTGCGCCCACAGCACCAGCCCGTACGCGAACACCGAGAGCAGTCCGCCGGCCAGCCCGCGCAGGGCGAACGGCCGGAGTTCCGCGCCGAGTCGGCCGCGCCGGGTGGCCAGTGCGTACGCCGGGATGACCAGCCCTTCGAGGATCATCAGCCAGGCGATGTAGCCCAGCGGGGTCCCCGAGGCACGGACGCCCAGGCCGTCGACGGTGGTGTAGGAGGCGATGGACAGGCCGGTGGCGAGCGCGGCCGCTATCGCCGGCCAGTGCGGGCGGGTGCCGGAGCCCCGGATGCCCCAGACCGCCAGCCCCACCAGTCCCGCGGAGGCCAGCGCGACCCCGGCCAGCGCCCAGCCGTTCGGCACCTCGTGCACGAAGACCGCGGCGAGGACGGTGACGACCAGCGGCGCGGTGCCCCGGGCGATCGGATACATCTGACCGAAATCGCCCAGTCGGAACGACTGCATCAGCAGCCCCTGGTAGACGATGTGCAGCACCGCGGAGCCCAGCAGGTACGGCCAGGCGGCGGCCGCCGGCAGCGGGGTGAAGCACGCCAGGACCGCGCCGCACAGCGCTCCGCCGCCGCCGACCAGGGTGAAGGCCAGCAACTGGTCGCGTATCCCGTGGGCGATGGCGTTCCAACTGGCGTGGGTGACGGCGGCCAGCAGCACGGCCGCCACGACCAGCGGCGTCACGAGGTCTGCTCGCGCAGGTCCACCAGCCGGGCTCCGGCGTGGGCCTCGGCGAAGCGGGGGTGGGCCTGGGTGGTGGTGGCGGTCGGAGGACTGTCGGTCGCGGAATCGCTCATGGCCCGCACGCTAGCGAAAGCTGTACGGGCCATGCGAACGAGATCCGGAGGCCGGACACCCCGGGCGAACGGGGTGCCCGGGTGCCTCAGTTGGCGGTGAGGATGGCGCGGACCAGCGGGCCGGCGTTGGTGCCGCCGTGGCCACTGGCCGGGACGACCGCGGCGGCCGCCAGGTCATCGCGGTAGGCGGCGAACCAGGCGTTGGGCTTGTCCTGGTTGTCGACCTCGGCGGAACCGGTCTTGGCGCCGATGTCGCCGCTGATGCCCTGCATCGCCTCGGCGGCCGTCCCGGAGGTCGCGGTCAGCTTCATCAGCGCCTTGAGGTTGGACGCGGTGTCCGGCTTCATGGTGCGGGCGGCCTTGGCGAACGTCCGGTTGTCCAGCGCCGCGGCGACGATGTACGGCTGGTGGAATCCGCCGGACTGGGCGGTGGCGGCGATCGAGGCGACGTTCAGCGGGTTCATCCGGACCCCGCCCTGGCCGATCAGCGAGGCCGCCATCTGGGCGTCGTGCATGACCGGGACGGTGCCGTCGAAGGTGGGGATGCCGGTCGCCCAGTTCAGGCCGATGCCGAAGATGTCCCGGGCCTCGTTGGTCAGGTCGTCGTCGCTGAGCTCCTTGTAGTGCCCGATGAAGGCGTTGTTGCAGGACGCGGCGAAGCTGTCCGCGAAGGTGCCGTCCGGGATCTGGGACTTGTTGAGGTTCTGGAACTTCCAGCCGCCGACCGTGACGTACTGGGGGCACGGGTTCTTCTTGTCCGGCGCGGTCAGGCCCTTGTCCATCAGCAGCGCGGAGGTGACGATCTTCATCGTCGAACCGGGCGCGTACGACCCCTGGGTGGCGACGTTGAAGCCGTCCGCGGGGGAGTTGGCGAGCGCCAGGATCTCCCCGGTGCTGGGCTTGACGGCCGCCGCGGACGCCGACTTCTTGCCCTTGACCGCGTTCTCGGCCGCGGTCTGGAGCTTGGCGTCCAGCGTCGTGTGGAGGGTGCCCGGGGTGCCCTTGGAGAGCACCTTCAGCGTCTTGTCGGGCTGCTGCTTGTTGCTGTCGGCGGTCTTGGCGCGGTGGATGTACAGCTCCGCGCCCGGCTTGCCGTCGGTCTTGCTGCCGTACTTGGTGCGCAGGCTGTCCAGCACCCCGGCCAGCGTCGGGTGGTCCTTCGCGGTCAGCTCGACGCCGTTGCGGTCCACCGCCTTGATCGGCGGCGCCTCGGCCTCCCCGGTGCGCAGTTCGTCGCCCTTGGCCAGGCCCGGGTAGAGCGCCGACGGCTGCCAGGCGACCTGCGGCTTCCCGGAGGTCTTGTCGCGCTGGAGGCTCACCGCGCTGCCGTACGAGAACGGGGTCTTGGCGGCCTTGTAGGCGATCTCGGTGGTGACCGTGTACGGCACCTTGTCGCCGGCCGGGGTGCCCGGCTTCAACGTCACCTTCGAGAACTTCGCCTGCTGCGCGAAGGACGTCAGGGCGGTGCGGGCGGCGTCCGGCGCGTCGGTCAGCGCGGCGGCCTTCGCGACGTCCCCGGACTGCCAGGCCGTCAGGAACGTCTGCGCAGTGGTGTTCACTTCCTTGGCGCTCAGCGGGCCGGTGGGCACCTTGGGGCCGCCGTCGCCCGATTTGGCATCCGCCGACCTGACCGCCTGCGGGGACCCGCTGTCCGAGCCGCCGAACAGCGTGAACCCGCCGACGACGCCCACCACCAGGGCCACTGACCCGCCGATCAGTCCGTACTTCACCTCGCGGCGCATGCCACCGATCCCCTCCCAGGAGCTTGATGCCTTGAGTACGCACCCAAGAACGCCCATCGCACTCTAAGGGACACGGGCACGCGGTGAGTCTCGATCCGGGCACGGTCCGGTGACACGCTGTCGAACTGCCGTGACAGGTTCGTCACATCCGGCCGTCCGGGGCGGGCTCAGACCCAGCTGTCGAACCACATCCGGTTGTGCCAGGCGCTCTTGGGAATCGGCAGACCCGTATAAAGCGGATAGAAGTAGATGAAATTCCACACGATCAGCAGAACCAGGACACCCGCGCCGACCGCGCCGACGGTGCGCCGCCGCTCACTGGCCCCCGGCGGCCCGATGATCGCGCCGATCATCATCGCCAGTGCCAGGCACAGGAACGGTACGAAGACCACCGCGTAGAAGAGGAAGATGGTCCGCTCCTGGTAGAGGAACCACGGCAGGTAGCCGGCCGCGACGCCGCAGGCGATCGCCCCGGCCCGCCAGTCCCGCCGGAACAGCCACCGCCACAGCACGTAGAGCAGCGCGAAGCAGGCCGCCCACCACAGCAGCGGGGTGCCCAGGGCCAGCACCTCGCGGGCGCAGCCCTCGGCGGCGGTGCAGCCGTCCTGCCCGGCCTTGGGGTCCTCGTAGAAGTACGAGACCGGGCGGCCCAGCACCAGCCAGCTCCACGGGTTGGACATGTAGGTGTGCGGGGTGGTCAGGCCGGTGTGGAAGGCGTAGACCTCGCTTTGGTAGTGCCACAGGCTGCGCAGCCAGTCCGGCAGCCAGGTGAAGGAGCCGTGCCGGCCCTCGGGGGAGGTGGCCCAGTCCCGGTAGTAGCCGCCCTTGGTGGCGATCCAGCCGGTCCAGGACGCCAGATATGTGGCGAGTGCGACCACGACCGTGGCGCCGAACGCGGGCAGCGCGTCGCGCCGCAGCACCGCCCGGAACGGGTGCCGGGCGCCGGCCGTGCGCCGCGCCCCCATGTCCCACAGCACCGACATCAGCGCGAACGCCGCCAGGAAGTACAGGCCGTTCCACTTCGTCGCCGCCGACAGGCCCAGGCACAGCCCGGCCGCGATCCGCCACGGCCGCCAGCCCAGCCGCAGCCGGTCGCCGACCTCCGCGTCCGGTCGGGCGACTCCGGCGGGGCCGGTGGGCAGCGCCGCCGCCAGCCGGGCCCGGGTGCGGTCCCGGTCCACCAGCAGGCAGCCGAAGCCGGCCAGCACCCAGAACATCACGATCAGGTCGAGCAGCGCGGTGCGGCTCATCACGAAGTGCAGACCGTCCACCGCCAGCAGTCCGCCGGCCAGGCAGCCCAGCGCCGTCGAGCGCAGGAGCCGCCGCCCGATCCGGCAGACCAGCAGCACCGACAGGGTGCCGAGGAGTGCGGTCATGAACCGCCAGCCGAAGGGGTTCATCCCGAACGCCCACTCGCCCAGCGCGATCAGCCACTTGCCCATCGGCGGATGGACGACGTACGAGTGCTCCGGCGAGAGCAGGATCTGCGGAGGATGGGCCAGCAGGGCGTCGTTGGCGTTCTTCGCCCAGGTGCCCTCGTAGCCGTACTGGAGCAGCGACCAGGCGTCCTTGGGGTAGTACGTCTCGTCGAATATCACCTTGTGCGGGCTGCCGAGGTTCCAGAACGTCAGCACGCCCGCGAACAGCGTCACCAGCAGCGGCCCGATCCAGCCCGACCAGCGCGCGAGCCGCAGCGCCAGGCCCGGCCCGGCGCCGAACAGCGCCCACACCCGCCCGTCCGGCTCGGGGAACGGCGCCACCAGTCGCGTACGGACGTCGGCCTCGGGGCGGCCGGCGTACCCGAACCGGCGCAGCCGCCGCTGCCACGCGGGGGGCCGGTCGGTCGGCTCCGGGGTGCGCAGGGCGGCCGTGTGCGTCGCGCTGGTGTCACTCGTCACCCGGCCCATCGTAGGGAAGCGGTCTGTGCGGCGGGGGCCTGCGGCGCCGGGCGGTGCCGCGCGTCACCGGCCCGGGCCCGGTCGGGCACCGGCGCGGGGCTGGGAGGATGGGGGTGTGACTGGAACGCTGGTACTTGCAGGGACGCCCATCGGCGACGTCGCGGACGCCCCGCCGCGACTCGCCGCCGAGTTGGCCGCCGCCGATGTGATCGCGGCCGAGGACACCCGGCGGCTGCGCCGGCTCACCCAGGCGCTGGACGTGCAGCCGACCGGCCGGGTCGTGTCGTACTTCGAGGGCAACGAGGCGGCCCGGACGCCCGAGCTGGCGGACGCGCTGTCCGGTGGGGCGCGGGTGCTGCTGGTCACCGACGCCGGGATGCCGTCGGTCTCCGACCCGGGCTACCGGCTGGTGGCCGCCGCCGTCGAGCGCGGCATCACGGTCACCGCCGTGCCCGGCCCGAGTGCGGTGCTCACCGCGCTCGCGGTGTCCGGGCTGCCGGTGGACCGGTTCTGCTTCGAGGGCTTCCTGCCCCGTAAGGCGGGGGAGCGGCTGGGCCGGCTCCGGGAGGTCGCCGGGGAGCGGCGCACCCTGGTCTACTTCGAGGCCCCGCACCGCCTGGACGACACCCTCGCCGCGATGGCCGAGGTCTTCGGCGCGGACCGCCGGGCCGCCGTCTGCCGGGAGCTGACCAAGACGTACGAGGAGGTCCGGCGCGGCGGTCTGGGCGAGCTGGCGGCGTGGGCCGCCGAGGGCGTCCGTGGGGAGATCACCGTGGTCGTCGAGGGCGCTCCGGAGGCCGGGCCGGCGGAGCTGGACGCCGCGGAGCTGGTGCGCCGGGTGCGGGTCCGCGAGGAGGCCGGGGAGCGCCGCAAGGAGGCGATCGCGGCGGTGGCGGCGGATGCCGGGCTGCCCAAGCGGGAGGTCTTCGACGCGGTCGTGGCGGCGAAGAACGCCGAGCGGGCTGCCGAGCGGGATGCCGGGCGGGATGCCGGGCGGGATGCGGCCGGGACGGCGTGACGACCCCGCCCGGGTGAGCGTCAAACCGCTCGGGAGAGCACAAAACCCCAGCCCAGAGCCATGAACCGACCTGTAAGAAGGTAAACGGCCGGCATCGAAGGTAAAGCGATCAGCCGCCTTGTGGTGCGTTTTTCCTACGACCTGCCAAATCTGGGCCAATAGGTAGCAGCTCAGCTGCGCTCCGGCCGCGAAAGGCGTTCCCTGGGAACCGGGACCTACCGTCCCCGGAGAGCTTGTCCAGCGGACAAGAGGAGCGCACATGAGCGACATCACGAAGACCACCGCCGGCATTCCTGGCGCGGCACCCGCGAGCCCCGTCCCGCCCCGCCCCCGACCGTCCGAGCCCGCCGCCCGCGAGGCTTACGCCTTCGCCTGCATGAGCTGCGGCCACGGCTGGGAGCAGGCTTACGAGATCGAGCACCAGGCGGATGCCAAGGGCGTCACGCACGCCGTCTACTACGCGGACGACGCACGCGTCCCGTCCCCCCTGACCCACCCCACGTGCCTCAACTGCGGCGGCCACGTCGTCCGCATCATGCGCTCCGGTCAGGTCTCGATGGTCTCCGACGCGATCGCGCACATGCACCAGCGCCCGCCCCACAAGAAGACCCCCCAGCAGAAGGGCACCGGCTCCCACGAGGACACCGGCAACGCCGCCGAACGCCAACGGCACCACTGGCACCTCTCCGACCTGCTGCACCCCTTCCAGCACCACCGCAAGTGAGGCACCGGCCGCGGTCCTCGTAGGATCGCGGCCATGGCCAAGCAGGACAACGACACCCCGCCGCCGCTGCCGGAACCGCTCCGGGTACCGGTCGCGGACTCGCACACCCATCTGGACATGCAGGACACCACCGTCGAGGCGGCGCTCGCCAAGGCCGCCTCCGTCGGGGTGACCACCCTCGTCCAGGTGGGCTGCGACCTGGCCGGCTCCCGCTGGGCCGCGGACACCGCCGCCGCCCACGACAGCGTGCACGCCGCCGTCGCTCTGCACCCCAACGAAGCACCGCGGATCGTGCTGGGCGACCCCGACGGTTGGTCGCGGCAGGGCGCCCGGGGCGCCGGAGGCGACGCCGCCCTCGATGACGCGCTCGCCGAGATCGACGCGCTCGCCGCCCGCCCCGAGGTCCGCGGCGTCGGCGAGACCGGCCTGGACTACTTCCGCACCGGCCCCGACGGCACCGCCGCCCAACAGCGCTCCTTCCGCGCCCACATCGAGATCGCCAAGCGGCACGACAAGGCCCTGGTCATCCACGACCGGGAGGCCCACGACGACGTGCTGCGCATCCTGCGCGAGGAGGGCGCACCCGACCGGGTCGTCTTCCACTGCTACTCCGGCGACGCCGCGATGGCCGAGATCTGCGCCGCGGCCGGCTACTTCATGTCCTTCGCCGGCAATGTCACCTTCAAGAACGCCCAGCCGCTGCGCGACGCCCTCGTCGTCGCCCCGCCCGAGCTGGTGCTCGTCGAGACCGACGCGCCCTTCCTCACCCCCGCGCCGTACCGCGGACGGGCCAACGCCCCCTATCTCATCCCGCACACCCTGCGCGCCATGGCCGAGATCAAGGGCATGACGGAGGACGCGCTGGCCTCGGCCGTAGCCGCCAACACCGCCCGCGCGTTCGACTACTGACGCCGTCGGGGCCCGTCCGGCCGCCCCGCGCCACCGCGGCGAGTTGGGCCCGCCGCCCGCACTCCGCTACATTCCGCGCTTGACCGGTTACCGGACGACACCCGTGGCAGGTGCAGCGTGAGTCCTTCACAGAGCGGCCACCGTGCCGGGCGCGGCCGCGGCCGCCGCCGGCGCACCGCCGACACCCCCCAACAACTGCGCCGGCTACTGCCCCGCGCCCTGGTCGTCGCGTTCCTCGCCGGCGGCACCACCGCCTTCGTCGCGCACGACAAGGCCGTCAAGCTCAGCGTCGACGGGGACCCCCGCACCCTGCACACCTTCGCCGACGACGTCGACGAGCTCCTCGCCGACCAGGACCTCGCCATCGGCGCCCACGACATCGTCGCCCCCACCTCCGGCACCGACCTCACCAGCGGCGACGAGATCGTGGTCCGCCACGGCCGACCGGTCATGCTCACCCTCGACGGACAGCGCCGCCAGGTATGGACCACCGCCGACACCGTCGCCGGCGCGCTGCACCAACTCGGCGTCCGCGCCGAGGGCGCCTACCTCTCCACCGCCCGCTCCCAGCACATCGGCCGGCACGGCCTGGAACTGCACGTCCGCACCGAACGCACCCTGGTCTTCGTCGCCGACGGCCGCGAGTACCGCATCCGCACCAACGCCGCCACCGTCCGCGAGGCCCTCGCCCAGGCCGGCCTGGCCCTGCGCGACCGCGACACCACCTCGGTACCGCCGGACAGCTTCCCCCGCGACGGCCAGACCGTCTCCGTCCTGCGGGTCACCGGCACCACGGAAGTCCGCGAGGAGACCGTCCCCTTCCGCACCGTCAAGCGGCCCGATCCGGCGCTGCCCCGCGGCACCGAGGTGGTGGTCCACCCCGGCGTCCCCGGCCTGCGGCGCGTCACCTACCGCCGCGAAACCGTCAACGGGGTCCACCGCAAACCCCACAAGCTTGCCGTCGAGACGGTCCGCGGGCCGAGCCCGCAGATCATCCACGTCGGCACCCAGGCGCTGCCCAGCTCCGTCCGCGGCGCCGACGGCCTCTCCTGGAGCGCGCTCGCCCAGTGCGAGGCCGGCGGCCGCCCGGACGCGGTCGACGCCTCGGGCACTTACGGCGGGCTCTACCAGTTCGACGTCGGCACCTGGCGCCGCCTCGGCGGCGCCGGCCGCCCCCAGGACGCCCCCTCCGAGGAACAGACCTTCCGGGCCAAGAAGCTCTACGTCACACGGGGCGCGAGCCCCTGGCCGGTTTGCGGCCGTAAGCTTCACGGGTGAGCGACCGCAAGACCACTGACGAAACCGGCCCGCTGCTGGGCCCCGCCGATGTCCGGGAACTGGCCGCTGCGCTGGGCGTACGCCCCACCAAACAGCGCGGCCAGAACTTCGTCATCGACGCCAACACCGTCCGCCGGATCGTCCGGACCGCGGGGGTCCGCCCCGACGACGTGGTCGTCGAGGTCGGCCCGGGCCTGGGCTCGCTGACCCTGGCGCTGCTGGAGGCCGCCGACCGGGTCACCGCCGTCGAGATCGACGACGTGCTCGCCGCGGCGCTGCCCGGCACCATCGCGGCCCGGCTCCCCGAGCGCGCCGACCGCTTCGCCCTCGTCCACCGCGACGCCCTGCACGTCACCGAACTCCCCGGCCCGGCGCCCACCGCCCTGGTCGCCAACCTCCCGTACAACGTCGCGGTCCCGGTCCTGCTCCACATGCTGGAGCAGTTCCCGACCATCGAACGGACCCTGGTCATGGTCCAGGCCGAGGTCGCCGACCGGCTCGCCGCCGGCCCCGGCAGCAAGGTCTACGGCGTCCCGTCGGTCAAGGCCAACTGGTACGCCGAGGTCAAGCGGGCCGGCTCGATCGGCCGCAACGTCTTCTGGCCCGCCCCCAACGTCGAATCCGGCCTGGTCTCCCTCGTCCGGCGCACCGAACCGCTGCCCTCCCGGGTCTCCCGCGAAGAGGTCTTCGCCGTCATCGACGGTGCCTTCGCCCAGCGCCGCAAGACGTTGCGGGCCGCCCTCGCCGGCTGGGCGGGCTCGGCGCAGGCCGCCGAAGCCGCCCTGGTCGGGGCTGGCGTCTCGCCGCAGGCGCGCGGCGAATCGCTGACGGTCGAGGAGTTCATCGCCATCGCCGAGAACAAGGTTCCGGTCGCCGAGGCCACGGACCAGGAGACCACCCGATGAGCCGCCCCGCCGCCCCCGGCGTCACCGTCCGCGTCCCCGCCAAGGTCAACGTCCAGCTCGCGGTCGGCGGCCGCCGTCCCGACGGCTTCCACGACCTCGCCAACGTCTTCCTGGCCGTCGGCCTGTACGACGAGGTCACCGCCACCCCCGCCGACACCCTGACGCTCACCTGCGCCGGCCCCGACGCCGACCAGGTCCCCCTCGACGACACCAACCTCGCCGCCCGCGCCGCCCGCGCCCTGGCCGCCCGCCACGGCCTGGACCCCCAGGTCCACCTGCACATCGCCAAGGACATCCCGGTCGCCGGCGGTATGGCCGGCGGCAGCGCGGACGCCGCCGGCGCCCTGCTGGCCTGCGACGCCCTGTGGGGGACCGCCACCCCGCAGGACGAACTCCTCGCGATCTGCGCCGAGTTGGGCAGCGATGTCCCGTTCAGCCTGGTCGGCGGCGCGGCCCTCGGCCGGGGCCGCGGCGAGCTGCTGGAGCCGCTGCCCGTCGGCGGCACCTTCCACTGGGTCTTCGCGGTCGCCGACGGCGGCCTGTCCACCCCCGCCGTCTACAAGGAGTGCGACCGCCTGCGCGACGCCTCCGGCACCGGCGCGACCACCGCCGACATCCCCGACCCGGAGCCGTCCCCGGCCCTCCTGGACGCCCTGCGCACCGGCGACCCGGCCGCCCTCGCCGCCGCCCTGAGCAACGACCTCCAGGCCGCCGCCCTCTCCCTCCGCCCCTCACTGGCCGCCACCCTCGCGGCCGGTACGGCGGCCGGGGCGTTGGCGGCGCTGGTCTCGGGCTCCGGTCCGACCACCGCGTTCCTGGTGGCCGACGCCGACCAGGCCGACCGGGTCGCCACAGCCCTGCGGGCCTCGGACACCTGCCGCACGGCCCGTACCACCGCCGGTCCGGCCCCCGGCGCGACGGTCCTGCCCCACGGCTAGGGGCGACAACGAGGGCTCACGCGAAGCGCGGCAGGCCGTCCGTCGAGATCGTCCACTCGGCGACGGTGACGTCCTCCCCGTAGACGAAGTCCTTGCGGGTGGCGTAGCGGGGGCCGTCCGGCGTCGGGTGGATGTCCGTGAAGACGGCGCCAGTCCCGGTGCGGGGGTCGAAGATCGCGTAGATCGGAATGCCGATCAGGGGGTAGTCGCGAATCTTGCCCACCCAGTCGTTGTCAGGGTTGGACCGGGAGACGACCTCGATGGCGGCGATGAGCGTGCGGGGGTCGAAAGACCCCTGCACCTCCATGTCTGCTTCGGCGATCACCATCACGTCGGGGCGCCGCATGATGCCGTGGGACTCAGCCGCCACGTCCGGAGCCCCGGTGTGGGCCACGATGCCGTCGGGCATCGCCCTTTCCAGGTGGCGACTGACCCGGGCCACCGTCAGTTCGTGGCGCCCTACGGGAGACACCAGGTCGTGCACGATGCCCGCGCTGCTGATTTCCAGCTTGCCGGGGACGGAGTCCTGGATCCGCTCGACGGCGTTGTACATCGCTCGGTATCGAAGCGGGGTGCCTGTCTGGGTGTTCATGGCGGGGGAGTCTCCGTGTGGGTGGGGCGGCAGCCGCGACACAGCCCCGGTCGTGGCGCGCGGAAGGCGCGTTCGCAGCCGTCGCAGGTCTGGAGGGGGTCCGGGCGTGCGGGCGTCGGGGCGGCGGCCGGGAGGGGTGGGGGGAGCGACGCCGTGAGGCGGTGGGCGAGGAGGGCCGCCGGTTTGCGGAGGTCGCCCGGCAGGTCGGCCGCGAGGGTGCGGCGTACGGCGTCGGGCGGTGCCTCACGTTCGAGCCAGGTGGCCACGGCGGGGGTGAGGCGTGCCACGTCCGTCTCGGAGAGCAGTAGGCGCGGATCCTCGTGCCGCAGCTCCGCGAGGATGCGGTGGGCCGTGCGGGCACCAACTGGATCAGGTCGGCGCGGCGCGGGCAGCGGAGGGCGTTCCCGCGTCGGCCCCGGCCTCGGCTCCCGCTTCGGTCGCGGGGCGTGATCGGCGGGGCGGGATGCGGGACGGCTTGCAGGGCGGCCTACGGGGCGACTCACGGGACGTTGGGGCGCCGCCCCCGGCTGGTTGTACGACACCGTGCGCGTCACCACCCGGCCGCTCGGCAGCCGCTCCCGCGTGCGCTTCAGATACCCGGCCGCCTCCAGCTCCCGCAGGGCGGAGGCGATACGAGCCTCGCTCTCCGGGAAGCGGGCGGTCAGGCACTTGATGCCAATGCCCGCCCCGGTCGGCAACGACTGGATGTGCAGGGCGAGCCCGATCGCGACGAGCGTCAGCCCGCGGTGCTGGGCGAGGTGGTTGCCGACCACCGTGTAGCGGCTGGTGTGACGGGAGTTGACGTGCGTGACGCCGGACGAGGGAGTCGACGCGGGAACGCGGGACGCGGGGCGTGAGGGCGCGCTAGGGTTCTCAAGAGCCATCGGGAAGGTGCTTCTTCCTTGTTGGTCAGGCCCTCGTTCGGGATTGCCGTCCCGGCCGGGGGCCGAAGCATGTGTGCGGTCGTGTACTCGCGTACTCGTGCACTTGTCGCGGCGAGCATATGCCGCTCAACCCACCCCAATCACAACCGAGTTGGCATATGTCACCCGTGTGGGTGGCGGGGCGGTGGGGCGCGGGCGGCGTAAGGGTTCTGTCAGGGGCCCGTCATGATCGTCCTCGCTCCGCTGCTTCCCGTTACGGGGCCTCGTAGCGTCCTTTCAGTCGCCCGCGCTTCGAAATTCCGTGCGGGCGATGGTGACGACGTATCGACGGGGGAACGGCACATGGCAGCAGGGCATTTTCAGGCGCATCCGGACGGGTTACGGGCGCTCACCACGCGGGCCGGTTGAAGCAAGGACGCCTTCCGGACGAGGCGTGGCCGGCCTTTCGTAACCTCCATGAGATCGGCGCGAACGGGACCATCTACACCGGTGGCGGTGTTGTCGACGACACGATCAAACATCACCATCTGCCGAATGCGGGGTCCGCAGTTACGGACGAGGACGGCGCGGTGCGACTTCCCCGGGAAGAGCACGAGGGGAACCCTTTTGGATAGCGCGGAGTTCACCGGGCCGGCTTGTGGAGGGGATGCTGGCCGTGTGGCCTTTCAGCGGTAAGAAGCGGCAGGGAACGGGCCGTCGGAGGCGGCCGGCCGGAGAGCCCAATCCTCATCCGGTAAAGCCCTGGTGGTTCATGTGGGAGGAATGGGACGCCGCCCGTCCGGACTGGCGATTGTTGAGGAAATCCAAGGACCGGTTCGCCGCTAAAATGCCTCTTAGTGGCCAGCCGATGGCCGGATACCCCTGGTACGTCGCCGCCGGCGAGCTGCCCGATCCGGACGGCACCGGCGAGAGCGTCGAGGCGCTGCTCTGGCAGCTGAAGGACTCGATCCCCCGCGCCCGCTCCTCCATCGATCTCGTGTCGTCCGGGGTGGCCCTGACCTTTCCCAGGACGCTCCCCCCGTTCGGCTTCTACCCCAAGAGCGATCATTGGCAGGCGACTTCGTCGGATTTCTACTACACCACTCCCAAGCGTCTTCTGCGCGAGTACGACGCGCTTGCGGCGCTGGGGCCGGGGCACGGGACAACGAGAGTGCTGGTCGCCGACGACCGGGTCTTCTCCGCACTTGTCAGGCCGGAGGTACTCCAACGTCCCCAGCTGACCGGCAGGCACGTGCGCCTCAACGGTCACCACGCGGTCGCCTGGGCCAAAGGGTATGCCTCTCCCGAAATGCTCGAAGAGTGCGCCATGGAGCTGTACGAACTGGTCAACCTGCTTCCCCGCACCTGGGGGAGTGAGCATGTCGACCGCGTTCGCGCCCTCGTCGCGGCGGGTGGCCTGGAGGGCTTGGAGAAGTGGGTTTTCCGGTCCTTAAAGTCTTGACGTCGGGCCGGGCCGCGACCCGGCCCACCGGGTCGCGGAAACGCACGACCCGGTGCGTGCCCCTTCTGTGTGCATTGTGGCGGATCGCTCACGCGGCGGCGCCGCACGCGCGTAGCGTGCCGAGGAATCGCGTTGTACCGGGCAACCAGCAAGCAGCGGCGGTGAGTTATGTCCCCTCGCAAGGACGTCGATCCCTCAGTCAGTGTCCCGTGTTTCTACGGCGCCGAGATGCGTCACCTCCGGGAACAGGCCGGACTCACGCTCGAACAGTTAGCGGACGGCAGCTTTCGTGGCATCCCGCTGCTCAGTCGCATCGAGCGCGGCGAGTGCGGAATGCCGATGGACTTGGCCGTCCACATCGACAAGAAGCTCCACACGAACGGTTTCTTCGAGCGCCGTTGCGAGGCGGTGGCAAAGGCGCGCAGGGCCGGGCATGCGGAGTACTTCGCGGATGCGCTGGAGATGGAGCAGCGGGCGGAGATGATCGACGAGTGGGCGCCGATGCTCGTCCCCGGCTTGCTTCAGACGCCTGCGTATACGCGGGCGGTCGTACGGGCGGCGATGCCCCGAGCGACGGACGACGAGGTCGAGGAGAAGGTGACGGCTCGGATGTCCCGGGCGGAGATCTTCGATGCGGAGGCGCCGCCGAAGTTCTGGGTGATTCTGGACGAGTCATTGATCCGCCGCCGGTCCCTCCCGGACGAGCAGATGGCGGAGCAACTGGAGCACATCGCGAAGGTGGTCAGGGCCACCCACTCGATTCTGCAGATTCTCCCGGAAAGCGGTGGTCTCCATCCGCTCATGGCAGGCGAGATCCGCGTCATGACCTTCACTGACGCCCCTCCGGTCGTGTACGTCGAGAGTCTGCACAGCGGCCAACTCATCGACTATCCGCCGCTCGTGAAGCAGTACCGGGAGTCGTACGATCTGCTCAGGGCCGCCGCACTGTCGCCCGCGGCGTCTCTGTCCATGATCGAGACAGCGGCAGGGGACCTCCGAAATGGCAAGCAAGGCACTCGACTTGAGTAACGCTGCGTGGCGTAGGAGCAGCTACAGCAACGGCACCGGCGGTAACTGCGTCGAGGTAGCCGACGGCCTCCCCGGGATCGTCCCCGTCCGGGACAGCAAGGATCCGCACGGTCCGGCGCTGGTCTTTTCGGCCGCTGCCTGGTCCGCCTTCCTGGCGGACACGTCCGATCGTCGTCGCTGAGGCGAGGTGGGAGGGCGGAACCTGGTGGGTTTCGCCCTCCGGGGTCAGGACGGGGTCTTCATGTAGTCGAGCTTGATGTCCAGGCAGGCCAGGTCTTCGTCGCCGGCGGTGTAGGCACGGAGCGCCACGGAGAACTTCGCCTGCGGGGTGGGACCGGGCAGCGGCGGCGTGAAGCGCAGTTCGATGTCGCCTTTGGGGATGGGGCTGGTGTGTGCCGGAGTGACCAGGGCGAAGGCCCCACCCTGACGTAGCTCTTCATGCAGGTCGTATCGCTTCTGGATGAGCTTGATCAGGCCGAGCTTGACCACGACGTCCACGTAGGCGCCCTCTTCGATCACCTCCTGGACGGTTCCCTTGAGGGTGATCACTGTCTGATTGCGTGTTTCCGGGGGGTCCGGGGACACCTCGACGCTTCGGATCTGTAGTGCGTCCGTCGAGAGCCCGCAATCCGTGTACGACCAACTTGTCATGAGCGGAGAGTAGCGGCTCGGATACGCATCCTGGGCGTTTCTGTGGGCGCGCCCGGCCGTGCGACTCTTGGGGGTGGTCGGATTGAGTGCGACGACGCGTCGCGCGGGCCGTAGCGAGGAGTGGAATGGCAGCCAACCTGGTCAATCTGGAAGCCGTCGACAAGGTGTACGGGACCCGTGCGCTGCTCGACGGTGTCTCCCTCGGTGTCAATGAGGGCGACCGGATCGGCGTCGTGGGTCGGAACGGCGACGGCAAGACCACGCTGATCCGGATCCTCGCCAAGCTGGAGACCGCCGACACCGGGCGGGTCACGCACGCCGGTGACCTGCGGTTGGGTGTGCTGACCCAGCACGATTCGCTGGATCCGGCCGCCACCATCCGGCACGAGGTGATCGGTGATCTCGCCGATCACGAGTGGGCGGGGAACGCCAAGATCCGGGACGTGCTGACCGGGCTGTTCGGGGATCTGCACATGCCGGGCTTCACCGCCGGGCTGGACACCGTCATCGGGCCGCTGTCGGGTGGTGAGCGGCGGCGGATCGCGCTGGCCAAGCTGCTGATCGCCGAGCAGGACCTGATCGTGCTGGACGAGCCGACCAACCACCTCGATGTGGAGGGGATCTCGTGGCTGGCCCGGCACCTGGCCGCCCGCCGGTCGGCGCTGGTGGTCGTCACCCACGACCGGTGGTTCCTGGACCAGGTGGCGACGCGGATGTGGGACGTGCAGCGCGGCGCGGTGCACGAGTACGAGGGCGGCTACTCGGACTACGTCTTCGCGCGGGCCGAGCGGGAGCGGATCGCCGCCACCGAGGAGGTCAAGCGGCAGAACCTGATGCGTAAGGAACTGGCGTGGCTGCGGCGCGGTGCGCCCGCCCGTACCAGTAAGCCGCGGTTCCGGATCGAGGCGGCCAACGAGCTCATCGCGGACGTGCCGCCGCCGCGGGACCAGAGTGAGCTGATGAAGTTCGCCAGCTCGCGGCTGGGGAAGACGGTCTTCGAGCTGGAGGGTGTCACGGTCCAGGCCGGGCCGAAGGTGCTGCTCAAGCACCTGACCTGGCAGCTCGGCCCCGGCGACCGGATCGGTCTGGTCGGCGTCAACGGCGCGGGCAAGACCTCGCTGCTGCGGACGTTGGAGGCGGCCGCCCGTAGCGGGGGCGAGCAGCAGCCGGCGGCCGGCAAGGTCGTGGTCGGCAAGACCGTGAAGCTGGCGTACCTCTCGCAGGAGGTTGTCGAACTCAACCCCGCACTGCGGGTGTTGGAGGCCGTTCAGCAGATCCGCGACCGGGTCGATCTCGGCAAGGGCCGGGAGATGACGGCGGGGCAGCTGTGCGAGAAGTTCGGCTTCACGAAGGAGAAGCAGTGGACGCCGGTGGGGGACCTGTCCGGTGGTGAGCGGCGGCGGTTGCAGATCCTGCGGCTGCTGATGGACGAGCCGAACGTCCTGTTCCTGGACGAGCCGACGAACGACCTCGACATCGAGACGCTGACGCAGCTGGAGGACCTGCTCGACGGCTGGCCCGGCTCGATGATCGTCATCAGCCACGACCGGTACTTCGTGGAGCGGACGACGGACCGGGTGTTCGCGCTGCTGGGTGACGCGGCGCTGCGGATGCTGCCGCGCGGTCTGGACGAGTACCTGGAGCGCCGCCAGAAGGTGATCGAGGCGGCGACGCCTGCGCCCGTCCAGGCGGCTGCCGCGGCCCCGAAGAAGCCGGCCGCCGTCAACCGCGCGGCGCAGAAGGAGCTCCAGCGGATCGAGCGGCAGCTGGACAAGGTCGGGGAGAAGGAGGCGAAGCTGCACGCGCAGATGGCCGAGCACGCCACCGACTTCGAGAAGATCGCCGGGCTCGACGCCGAACTGCGGGAACTGGCCGCGCAGCGCGAGGAGTTGGAGATGCGCTGGCTGGAGCTGGCCGAGGACGCGTGAGCCCGCCCCCGGCGGCCCTGCGGAGGGCCGCCGGACGGCCGTCCGGGTGTCCGGCGGCAGGGGCGGCTATCGGCCCCGATTGGTCTTGATTCCCGCGTTCCGGTGGTCTTCTCCACGCTAAGGGGCGCGCATCGGCAGCCGAGCGTGTACCTTCCCGGAACACACAGCGAGACGGGGCAGTCGGGGAGTTGAGGGGGTCCGCTCGATGGGCGTGCGGCTCATGGTGGTCGACGATCACCGTCTGCTCGCCGAGGCGCTCGCCTCGGCCCTGAAGCTGCGCGGACACCGGGTCCTGGCGGCCGCCGCGCCCAGTGCCGGGGCCGCGGACCTGGTGGTGAGCCGGGCGCCGGAGGTGTGCCTGCTGGGCACCGCGGGGCCCGCCGAGCCGGGGGCGTTCGACCCGGTCGTCCGGATCAAGAAGGAGCGGCCGCAGGTCGCGGTGGTGGTGCTCGGGCCGGTGCCCAGCCCGCGCGGGATCGCCGCCGCGTTCGCCGCCGGCGCCTCCGGCTACGTACGTAACGACGAGCGCATCGAGGGCGTCGAGCGGGCCATGATCAAGGCCCGGGCGGGCGAGGCGGCGGTCGCCCCGCAACTGCTCCAGCAGGCGTTCGAGGAGCTGCTGCACCCCGCCGCCCAGCCCGACGACGAGGGGGTGCGGCTGCTCCAACTGCTCACCCCGCGCGAGGTCGAGGTGCTGATCCGGGTCGCGGAGGGCGAGGACACCCGGGTGATCGCGGCGGGCATGGACATCGCGCCGAGCACCGCCCGCACCCACGTCCAGCGGGTGCTGATGAAGCTGGAGGTGGGCTCCCGGTTGGAGGCGGCCGCGCTGGCCGCCCGCACCGGTCTGCTGGAGCGGGTCCAGCGGGGTCAGTCCGCGTCCCCGCCGCGTCCCTCCTGAGGCTGCTGGGGTTCCTGGTGGTCCTGGAGTTCCGCCGTGGACGGCGGGACGGTGGGCCGTAGCTTCAGCCAGACCAGGAAGAACAGGCCGAGCGCGAGCATGCCCAGGCCCGTCCACAGGTTGATGTTGATGTCCTGGGCCTTCTTCAGGTCGGCGTCGGAGGCGGTGAGCCCGGCGATGGTGACGATCACGCCGTAGACGACGAACAGGCCGCCGATGATCCGGCGGATGTCGAAGAGTCGGGCGGCGGTGGCCGACTTGCGCTCCAACTCGCCGACTTCGTGTTGCAGTTCAGACATGGCGGGGTCTCCGGTCAGAGCGAGTAGGGCAGGTAGCACAGCGCGGCGAGGGCGAGGGCGCCCCAGCCGAGCAGCGCGGGCTTGCGGTACCAGGCGCCGTCGCCCTCGGCGGGCGGCTCTTCCAGGCCCGGTGCAGTGGTGCCGTAGACCAGCCCGGCCAGCTCGGCCTGCGGCTTGGGCTCGGTGAAGAGCGTGACGACGACCATGACCAGCGCGCCCGCGACGAAGCCGACGATCGCGGAGACGAAGTTGGCGCCCTGGTCGGTGGGGATGGCGATGATGCCCTGCTTGTAGATCCAGAAGTAGTTGACCATCGCGGCGGTGGTGCCGGCGAGCAGGCCCCAGACACCGGACTTCATCGACGCCCGCTTCCAGAACATGCCGATGATGAAGACCACGAACATCGGCACGTTGAAGAAGGAGAACAGGGTCTGGAGGTAGCCCATGATGTTGGAGAACGACGAGGCGATGAACGCGGTGCCGATCGAGGCCAGCACGCCGATCGCGGTGATCAGCCGGCCGAAGCGCAGGTAGTAGCCGTCGGGCCGGTCCGTCTTCACGTACTTGGCCCAGATGTCGTACGTGAACACGGTGTTGAAGGACGAGACGTTGGCGGCCATGCCGGCCATGAAGGCGGCGAGGAGGCCGGTGACGGCGATGCCCAGGACGCCGTTGGGCAGCAGTTCCTGCATGAGGTAGGGGATCGCGTCGTTGTACTGGAGGCCGCCGGGGGTGCCGATCTTCGGGACGAGGACGGCGGCGACCAGGCCCGGGATCATCACCAGGAAGACGATGAACATCTTCGGGAAGGCGGCGATGAGGGGGGTGCGCTGGGCGGCGGAGAGGTTCTTCGCGGACAGGGCGCGCTGCACCTCGGCGAAGTTGGTGGTCCAGTAGCCGAAGGAGAGTACGAAGCCCAGGCCGAGGATGATCGTCAGCCAGTTGGCGCCCAGCGGGTTGGCCTGGCCGATGCCCGTACCGCCCCAGGCCGTAAGGAAGTTGTCGCCGTGCGACGACGTGAGCGAGTGGCTCAGGCCGCCCCAGCCGCCGACCCGCTTGAGGCCGAGGATGACCAGCGGGATGAGCGCGGCGAGGATCACGAAGAACTGGAGCACTTCGTTGTAGATCGCCGAGGAGAGCCCGCCGATGGTGATGTACGCGAGGACGAAGAGCCCGGCGACGACGATGGCCACCCACTGCGGCCAGCCGAGCAGCGCCTCGACGACGATCGACAGGGCGTAGAGGTTCACGCCCGCGATCAGGACGGCGGCGAAGGCGAACAGCACCGAGCTGAGCAGGTGCGCGGACCTGTCGAAGCGCTGGAGCAGGAACTCCGGTACGGAGCGGACCTTCGAGCGGTAGTAGAAGGGCATCATGACCAGGCCGAGGAAGACCATGGCCGGGATGGCGCCGATCCAGTACCAGTGGACGACCGCGACGCCGTACTGCGCGCCGGTCGCCGCCATTCCGAGGATCTCGGTGGCGCCGAGGTTGGCGGCGACGAAGGCGAGGCCGGTGACCCAGGCGGGCAGTGACCGCCCGGAGAGGAAGAAGTCCAGGCTCGTCTTCACGCTGCGCCTGGCGGCGAAGCCGATGCCGAGGACGACGACGAAGTAGATGGCCAGGATCGTGTAGTCGAGCCCGTTGGTCGGGAGTCGTAGCCCGTCGGCCAGAGTGATCATGGTGGACTCTTTTCGGGGAGCACGGCGGTGTGCGCGAAGCGAACGCACAAAAACGTACGCACGCTCGACCGAAAACTGAATAGTTTTGTGCGTTTCAGTTGTTGGATCATGGGCGATGGTCGTCGTTCGTGCGGAGATTTATCCGTTATGGCCGTTATGGGTGCGCAAGTGGGGCGGCCTGGCTGTGCGTTGACGTCTTTGTTGGGTTGTGCTTCATTGTGTGTGTTTGTGTTTGGGTGGCGTGCCCGCCACGGTGAGGAGCTCCCGGTGAAGAAGACGACGACCCGGCTCGCGGACGGCCGGGAGCTGCTCTACTACGACGCGTCCGACGACACCGTCCGCACCGCCGTCGACCCCCGCCCCCTGGACCCGGTCGCCACCACCTCCGAGATCCGCACCGACCCCCTCCTCGGCGACGCCGTCGCCATCGCCTCGCACCGCCAGGGCCGCCCCTACCACCCCGCGGTCGACGCCTGCCCGCTGTGCCCCTCCCGCGCCGGCCGGCACACCGAGATCCCCGCCGACGGCTACGACGTCGTCGTCTTCGAGAACCGCTTCCCCTCCCTGGCCGGCGAGCACGGCCGCTGCGAAGTGGTCTGTTTCACCCCCGACCACGACGCCTCGTTCGCCGACCTCACCGAGGAACAGGCCGCCCTGGTCCTCGACGCCTGGACCGACCGCACCGCCGCGCTCTCCCAACTCCCCGGCGTGGCCCAGGTCTTCTGCTTCGAGAACCGCGGCGCCGAGATCGGCGTCACCCTCGGCCACCCGCACGGCCAGATCTACGGGTACCCCTTCGTCACCCCCCGCACCGAACGGATGCTGGCCTCCCTCGCCGCCCACCGCGAGACCACCGGCCGCAACCTCTTCGACGACGTCGTCGCCCGCGAACGCACCGACGGCCGCCGCATCGTCCTCGACGGCACCCACTGGGTCGCCTTCGTCCCCTACGCCGCCCACTGGCCCTACGAGGTGCACCTCTACCCCAAGCGGCGGGTCCCCGACCTGCTCGCCCTCGACGAGCCGGCCCGCACAGAATTCCCACAGATCTACCTGGAAGTCTTGCGACGGTTCGACCGGCTCTTCGGCCCGCAAGCGCCCCCGACGCCGTACATCTCCGCCTGGCACCAGGCGCCCGTACACGTCGCGGACCGTGCCGAGTTCGCGCTCCACCTTGAGCTTTTCACCGTCCGCAGGACTCCCGGCAAGCTGAAGTTCCTCGCGGGTTCCGAGTCCGGCATGAACGTGTTCATCAACGACGTGCCGCCGGAGGCTGCGGCCGACCGACTGCGAGAGGTAGCGAGCAAGCCATGAGCAATTACCTGGTGACCGGCGGGGCGGGCTACGTGGGCAGCGTGGTGGCCCAGCACCTGCTGGAGGCCGGCCACACCGTCACGGTCCTCGACAACCTCTCCACCGGCTTCCGTGAGGCCGTGCCCGCCGGGGCGGCGTTCATCGAGGGCGACCTCCGCGATGCGCACCAGTGGCTGGACGCTTCGTACGACGCGGTCCTGCACTTCGCGGCGTTCTCGCAGGTCGGCGAGTCCGTCCAGCAGCCGGAGAAGTACTGGACCAACAACGTCGGCGGCACCATGGAACTGCTCGCCGCGATGCGCACGGCGGGCGTGCGCACGCTCGTCTTCTCCTCCACCGCCGCCACCTACGGCGAACCGGTCAACACCCCCATCACCGAGACCGACCCGACCGCCCCCACCTCCCCCTACGGCGCGACCAAACTCGCCGTCGACCACATGATCACCGGCGAGGCGGCCGCGCACGGCCTGGCCGCGGTGTCGCTGCGCTACTTCAACGTCGCCGGCGCGTACGGCAAGTACGGCGAACGCCACGACCCCGAGTCGCACCTGATCCCGCTCGTCCTCCAGGTCGCCCAGGGCCGACGCGACGCCATCTCCGTCTACGGCGACGACTACCCGACCCCCGACGGCACCTGCGTCCGCGACTACCTCCACGTCGCGGACCTGGCCGAGGCCCATCTGCTGGCCCTGGCCGCCGCCCGCCCCGGCGAACACCTCATCTGCAACCTCGGCAACGGCAACGGCTTCTCCGTCCGCGAGGTCATCGAGACCGTCCGCAAGGTCACCGGCCACCCCATCCCCGAGGTGACCGCCCCGCGCCGCGACGGCGACCCCGCCGTCCTGGTCGCCTCCGCACGCACCGCCGCCGACCGGCTCGGCTGGCGCCCCACCCGCACCGACCTGGCCGGCATCGTCGCCGACGCCTGGGCGTTCACCCGGGCCACCACCGGCCCGGAGAACCCCGGCCCGTCCGGCGTTTGAGACCGGGCCCGGCAATTTCCCACCCGTCCGGCGCCCCGGACCGGGGGCCGGGGCGGAGCCCCGGGAGAGACGACGAAGGAACCTGCGTGACAGACACGGAGCACGGCGCACGCCGAACGGCGGCGGCCTTCCACACGGTGTACGGGGCGGAGCCCACCGGCACCTGGGCAGCCCCCGGCCGGGTCAACCTCATCGGTGAACACACCGACTACAACGACGGCTTCGTGATGCCCCTGGCCCTCCCGCACACCACCATCGCCGCCGCAGCCCCCCGCACCGACGGGGTGCTGCGGCTGCACTCCGCCGGCGCCACCGGCGGCATCGTCGAACTCCACACCGACGACCTCCACCCGCCGGCCACCGGGGCGGGCTGGGCCGCCTACCCCGCCGGCGTGGTCTGGGCGATGCGGGAAGCCGGCCTCCCGATCGGCGGCGCCGACCTGCACTACACCAGCACCGTCCCGCTCGGCGCCGGCCTGTCCTCCTCGGCCGCCCTGGAAGTCGCCACCGCCCTCGCCCTCGACGACCTCTACGGCCTCGGCCTGCCCCGCGAGGAGGTGGCCCGCCTCGCCCAACGCGCCGAGAACGCCTACGTCGGCGTGCCCTGCGGAATCATGGACCAGACCGCCGCCGCCTGCTGCACCGCCGGCCACGCCCTCTTCCTCGACACCCGCGACCTCACCCGCCGCCACGTCCCGTTCGATTTGGCCGCGGAAGGACTCCGCCTCCTCGTCGTCGACACCCGCGTCCGCCACCAACTCGGCGACGGCGCATACGCTGAGCGACGCGCCGGATGCGAACGTGGCGCGCGGGCGCTCGGCGTGCACGCGCTGCGTGACATCCCGTACGCGCATCTGCCCGAGGCCCTGGACGCGTTGGCGAACGACCCGGTCGTGCAAGCCCTCGTCCGCCACATCGTCACCGAGAACCACCGCGTCGAACAGACCGTCGCGCACCTCGACGCCGGCCACCCCCGTGCCATCGGCCCCCTGCTCACCGCCGGACACGCCTCGCTCCGCGACGACTTCAAGATCTCCTGCCCGGAACTCGACCTCGCCGTCGACACCGCCAACGCCGCCGGCGCCCTCGGCGCCCGCATGACCGGCGGCGGTTTCGGCGGCTCGGCACTCGTCCTCGTCGAAGCGGACGCCGCACCCACCGTCACCCACGCCCTGCACACCGCGTTCGCCACCGCCGGACACACCCCACCGCGGATCTTCCCGGCCGTCCCCGGCCCCGGCGCCCACCGCCTGGAGCCGTAGGCCCTAGCGGGTCTTCGCGCAGCCACCCCGTTCCCCGGCCACTTTCGTCAATCACCTTCCCCCGACGCACCCCGTCCGTACGCTGTCACCAGCGCCGGTGGGGGCCGGCGCCGATCAGGGGGCGAGACCGTTCGGGTACCGCGTCCGGGGCGGGTGGCCACCGACCCGCGGCGTCCGCCGCGCGGCCGAGGCGATCTTCAATCCGGGCGCCGTGCCCGCTATGGTCCGTTCACCGAGACAGGGGGTCTCTGTGCAACGAATCCGGGTTCTGGTGGTCGACGACCACCGCATCTTCGCCGAATCCCTGGCGGCCGCACTGGCCGCGGAAGTGGACGTGGACGTCGCCGCGGCGGGCAGCGCCCCGGCAGCCCTGCGGACACTCGACCGGGCCGCCGCCGACGGCCGCCGCTTCGACGTCCTGCTGGCCGACGCCGACCTGGCCGCACCGCTCCTCGCCGTGCCGCCCCAAGGGTCCGCCCGCGACGGCACACCCCGCGAAGGCCCGCCCCGCGGCTGCCCACTGGACGGCATCGCGCTCGTCTCCGGCCTGCGCACCAGCCACCCGTACCTGCGGACGGTGGTCCTCGCCGACCGTGACGACCCGCGCCGCGCCGCCGCAGCGCTCCAGGCCGGCGCCTCCGGCTGGGTCGCCAAGGACTCCTCACTCTCCCGGCTGCTGGCCGTCATCCGCGGCGTCCTCCGCGACGAGACGCACCTGCCGCCCGCCCTGCTCACCGGCGTTCTGAGGGAACTGACCGCGGCCCGCAAGCACCGCACCGAAAGCGAACGCCTGGTCGAGTCCCTGACCCCGCGCGAACGCGAGGTGCTGCGCTGCATGGTCGCCGGCCTGGGCCGCAAGGCGGTCGCCGAGCGGCTCTTCCTCTCCCCGCACACGGTCCGCACCCACATGCAGAACGTGCTCGGCAAACTGGGCGTGCACTCCACCCTCGCCGCCGTCGCCCTGGCCCGCCGGGCCGGCGTCGGCCCCGCCGAACTCGAACCGGCCACCGCCGGACCGCTCACCGTGCCCTGACCTCCGGCCCTGACCTTCGGGCCGGCCCGACACCCCGGCCCGACACCCGGACGGATCACCCCGCGGCGCCCCCACCGCCCTCCCGTCCCGGACCGGTCAGCACCGCCACGCCCCGGGCGGCCAGCCCCACCCGCGTCACCGCCGCCGCCCGGGGCGCCAGCGCGTCCCGCATCGGCTCCGGCAACGCCACCTGCACCGCCCGACCCCCGTGGTTGAGCAGGAACAGGTACCGGCCCCCGGCGCCCTCCCGCACCGCCGCCTGCACCCCCGCCGGCAGCCCCGGCACCACCGGCGCCACGCCCGCCACCGCCCGCACGTCGTCCAACAGGGCCCGCAGCAACGCCGGTTCCAGCCGGGTGCCCACGTACCACGCCGTGCCCCGCCCGTAGTCGTGCCGGGTCACCGCAGGCTGCCCGGCCAGCTCACCGTCGAGGAACCGCGCCACCACCTCCGCCCCCTGCACCACGATCTCCTCCGACCACAGGTCCGCCCGCCCCTCGTACGCTCCCCCCGGCTCCCGGCCCTTCCCCCACTCCCGACTTCGTTCGAGCGGGGGGACCCCCATGCCCGGGGCGGTACCCCCACCGCCCACCGCCACCGACCGCCCCTCGGCCAACGGCCAGAACTCCGCCACCCGCAGCCCCAGCAGCTCCCGCAACGGCCCTGGATAACCCCCCGGATGCACCCGGTCGCAGGCGTCGACGATCCCCGAGAAGAACGACACCACCAGCCGCCCACCGCCCCGCACGTACGCCGCCAGCCGCGCCGCGTCCCGCTCCGTCAGCAGGTACAGGTTCGGCACCACCACCATCCGGTACCCCGACAACTCCCGCCCCGGCGGCACCACGTCACACGCCACCCCCGCCTCGAACAGCGGCCGGTAGTGCGCCAACGCGATCCGCGCGTGGTCCAGCGCCGTGGACGGACGGGAATCCAGCTCCAGGGCCCACCAGCTCGGCCAGTCCGCCACCAGCGCCACCGACGCCCGCGACCGGGCCCCCTCGATCCCGGGCACCGCCGCCAACTCCCGCCCCAGCGCACACACCTCACGGAAGATCCGGGTGTCCGTCCCCCCGTGCGGCACCATCGCCGAGTGGAACTTCTCCGCCCCGCCCAACGACTGCCGCCACTGGAAGAACAGCACCGCGTCCGCGCCCTGCGCCACCGCCTGCCAGCTCCACAACCGCATTGCCCCGGGCGGCTTGGGCCCGTTGCGCGGCCGCCAGTTGACCGCACCCGGCGCCTGCTCCAGCAGCAGCCACGGCTGCCCGTCCCGCGCCGACCGCATCAGGTCGAAGACGTAGCCCGCCCGGACGTGGTCGTCCGGCACCTGCGGATCCTGGTAGAAGTCCAGCGCCATCACATCCATCGACGGCGCCCAACCGAACGCGTCCACCGGCTTGTGCTGCGGCATCAGATTGGTGGTCACCGGCACCCCCGGCGTCAGCCGCGCGAGCACCGCCCGCTCCGCCAGATAGCACGCCCGCAGCGCCGCGTCACTGAACCGCAGATAGTCCAACTGCTGCGCCGGATTGGCGAACGTCGGCGCGGTCCGCGGCGGCAGCACCTCCGCGAAATCCCCGTACGCCTGCGACCAGAACGACGTCGACCAGGCGTCGTTGAGCGCCGCCACACTTCCGTACCGCTCCTTCAACCACCGCCGGAAGTCCTCCGCCGACACCGCGCAGAAGCACTGCCGGGTGTGGCACCCGTACTCATTGCCCACGTGCCACATCGCCAACGCCGGATGGCCCGCGTACCGGGTCGCCACCTGCTCCACCAGCCGCACGGCGTGCGCCCGGAACACCTCACTGGACGGGCAGAAGTGCTGCCGCCCACCCGGCCAACGACGCTGCCCGTCCGGCCCCTCCGGCAGGATCTCCGGGTGCGCACGGCTCAACCACGGCGGCGGCGACGCCGTCATCGTCGCCAGACACACCTCGATCCCGGCCCCCGCCAACCCGTCCATCACCCGGTCGAACCACCCGAAGTCCCATTCCCCCGGCCGGGGTTCGACCTTCGCCCAGGAGAAGATCCCGGCCGTGACCATGGAGACGTGCGCCGCCTTCATCAACTCCAGGTCCTCGGCCCACACCTCCTCCGGCCACTGCTCGGGGTTGTAGTCGCCGCCGAATCGGATGCCCATCGGACCCCCTGGCTCGCATACGGGATGAAAGACGCCGCGCAGCTGGGGCCTGTCCGGTGGATCAGGGCCGGACAGACCCTAGGGACAGCACCCGGCGCCACAGCACGGGCACCGCCCCCGCCGCGACCGCTCCCGGAGCGTCGCCCCACCAGAGGTGTGCCTCACGAGGAGTTCTTGTACACGCTCCATCCGCCGTCCACCACCAGGCTGGCCCCCGTCACGAACGACGCCTCACCGGACAGCAGGAACGCGATGGCGGCCGCCACCTCCTCGGGCCGGCCCAGCCGCCGCGCCGCGGTCTCCGCCGCGCTCGCCCGCCGCTGTTCCTCGCCGATGCCCTCCCACGCCCCGGTCAGCACCGGCCCCGGCAGCACGCAGTTCACCCGCACCTCGGGCCCGTACTCCACCGCCAACTGCCGCCCCAGCCCGGTCAGTCCCGCCTTGGACGCCGCATACGCCGGCCGCCCCGGCAACCCCACCAGCGCATGCACCGACGACGTCAGCACCACCGCGCCACCCCGCGCCCGCAGGTCCGCGAGGACCGCCCGCACGCCCAGGAACGCCCCGGTCAGATTCACCGCCAGCTGCCGGTCCCACTGGGCCGGCGACGTCTGGTCGGCCGGTGCCATGTGCGGCAGGTACGCATTGCTGACCAGCCCGTCCACCGGCCCGTATCGGGTGTGCGCCGCCGCGACGGCCCGCCGCCAGTCGTCCTCACCGGCCACGTCGCAGTGCTCGTACGAGGCCCGTCCGCCGGCCGCCCGGATCCGCCGCGCGGTGCGCTCCCCGCGGGCGTCGTCGACGTCCAGCAGCAGCACCGCGGCCCCCTCGGACGCCAACCGGTCCGCGGTCGCCGCGCCGATGCCCCCGGCGGCCCCGGTCACCAGCACCGTCCGCCCCGAAAACCGCCGCCCGCGCCTGCCCCCGCTGCCGTACGGCCCTACGGGCACCGAACCCGTCCCTCCGGTCTCCTGCTGGCTCATGCGGTGATCCAAGCCCACCCCGGGGCGGCCCGGCAAGACCACACCGGCGGCACCGCCGTATGGGCCTAACCCGGCACGTTGTCAAACGGTCCGGTCAGTCGACGCAGCAGACCGGCCAATTCGTGGCGCTGTTGCCGCGACAGCTCGGCGAGGATGGCGCGCTCCTGCGTCAGCAGCCCGGCCAGCGATTCATCGGCCTTGTCGCGGCCCTTGGCGGTCAGCCGGACCAGCACCCCGCGCCGGTCGCTGGGGTCCGGCAGCCGCTCCACCAACTCCTTCTTGGCGAGCCGGTCGATGCGGTTGGTCATCGTGCCGGAGGTGACCAGGGTCTGCGTCAGCAGTGCGCCGGGGGAGAGCTGGTAGGGCGCGCCGGCGCGCCGCAGCGCGGTCAGTACGTCGAACTCCCAGGGCTCCAGACCCACCTCGGAGAACGCGAGGCGGCGGGCTCGGTCGAGGTGTCTGGCCAGCCGGGAGACGCGGCTGAGGACCTCAAGCGGCTCCACGTCGAGGTCCGGGCGCTCGCGGCGCCATGCTGCGACCAGTCGATCGACCTCGTCCTCCATGGCGATCAGTGTAAAGGGTCTGTCGATATAAAGTCTCTTGATGGCGAGCTTCTTGATGTCGAGATATATTTTCCTGGACTACTGGGCATCGTGGGCGCAGCAGGGAATCCGCCCGAGATGGCCAGAACTCGATCGGAGACCGTTCGCCAGGCTCCACAACAGAACCGTGCCGGCCCTGCACCAGCAAAGGGGTTATCGAACATGCACGACGCGCCAACCTGGGATCCCCAGCAGTACCTCCACCACACCGGCCACCGAACCCGCCCCTTCCACGACCTCCTCGCCCGGATACCGCAACTGCCCCGCCCCGACCGCCCCGCCCGCATCGCCGACCTCGGCTGCGGCCCCGGCAACGTCACCGTCCAACTCGCCGACCGCTGGCCGGACGCGCACATCACCGGCTTCGACAACTCCCCCGAAATGCTCAAGGAGGCCGAGTCCCACGCCGGCCCCACCCCCGGCGGCGGCCACCTCGACTTCGCCCCCGCCGACGCCGCCGACTGGACCCCCGAAGAGCCCTACGACCTGATCGTCTCCAACGCGGCTCTGCAATGGGTTCCCAACCACCCGGACTCGTTCCCCCGCTGGATCGACGCCCTCACCCCCGGCGGCACCTTCGCCTTCCAGGTCCCCGGCAACTTCACCTCGCCCAGCCACGCCCTCCTCGGCGAGCTGTGCGACTCCCCGCAATGGCGCCACCGCTTCGACTCCCACGGCCGCCGCTTCGTCCACATCCTCGACCCCGCCGACTACCTGGTACGCCTCACCGACCTCGGCTGCACCACCGATGCCTGGGAAACCACCTACGTCCAGCTCCTCCAGGGCGACGACCCGGTCCTCGACTGGGTCAAGGGCACGGCCCTGCGCCCCGTTCTCACCGCCCTCGAAGACGACCCGGAGGCCACCAACGCCTTCCTCGCCGAATACCGCGACGCCCTCCGCCGCGCCTACCCGACCGGCCGCCACGGCACGGTCTTCCCGTTCCGCCGCATCTTCGTGGTAGCCCAGAAACCCACCGTCTGACCCCGGGCGCTCCGCGATGAGCACCGGCCTCGACCACATCCAGCTCGCCGCCGGCCTGGGGAGGCAGGAGAAGGCTGCTGGTTCGAGGCCGGCGCGGGCTGCCGCGCCGCCCCCGCTCGCCGCACCGCCCCGTTCCGCGCCGAGGTCCCGCACGCCCGCGCCCGGGTACCCGCGCATCCGCCAAGTACCCCGCCACAGCCCGCCGATTGCGGCCGAATCCTGAGGGTCGGACCAGGCGCCGGGGATGGATCGCCATGCCTACGATGCCGCCACGACCACGCGGCCCTGACGGCCCGTCAGAATCCCGCCGTTCCTGCACCGACCAGGGAACAGCGCCAGACCCTCCGGCACAACGGCGACGAGGACGAGGACGCCCACCACCGGGACGGCTCGCGCAGCGGCAGCCGGGGAGACCGTCCCCCGTACTGAGCCCACCACGGGCCCGCGACGGCAGTGGCGGCGGCGCGCTCCGACCGGCCACTGCCGCCCTCACCCACCCACCGCCACCCGCGGGGGCAGACCACCATGGCGCACCACACAGAAGCCCCTGGTGGGCGGCGCGGGCCGCCCACCAGGGGCTCCCCCCGGCGCCTCCGCTCAGTTCTTCCGGTGGCCTATCAGCCGCGGCTTGGCCTCCAGATTCCCCAGCCCGTGCCACGCCAGGTTCACCAGATGCGCCGCCACCTCCGCCTTCTTCGGCCTGCGGGCGTCGACCCACCACTGGCCGGTCAGCGCCACCATGCCGACCAGGGCCTGGGCATACAGCGGCGCCAGCTTCGGATCGAAGCCACGGGCCTTGAACTCCAGGCCGAGGATGTCCTCGACCTGCGTGGCGATATCGCTGATCAGCGACGCGAAGGTGCCGGTCGACTGGGCGACCGGCGAATCACGGACGAGGATCCGGAAACCGTCCGTGAACGTCTCGATGTAGTCGAGCAGCGCGAACGCCGCCTGTTCGAGGAGCTCCCGCGGATGGCCGGCGGTCAGCGCACCGGTCACCATGTCCAGCAGCTGCCGCATCTCGCGGTCCACGACCACCGCGTACAGCCCCTCCTTGCCGCCGAAGTGCTCGTAGACCACCGGCTTGGAGACCCCGGCCTTCGCCGCGATCTCCTCCACCGACGTGCCCTCGTAACCACGCTCGGCGAACAACGTGCGGCCGATGTCCAGCAACTGCTCACGGCGCTCCGCACCGGTCATCCGCACCCGACGGGCCCGCCGGCCCCCCGAAGACGGAGACCCGGAGGACCCGGAGGACTTTCCCTTACTGCCGTTGTTCGCGCTGCTGTCGATCGCCACCCGTCAATCATGCCCCCAGCGGGGCCTTCCCCTCGCCTCGGGAGCCGTCCTTGCGCCGGGCGTCGATCCGCGCCGCGGTCGGCCACCGCACGTCATGCGCCCAGCCGGCCAGCTCGAACCAGCGGATCAGCCGGGCGCTGGAATCCACCTGGCCCTTCATGACCCCGTGCCGGGCACAGGTCGGATCGGCATGGTGCAGGTTGTGCCAGGACTCGCCACAGGAGAGCACCGCCAGCCACCACACATTGCCGGACCGGTCCCGGGACTTGAACGGGCGCTTGCCCACCGCGTGACAGATGGAGTTGATCGACCACGTGACGTGATGCAGCAGCGCCACCCGCACCAGGGAACCCCAGAAGAACGCGGTCAGCGCACCCTGCCAGGACCACGTCACCACCCCGCCGACCAGCGGCGGAATCAGCAGCGACACCGCCGTCCACAGCACGAACTGGCGAGAGACCGCACGGATCGCCGGATCGTTGACCAGGTCGGGCGCGTACTTCTGCTGCGACGTCTGCTCCTCGTCGAACATCCAGCCGATGTGCGCCCACCACAGGCCCTTCATCAGCGCCGGGATCGTCTCCCCGTACCGCCACGGCGAATGCGGATCACCGTCCGCATCGGAGAACTTGTGGTGCTTGCGGTGATCGGCGACCCAGCGGACCAGCGGCCCCTCCACCGCCATCGACCCCATGATCGCGAGCACGATCCGCAACGGACGCCTCGCCTTGAACGCACCGTGCGTGAAGTAACGGTGGAAACCGATCGTGATGCCGTGACAACCGATGAAGTACATCGCCGTCATCAGCCCGAGATCCAGCCAGCTCACGCCCCAGCCCCAGGCCAGCGGCACCGCCGCGACCAAGGCCAGGAACGGCACGGTGATGAACAACAACAGGGAGATCTGTTCCAGCGACCTGCGCTGCTCACCGCCCAGCGTCGCGGACGGCGGAGCGGAGGCGGCAGAAGAACCAGCGGGAGTGTCGAGCGGCATCGGTGACTCTTCCACGGCTTTCGGACCAGCGGTCATGTGGTGTCCCTCGTCGGGGGCTCGGGGGCACGGCTACGGCCTACGGGACCGTAACCTACGGTCTCGTAAGTATGGCAGCGACACCACCCCCGGCAAGGCCGTGACAGGCCCCACCCCCGGCCCTCCGCACCGGATGCCCATCCTGCGGACGGTGTGATTCCAGGACGACGGGCAGACCTATCCTGGGGACGCCGGACAGCGCGGTCCGCACCCCGCCCAGACGTGCTCAATGACTGCACCATCCCTTGCAAGGAGCCGCACCTGTGAGCAGTGCCGACAACACCCCCGCCGAGACCGCCACCCCCGGAACCGCCCAGGCCACCTCCGGCGACAACGGAGCCCTGCGCGCCGACATCCGCCGCCTCGGCGACCTCCTCGGCGAAACCCTCGTCCGGCAGGAAGGCCAGGACCTCCTCGACCTCGTCGAACAGGTTCGCGCCCTGACCCGCTCCGACGGCGAGGCCGCCGCCCGGCTCCTCGGCGAAACCGACCTCGTCACCGCCGCCAAGCTGGTCCGCGCCTTCTCCACCTACTTCCACCTGGCCAACGTCACCGAGCAGGTCCACCGCGGCCGGGAACTCCGCACCCGACGCGCCGCCGAGGGCGGCATCCTCGCCCGCACCGCCGACATGCTCAAGGACGCCGACCCCCAGCACCTGCGCGAAACCGCCCGCAACCTCGGCGTCCGCCCCGTCTTCACCGCCCACCCCACCGAGGCCGCCCGCCGCTCCGTCCTCACCAAGCTCCGCAAGATCGCCGAGCTGCTGGACCGCACCGACCCCACGGACCGCCGCCGCATCGACCTCCGCCTCGCCGAGAACGTCGACCTGATCTGGCAGACCGACGAACTCCGCGTGGCCCGCCCCGAGCCCACCGACGAGGCCCGCAACGCCATCTACTACCTCGACGAACTCGGCCGCGGCGCAGTCGGCGACGTCCTCGAAGACCTCGCCGCCGAACTCGAACGCGCCGGCACCGAACTCCCCGCCGGCACCCGCCCCCTCACCTTCGGCACCTGGATCGGCGGCGACCGCGACGGCAACCCCAACGTCACCCCCCAGGTCACCTGGGACGTCCTGATCCTCCAGCACGAACACGGCATCACCGACGCCCTGGAACACGTCGACGAACTCCGCGGCGCCCTCTCCAACTCCATCCGCAACTGCGGCGCCACCGACGAACTCCTGGCCTCCCTCCAGCGGGACCTCGACCTCCTCCCCGAGATCAGCCCCCGCTACAAGCGCCTCAACAGCGAAGAGCCCTACCGCCTCAAGGCCACCTGCATCCGCCAGAAGCTCCTCAACACCCGCGACCGCCTGGCCAGCGACACCCCCCACGTCCCCGGCCGCGACTACCTCGGCACCAGCGAACTCCTCGACGACCTCACCCTCATCCAGACCTCGCTGCGCGCCCACCGCGGCGGCCTGATCGCCGACGGCCGCCTGGAGCGCACCCTCCGCACCATCGGCGCGTTCGGCCTCCAGCTCGCCACCATGGACGTCCGCGAACACGCCGACGCCCACCACCACGCCCTCGGCCAGCTCTTCGACCGCCTCGGCGAAGAATCCTGGCGCTACGTCGACATGCCCCGCGACTACCGCCGCAAGCTCCTCGCCAAGGAACTCCGCTCGCGCCGGCCGCTCGCCCCCACCCCGCCGCCCCTCGACGAAGCCGGCGCCAAGACCCTCGGCGTCTTCCGCACCATCCGCAAGGCCAAGAAGACCTTCGGCCCCGAGGTCGTCGAGTCCTACATCATCTCGATGTGCCAGGGCTCCGACGACGTCTTCGCCGCCGCCGTCCTCGCCCGCGAAGCCGGCCTCATCGACCTGCACGCCGGCTGGGCCAAGATCGGCATCGTCCCCCTCCTGGAGACCACCGACGAGCTGAAGATCGCCGACCAGCTCCTCGACGACATGCTCTCCGACCCCTCCTACCGCCGCCTCGTCGCCCTCCGCGGCGACGTCCAGGAGGTCATGCTCGGCTACTCCGACTCCTCCAAGTTCGGCGGCATCACCACCAGCCAGTGGGAGATCCACCGAGCCCAACGCCTGCTCCGCGACGTCGCCCACCGCCACGGCGTACGCCTCCGCCTCTTCCACGGCCGCGGCGGCACCGTCGGCCGCGGCGGCGGCCCCTCCCACGACGCGATCCTCGCCCAGCCCTACGGCACCCTCGAAGGCGAGATCAAGGTCACCGAGCAGGGCGAGGTCATCTCCGACAAGTACCTCGTCCCCTCACTCGCCCGGGAAAACCTCGAACTGACCGTCGCGGCGACCCTCCAGGCATCCGCCCTGCACACCGCACCCCGCCAGTCCGACGAGGCCCTGGCCCGCTGGGACGCCGCCATGGAGACCGTCTCCGAGGCCGCCCACGGCGCCTACCGCCACCTCGTCGAAGACCCCGACCTGCCCTCCTACTTCTTCGCCTCCACCCCCGTCGACCAGCTCGCCGAACTCCACCTCGGCTCCCGGCCCTCCCGCCGCCCCGACTCCGGCGCCGGCCTCGACGGCCTCCGCGCCATCCCGTGGGTCTTCGGCTGGACCCAGTCCCGCCAGATCGTCCCCGGCTGGTTCGGCGTCGGCACCGGCCTCAAGGCCGCCCGCGAAGCCGGCCTCGGCAGCGTCCTCGACGAAATGCACGGGCACTGGCACTTCTTCCGCAACTTCCTCTCCAACGTCGAAATGACGCTGGCCAAGACCGACCTGCGGATCGCCCAGCACTACGTCGACACCCTCGTCCCCGACGACCTCCAGCACGTCTTCGCCACCATCAAGGCCGAACACGAACTCACCGTCGCCGAAGTCCTCCGCATCACCGGCGAGAACGAACTCCTCGACTCCAACCCGGTGCTCAAGCAGACCTTCCACGTCCGCGACGCCTACCTCGACCCCATCTCCTACCTCCAGGTCTCCCTCCTCAAGCGCCAGCGCGACGCGGCCGCCGCCGGACAGGAACCCGACCCGCTGCTCTCCCGCGCCCTCCTCCTCACCGTCAACGGCGTCGCCGCCGGCCTCCGCAACACCGGCTGACCCACCCCACCCACACCACGGCGGGGCCGCCCGGAACACCCTCCGGACGGCCCCGCCGTTGTCATTCCGGAGACAGCTGGCTACCGGAGGACCCATGAACGAGCAGGCGATCTACCGGCACCTGCGCGAGCTGCGCGACCACTTCACCCCGCCGCCCGGCTTCACCTGGCCCGAGATCAACGGCGGGACGCTCGTGATGACGATGCGCCCGCGGCCTCGGCACCAGCTCACGGCGTCCGAGGTGCGTGACCTGATCAAGCCGCAGCTTCCCGCGGGCATGGGAGCGTACGAAGCAACCGACACCGACGACGACAGCCTCGGCAAACTCCGCATTCCCGACGTTCTCATCTGCTCCCGTGCAGCCATGGACACCGACGAACCCTTGGACCCCGCGAAATCGTCCTCGCCGTCGAGGTCGTCTCACCCTCGAACCCCAGCAACGACTACGAGGAAAAATCCCGCGACTACCCCGCCATGGGCATCCCCCACTACCTGATCCTCGACCCCCGCGACGGGACCTGGACCTACCAGTGGGACATCGACACCAGCGAGGGGCGCCCCGCCTACGCCAACCGCCTCAGCAAGCAGCCCTACAACGCATCCGTAAAGCTCACCACCGACCTCGGCACGTGGACGATCGACACCACCGACCTGCCCCGCTACAGCGCCAAGGACATGTACCAGGAGTAGCCGCCGACCGGGAAGCGCCGCCTCACGAGTTGTACGTCGACTGCGCCCGCTCCAGGCCCTCCAGGACCAACGCCTCCACCGCGTCCGCCGCCCGGTCCACGAAGTACCCCAACTCCTTGCGCTCCGCCGACGAGAAATCCTTCAACACGAAATCCGCCACCGGCATCCGCCCCGGCGGCCGACCGATCCCGAACCGCACCCGGTGATACTCCGCACCCAACGACTTCGTGATCGACTTCAGCCCGTTGTGCCCGTTGTCACCGCCCCCCAGCTTCAGCCGCAACGCCCCGTGATCAATGTCCAACTCGTCATGCACCGCAACGATGTTGGCCACCGGCACCTTGTAGAAATCCCGCAACGCCGTCGTCGGCCCACCCGACAGATTCATGAACGACATCGGCTTCGCCACCACCACCCGACGACCCGACGGACCCGGCGGACCGAAACGCCCCTCCACCACCTGAGCCCGCGCCTTGTGCGCCTTGAAACGGCCCCCCATCCGCTCCGCCAGCAGATCCGCCACCATGAACCCCACATTGTGGCGATTCCCCGCATAATCCGGACCCGGATTACCCAGCCCCACCACCAGCCAGGGGCTGTCTGCGTCCGACATCTGCGTGTCTCCTTGCTGTGCGTCCCGGGGAGACCGCGCACCCAGGGAACCGGACCGGCGAAAACGAAAAACCCAATGAAAGCAAAACAGTCCAACCGCCGGCCCGACACCTGACGGCGCGGGACAGCGGCTGGACCAGAAAACTACCGGAGCTGGACTCAGCCCTCGGCGCCCTCACCCTCGGCAGCACCCTCGGCCGGAGCCTCCGCCTGCGCCGCAACGACCTGCAGCACCGCGGCGTCCTCCTCGACCGCCAGCGAAACGCCCGCCGGCAGCGCGATGTCCTTGGCCAGCACGGTGTGACCGGCGTCCAGGCCCGCGATCGACACGGTCACGGACTCGGGGATGTGGGTCGCCTCGGCCTCGACCGGCAGCGTGTTGAGCAGGTACTCCAGCAGGTTGCCACCCGGGGCCAGCTCACCCTCGGTCTGGATCGGCAGCTCGACGGAGACCTTCTCGCCCTTCTTCACGGCCAGGAAGTCCACGTGCACCAGGAAGCGACGGATCGCCTCACGCTGCACCGCCTTCGGGATCACCAGCGCGTCGATGTCCTCGCCCTCAAGGCGGATCAGCGCGTTCGAGGTCTTCAGCGCCATCATCAGCGCGTGGCTGTCGACCGCCACGTGCTTCGGCTCCGCACCGTGGCCGTAAATGACCGCGGGAACCTTCGCCTCACGACGCAGACGACGCGCCGCACCCTTACCGAAGTCGTTCCGGGCCTCAGCGACAAGCTTGATCTCAGCCATGCCAGCTCCTCGTATCTCAAAGAATCTGCGGGACGTCACCCGGCCCACGACAGACCTGCTACGAAGAGCGCGTCGATAACGGACTACCGCCACAAAAAGGCGGCCTCCCTCGCCGAGCAACTCCCAGAGTCTACCCGGCGAGAAAGGCCGCCCCAAAGTCGATCTAGTCGGCCACCGCCGACCGCCGGCTCACTGCTCGTCGAACAGGCTCGTCACCGAACCGTCCTCGAACACCTCACGGATCGCCCGCGCGACCGTCGGCGCCATCGACAGCACCGTGATCTTGTCCAGCTCCAGCTCCGAAGGCGTCGGCAGCGTGTTCGTGAACACGAACTCGCTCACCTTCGAATTCTTCAGCCGATCCGCCGCCGGACCCGACAGCACACCGTGCGTCGCCGTCACGATCACATCTTCCGCACCATTGGCGAACAGCGCCTCAGCCGCCGCACAAATCGTGCCACCGGTGTCGATCATGTCGTCGACCAGCACACACACCCGGCCCTTCACATCACCGACGACCTCATGGACCGTGACCTGATTCGCCACGTCCTTGTCCCGCCGCTTGTGGACGATCGCCAGCGGCGCACCCAGCCGGTCGCACCACCGGTCTGCCACCCGCACCCGACCCGCATCCGGAGACACCACGGTCAGCTTGTTCCGGTCCACCTTCGCGCCCACGTAATCCGCCAGCACCGGCAGCGCGAAAAGGTGATCCACCGGACCGTCGAAGAAGCCCATGATCTGATCCGTGTGCAGATCCACCGTGACGATGCGGTCCGCACCCGCCGTCTTCATCAGATCCGCGATCAGCCGCGCCGAAATCGGCTCACGCCCACGGTGCTTCTTGTCCTGACGCGCATACCCGTAGAACGGCACGACCACGGTGATGCTCCGGGCCGAAGCCCGCTTCAACGCATCAAGCATGATCAGCTGTTCCATGATCCACTTATTGATCGGAGCCGTGTGGCTCTGAATCAAAAAGCAATCAGCGCCACGCGCCGACTCCTGATAGCGGACATAGATCTCGCCATTCGCGAAGTCAAAAGCCTTCGTCGGGACCAGGCCCACACCCAGCTGGTGCGCGACCTCCTCGGCAAGCTCGGGGTGGGCGCGGCCGGAGAAGAGCATCAGCTTCTTCTCGCCGGTCGTCTTGATCCCGGTCACAGCAAATCTCCTTGCATCACAGTTTGCATGCGCTCATCACCGTACGCCCCGCACGGCGTACCCGTTGGCACAGTCACCGCTCACCCTCGGACTTCCGGCCGGACCCCTGACCCGACTCCACATCCTGATGAACGGACGAAGCGGCCTGCGCGGCGGCGCTCCCGGGCCGCTTACGCGCGACCCAACCCTCGATGTTCCGCTGCTGGCCACGCGCGACCGCCAGCGAACCCGGGGGCACATCCTTGGTAATGACCGAACCGGCCGCGGTGTACGCGCCGTCCCCGATCGTGACAGGCGCCACAAACATGTTGTCCGAGCCCGTCTTGCAATGCGACCCGACCGTCGTGTGGTGCTTCGCCTCACCGTCGTAGTTCACAAAAACACTCGCCGCACCGATATTGGTGTACTCGCCGATCGTCGCATCTCCCACATACGACAGATGCGGCACCTTCGTACCCTCACCGATCTGCGAATTCTTCATCTCGACAAACGTTCCGGCCTTCGACTTCAGACCCAGAACCGCCCCCGGACGCAAATACGCATACGGACCGACCGAAGCCTCCGGCCCGACCTCCGCACCATCGGCCACGGTGAACGACACCGACGCCCCCGCACCCACGACGGTGTCCGTCAGCCGCGACTGCGGCCCCACCTCGGACCCCGACCCCAGATGCGTCGACCCCAGCAACTGCGTCCCCGGGTGCACCGTCGCGTCCTGCTCGAACGTCACCGACACATCCACCCACGTCGACGCCGGATCGACCACCGTCACGCCGGCCAACATCGCCCGCTCCAACAGCCGCGCGTTCAGCAGCCGTCGGGCCTCCGACAGCTGCACCCGGTTGTTGATCCCCAGGATCTCCCGGTGGTCCGCCGCCACCGCGGCACCCACCCGGTGCCCCGCCGACCGCAGGATCCCCAGCACGTCCGTGAGGTACTCCTCACCCTGGCTGTTGTCCGTACGCACCTTGCCCAGCGCATCGACCAGCAACCGCGCATCGAACGCGAACACCCCGGAATTGATCTCCCGGATGGCCCGCTGCGCCTCGCTCGCGTCCTTGTGCTCGACGATCTCGGTCACCGTGCCGGACGCCCCGTCCCGCACGATCCGCCCGTAGCCCGTCGCGTCCGGCACCTCGGCCGACAGCACGGTCACGGCATTGCCGTCCGCGGCGTGCGTCTCGCTGAGCTGTCGCAGCGTCTCACCGGTCAGCAGGGGGGTGTCACCGCACACCACGACGACCGTGCCGTCCAGTGTGATGCCGTCGCCGCTCAGCTCCTCCAACGCCGTGCGGACGGCATGGCCGGTGCCGTTCTGCTCGTGCTGCACGGCGGTGCGGGTGGCGGGATCGATCGCGGCGAGGTGCTCCTGCACCTGCTCGCGGGCGTGGCCGACGACCACGACGAGGTGTTCGGGGTCCAGCTCGCGGGAAGCGGCGACGACGTGTCCGACGAGGGATCGGCCGCAGATCGCGTGCAGGACCTTGGGGGTCGTCGACTTCATGCGGGTGCCCTCACCCGCTGCGAGAACGACGACGGCGGCCGGGCGGTTGGCGCTCACGGGATGCCCTTCGGCTTCTTGGCTACTTCGGGTGGTGGTCATCCGAAGGATACCGGGGCGTTTTGCGGAGGAAACGAGGGCGGGTCCTGACCGACTGATCAGGACCCGACTTTGCTTGCTCCCCCACGAGGATTCGAACCTCGACCGACGACACCAAAAGACGTTGTGCTGCCCTTACACCATGGGGGAGGGCTCGTCAAGTAGCCCAATCCTCTGGCCCGATCGGCTGCTTGGCACCCAACACTATGCCGTACCACCAGCCCTCGATGCGACGGTATAGCTCAGCTCCTTGCAGAACACGGATGACGAGGCAGCCGTTGTAGCCCTCGCCGACGTTCTTGCGGTTGGTCTTGGGGCTGTGTTTCTTGATCGTGGTCTTATGGAAAGTGGTGACATCGACACCGACGAGGTCGGCCCAGTAGCGCTCCGCTGCTGCTACGTCGGCCGTCGCATGGATCATCACCCGGTAGCTCAAGCGCTCCGGCTCCACCCCAAGGAGTCGAAGCCAGGCCAGATGAAGCCGGATGACATTCGGGTCGCTGTTGACGAAGCTCACACTCTCGCGCCTGGCGTAGGGCTTGTCCTTCTCGCCCTCGGCCCAATAAAGAGCCACGCCGGTGATGAACAGGTCCCGGTCCGAAAGTTCGCCGACCTCCTTCGTCGCCTTGGCCTTCGTCCGTCGCCGCTCCTCGTCCCGCACGGCCAACTCGTGGTCCCAGCGTTTGCGGCCTGCGATCCGGGCCTGCTCCGACGGGTCCCGCCGTTCCGGCTTCGGCAGGTCCCGCACCCACAGGGAGATCGAGCTCTTCGAGCAGCCCAGTTCCAGCTGGATCCGGTCGTAGGTCAGGCCCTGCTTGCGCAGCTCCCGAGCCTTCGCCCGCAGGTCGTCCTTGGCGTTGGGGCGCTTGGTCCACTCCGGGACCGGCTCGCCCTCCAGGAGGCGGTTGAGGAGGTCGTTGTTGTGGACGTGTAGCCGGTCGCGGATCTGGCGTCGGCTGAGGCCGGCGCGGCGGAGGGCGACGGCTTGGGGGCGTAAGGCTTCGTAGTCGGGGTGGGGGTGGTGCGGATGGGTGTGCGTCACGGGAACAGGCTCGCTGGGGCAGGTGCACGGAAGGGCGAAAGCACGAGCGATTCAACAGTTCGAGCGATAACTGAACGTAGGGGTTGGTAACGGGACGGATGTGTGCTGGGAGCGGGCCCGAGGAAGGGCGGCCGGCGCCCGTACGCTGGTCGGTATGACCGCAACGGGGGCAAGTGAGAGCGTGGCCGCGCGAGGGAGGCCGGGGGGCGGTCCCTGGTGGTGGGCGCGGCGGCGGAGCGTCGTACTGGACGTGCTGCTCGCCGTGGTGTCCATGGCGGAGTGCATGGTCGAGGGGGTGCCGTTCGCGCACTCGTCGGGGATGCCGGTGGTGGCGGGGGTGCTGCTGGGTCTGGTGGCCGGGCCGGTGCTGTTGGTGCGTCGGCGGTGGCCGGTGGTGGTGGTGCTGACGTCGATCGCCGTGATGCCCGCGGAGATGGGCGGGCTGCTGAGCGTGGTGGGGCTGTACACGCTCGCGGCGTCGGACGTGCCGCGGCGGATCATAGGGCTGCTGGCCGGGATGACGGTGGTCGGCACCGTGGTGACGACGTTCTTCAGCATGCGGCAGGACGTGGCGGTGCAGCCGGAGTTCCATCCGCCGGTGTGGTTCGTGACGGTGATGGCGCTGGCGGTGGGGCTGGTGCTGACGGCTCCGCCGGTGTTGTGGGGGTTGTACGTCGGGGCGCGGCGGCGGCTGGTGGAGAGCCTGCGGGAGCGGGCGGACGGTCTGGAGCGGGAGCTGTCGCTGCTGGCGGATCGGGCCGAGGAGCGGGCGGAGTGGGCCCGTAACGAGGAGCGGACGCGGATCGCGCGGGAGATGCACGACGTGGTCGCGCATCGGGTGAGCTTGATGGTGGTGCATGCGGCGGCGTTGCAGGCGGTGGCGCTGAAGGACCCGGAGAAGGCGTCGCGGAACGCCGGCTTGGTCGGGGACATGGGGCGGCAGGCGCTGACGGAGCTGCGGGAGATGTTGGGGGTGCTGCGGACGGCGGACGGTGCGGCGGTGCGCGGGCCGGCGGGTTCGGATGAGCCGGAGCGGCTGGCGGCGGTGGCGTCGCGGGTGTCGCGGCAGGCGGCGGAGGGTGTTGCGGAGGCGCCGGCGGGTGCCGTTGCGGGCGCGGCCGGGGGGTCGGCTGGTGGCGCGGACCTGGAGGGGGACGGGCCGTGGTTGGGGGAGCTGGGGGAGTTGGTGGAGCAGTCCCGGGTGGCCGGGATGGCGGTGGAGTTCTCGGTGCACGGCGGCGACGGGGAGCCGGTCGCGGTGGGCGTGGTCGGTGGGCCTCGGTATGCGGCGCGGGTGGAGCAGACCGTGTACCGGGTGGTGCAGGAGGCGCTGACGAACGTGCACAAGCATGCGCCGGGGGCGCGGGCGCGGGTGCGGTTGGCGCATCGGGCCGGTGAGGTGGCGGTGCAGGTGGAGAACGGTCCGTCGGAACGGGATGCGGCGGATGCCGGGTTGCCGAGCGGGGGGAACGGTCTGGTGGGGATGCGGGAGCGGGTGACGGCGCTGGGCGGGGTGTTCGTGTCCGGGCCGACGGAGGCGGGGGGTTTCCGGGTGTCGGCGGTGGTGCCGGTGGGGGCGGCGGCCTGAGGCCGGTGCCCCGGGGGCGTCGACGGCGCTTCGGGGCTGGTGGGTGCCCGTTTGCGGTCCGCTGCGGGGGCGTTTCCCCGTGCGTCGCGTCGCTGGTCGCGTCGGGTGTCGCGTCAGTCGCCGGAGACGGTGAGGCGGCTGGGGCGGGTGCCCAGGATGAGGGTGCTCAGGGCTTGGTCGAGGTCGGGGCCGAGGTACCAGTCGCCGGTGTGGTCGAGGCTGTAGACGCGGCCTTCGGTGTCGATGGCGAGGGTGGCCTGGGGGTAGGTGATGCCGCGGGTCGCCTTGGTGTCGGGGAGTTGTTCCTGGCCGAGGGGGGCGACGTGGGTGTCGAGGGCACGGCCGAGGTCGCCGAGGGTGCGGGCGAGGTGGAGGCCGAGGAGGGGGTCGATGACGAAGGGGGTGGGGGCGATGTGGCGGCCGGGGCCGGGGCCGGCGATGGACAGGCCGCCGAATTCGGCCCAGGCTTCGACGGCGGCCGGGAAGATCGTGTGGCGGTGGCCGGCGGGCGAGGTGTGGGTGCCCAGGGCGTCGGCCCAGTGTTCGGCCTGCTGTATGTCCCAGCGGCCGGGTTGCCAGCCGGCGTTCTGCAGGGCGATGTCGACGGCGGCGGGGAAGCGGGTGGATCCCGGGTCGTCGTGGGTGGGGGTGGGCGGCATGGTGGCGGTCAGCTCCCTTGGGGCGTCGTGGCCCCGATGGGCATGACGCCGAAGTGGGCGAGGAGTGCGTCGCAGGAGCGGCAGGGGGGTGCGTAGCTGCCGTGCTGGGGGTCGCCGTCCTCGCGGATGTGACGTGCGGTGATCTTGGAGTGTTTCAGGGAGCGGCGGGCTTCACCGTTGGTGAGGGGTTTGCGGGAGGCGCGCTTGCCGCGGTTGGCCTCGACGGCGAGGAGGTGGCGGGAGAGGAGGACCGCTTCGGGGCAGCGGCCGGTGAAGCGGTCGCGTTGTGCGGTGGTGAGCGTGTCGAGGAAGTCCTGCACGAGGGGGTGCAGGGTGGGGGGCTGTTCGGCTTTGCTCGCCGTACAGGTGAGGGTTTGTCCGCGTACGGACAGGGCGGCGCCGATGGTGGGGAGGATGCCGTCGCGGCGGTGGCGGAGGGCGGGGGCGCGGTCGGTGTCCGCGGTGCCGCTCCAGCCGATGCGGGGGTCACCGGTGGCGCGGGGGTCGCCGGTGGTGGTCGTGTGGTGTGCGGTGGCGCTCATGCTGGTGCTTCCCTCCCTGCAATCCCCCCGGTTGCGGAGGTCAGATTGCCAAATGTGCTGGGTGTTGCGGTAGTCGGGCGCGCTGTCGGGGATGTCACTGAGGTGTGACGGTCTGTCGGTTGTCTGGTAACGGGCCTGGTCGGCGGGGTGCGATCGGGTGGCGCCGGGGGGCGTGGGGCGGGGGGTGACGCGGGTGTGTCGCGGGGCTGACGTGCGCCGCGGGCGGGGGCCGAAACGGGCGGTGCCGCCGCGCGGCGGCGCCGTTGCGGGGTGGTGGTCGGGCGACGGGTGGGGGTGTTGCGGCACCGCATAGGCTGTGCCCCAAAGCCAGCTTCAGCCAGGGGGCAACCGCCATGACGACAGGTCGGCAAGGGCTGGGGGCGCATCCCGGCCTCCAGGCCGGAGGACGTCCCGTGCCACCGAACTCGGCCTATGCCGGGCAGGTCGTACATTTCCCGGATCCGGTGCGTGCCGCGCGGTACCCGGCGGGGGTGCGGATGGACGGGAACGGTTTCCCGGACTTCTCGCCGTACGCCCGGGCGGCGGCGGAGATCGCCGAGCCGCCGGAGGGCTTCGGCGTCGACGAGCTGCGGTTGACGGACTTCGTGTCGGCGAATGCGGCGCTGCACGCGCAGGGTCACGAGCTGTGGATAGACGTGCCCGCGGTGGCGACACCGCACGGCTGGACCTGGCACCACGTGGCGGGGACGCGGCGGATGGAGCTGGTCCCGGTCGAGGTGAAGGCGTTGCTGCGGCACCACGCGGGGCTGGCGACGACGGCGGTGGCGCACGACAAGCGGGGGACGCGGCCCTTGCAGGAGACGCGGCCGGTGCATTTCGGACTGCCACGGCGGGAACTGGCGGTGGCCGAGGAGCAGGTGGCACAGGCCGAGGAGGCGCTGGGCTACCGGCTGCCGGGGGCGTACCGGTCGTTTCTGAAGGCGGCGGGCGGCTGCGCGCCGGTGGGGGCGGCGCTCGACGCGGAGCTGGGCCTCCTGGTCGACCAGCCGTTCTTCGCGGTGCGCGACGACGCCGCGGTCAACGATCTCGTCTACGTGAACAAGTGCCTGCGGGATCACTTCACCAAGGACTACCTGGGTGTGGCGTTCGCACAGGGCGGGGTGGTCGCGGTGAAGGTGCGCGGTGAGGCGTTGGGCTCGGTGTGGTTCTGTCCCTACGACGACGCCCGGGATCAGGACGGATGGTCGGTGCAGGAGCGGGTGGAGCGGCTGATGCTGCCGTGTGGTGTGGACTTCGATGACTTCCTCCTGCGGCTGGCGGGCAATCCGCCGGAGCTGGAGACAGTGGCGAACCTGATGGTGGACGGCGGCTTCGCGTACGCCGTGCCGGTGGGGGGCTGAGCACAGTGGTGACGTTCGCACAGGCGCAGGAGCGCGCCGAGCGGTGGGTCAACGGCGAGGTGTCGCCCACGTTCCACCGCGAGGTGCGGGTACGGGAGTTCGCGCTCGGCTTCGTGGCGTGGGCCGAGGACCGCGAGGGTGACGGTCGGGTCGGCGAGGGCGGCCGCAGCCGGCTGGTGATCGCCCGGGACAGCGGGGAGACGACGCTGTGGCCGGGGCTGCCGGTGGGCGAGGTGATCCGCCGTTACGAGGAGGAGTACGGCGCGGCGGCGGAGGCCGGGTACGAGGCGGCGGAGCCGCCGCAGCGGATCGACCTGGAAGCCACGTCGTTCCTGCTGACGCCGCCGGAGTGGTTGCAGGAGGCGGCGGACGCGATGGGACTCGGCGGCCGGAAGGGCGCGGATGGCGGGGGCGGTGGCGCTTCTGGGGCTGGGGCTGGGACTGGGGCCGGGGCCGGGGTTGAGTCTGGGGGCGCTGCTGCTGTTGTTGCTGCTGGTTCTGGGGCTGACTCCGCTGGTTCCGGTTCCGGTTCCGGTTCTGACTCTGGCTCTGCTTCCGGGGCTGGTTATGGTTCGGCCGCGGGGGTGGCGGCGGCCGGGGGCGCTGGGGGCGCGTCCGGTGAGCAGTCGGCTGTGGCTGGTGCGGGGGCCGGGCCCGCGGATGCCTGGGCCGACGTCAGCGTGAACCCGGACCTGGACCCGGATCCGAACCCGGATCCTTCCGTGTTCCCGTCCTCGTCTCCCGCTTCCTCTGCCCCTTCCCCTTCTTTCTCTTCTTCGTCTTCCTCCGTCCCGGTTGCGGCTGACGACACGCCGTGGGCCGCCGCGGACACCACCGCGGGCGGGAACGGCGAGGACCGTTCGGTGGCTCCGCCGCAGACGGTGTTCGCACCGCCGCTCGCGGGTTCCGACGACGAGGACACCCCGTCGACGCCGCGGGTGCGGCCCGACGCCAAGACCGAGCTGCTGCACCGCGGAAGCCAGTTGCCGCGTACGAAGATCTCGCCCGCGCTGCCCCCGCCGTCGCCCGACGTGCCCGGCCAGGGCCAGTCGGGCGCCGCCGGTCCCGGTGGGCTGCCCCCGATGCCGCCCCCGCCGCCGATGTCGCCCATGCCGCCCGGTATGCCGCCGGCTCCGCCCGCGCCGTCCATGCCGTCCACGGCACCGGGCGCCCTGCGCGACCTGCCGCCGCCGACCGGGGCGCCGATCGCCGACGTACCGCCGCCGCCCGGTGTGGTGCCGCAGGCTCCGCCGGCCCCGCCGGCCGAGGGTGGCCCCGGCGGGGGCGTGCACGCCGCGGCGACGATGCTGGCGGACGGTTCCTCGCTGCCCGGCAACGCCGGCGCCCCGCCGCCTCCTCCTGGCACGCCCGGAATTCCCGGTGCGGGCCGGGACGGCGGACGGCCGGACCCGGAGGCGGCCGCGGCCGCCGAGACCCAGAAGGCGGACGCGCGTCCCGCCGACGGTCCGCCGGCCCCGCCACCGGCCCCGGGCCCGGTCGCTGCCGGTGCGCCGGCCGGTGGTTACGTACCGACCCAGTTGGTGTCCCAACTGGACGCGTCCGCACTGGACTTGAGTGCCGTGGACGGCCCCGGTGGGGGGTCCGGCAGCGCCGGCGTCACCGGTGGTTCGGGTGGTGTAGGCGGTGCGTCCGGTGCCGACGGTTCCGGTGCGGCTGGCCCTGGTGCTGGCGCGGGTGGTCCCGGGGGTGGGGTGCACGCCGCGGCGACGATGCTCGCGGACAGCGCGGCCCTGCAAGCCGCAGCGCCCGGTCCGGGTGGCGCCGCCGGTGGTCCTGGCGGACCCGGTCCTGCCGGGGGGCCGGGTGCTTCCGGTGGTCCTGGTATGCCTCCGCCGCCGCCTCCTGGTCCGTTGGGCGCGCCGAAGCCCCTGGGGGCGTCGGGCAGGCCCGGCGGCGCCCCGGGCGTTCCCGGTCCCGGCCCCGGCGGCCAGGGCGGCCCGCCTCCGCCGCCTGCTCCGCCGTCCGTTCCGCCGTCCGTTCCGCAGGGTGGTCCCGGTGCCGGGGGTGGGGTGCACGCTGCGGCGACGATGCTCGCGGACGGTGCCGCGTTGTCCGGTGGGCCGGGCATGCCGCCGGCCGCCGGTCCCGGCATGCCGCCGGCTCCGCCGATGGCCCCGCCGGCGCAGCCCGGTCCGCCGCCGGGTCCGCCCGGTGTGCCGGGTCCTGGTGTGCCGGGTCCTGTAGGGCAGGGCGCTCCCGGTGGACAGGGTGTTCCCGCTGGGCCGGGTGTGTCTGGAGGGCCGGGTGCGCCCGGTGCGTACGGCTACCCGCAGGCGCCCAGTGGCCAGCCGACCGTCGGCCCCGGCTACATGGCCGTCCTGAGCTACCGTGCGCCGGACGGCAGCGAGCAGAAGATCGTGCGCCGCTCGGTGCCGGGTACGCCGCATCCGGAGTGGCAACTGCTGCACGAGCTGCGCGGGATGAACGTCCCGCCGCAGCAAGTGGTGGAGCTGCACACCGAGCTGGAGTGCTGCGATCTGCCCGGTGGCTACTGCGCGCGGATGATCCGGGAGACCTGGCCGCAGGTACGGATCAGCCACACCGCCGCGTACGGCAAGGACCACGCCTCGCGGCAGCAGGGCGTCCGGCACCTGATCGAGCATCAGGGTGAGCTGCACCAGGTCGCCGACGGGCCGGCGCGGCCCGCCCCGGTGCGGGCGCCGTTGCCGCATCCGTCACAGGTGCAGCCGGTGCCTCCGGTGCCGCCGCAGGCCATCGGGCAGGAGTTGGAGCAGGCGTTCGGGCCGCAGGGGATCTTCCGTTTCGAACAGCGGGCGGTCTCTCGGCAGGGCGTGCCGGATGTCGTTGCGCAGACGCTGGTGTGGGCCGGGTTGCCGGTCGACTTCGGGCCGTTCTTCTGGGCGCAGGCGCAGCCGGGGCGTCCGGTGCCGACGTTGGCGGAGCTGGCGGCGGAACGGATGGTGCAACCGGCACCGGATGCGGGCTCGTATCTGGTGATGGGCAACGACTTCGGCCGTCAGCTGTGCGTCCAGTACGGGACCGCGAACATCGTGGCGGTCCCGCTGGAGGCCGGGCCCGGCGGGCAGTCCGTCGCGCCGCAGTTCGTGAACAGCGGGCTGCCGGAGTTCGTGCGGTGCCTGGCGATGCTGGGGCGGATGTGGCGCCTGCGGTACGGGCTGACGCCTGAGCAGGCCGGCCGCTGGACGGTGGACTTCCAGGCGCAGCTGGTGGCGCTGGACCCGCCGGCGCTGGGCTCGCCGGAGACGTGGTGGTCCGTCCTGCTGGAACAGATGTGGGACGGGTTGTTGTAGGCGTCCCGCGGTGGGGGTGCGGCGGTTCGGGTCTACCGCCGCACCGACTCGTCGATTACACTCCGTAATGCAGTAGGGAATATCTCACGCTCCGTAATCGTTGCCGGAATGAGGAGGAGGCGGCGGGGGCGGCTCGGGCGGGCGGTGAAGCCGACTGGCCTCGGCGGCTGACCTGGTTGCCCCGGTAGCGGCCCCGCCTTGGGCTTGCCCTTGGAGCCGCCCTGGGTCTGCCGCGACACTCCGCCCATTCCTTTTGTGCCGGCGGCGGGCTGCCTTCCGGCGACGAACCCGCCCCCTCGCGTAGCGAACCTCCCGCCCCGTAGCGAACCTCCCGCCCCGTGGCGGACCTTCCCTCCCTCGCGGCGGACCTTCCCTCCCTCGCGGCGGACCTTCCCTCCCTCGTGACGAACCCGCTCCCTCTCGTGGTGAAGCCGCCTCCTCTGGTGGTGAAGCCGCCTCGTCCTGGGGTGAATCCGTCCTTCCCGCGGTGAGTCCGCTCGCCTTGGCAACGTGGGAGATGGCAAACCCCCCTCGCGGGCGAAGATCCAATTCCGGCTTCTGGTGGCAAATGACGCATCCTTGTGGGAAGGAATGGGCGGAGTGTCGCGATGGAACCGCTTCGGGCCGATCCAGAAAGATGTGCGCGGGACTGTGCGGAAGCTTGCGGGTCCGCGCGACTGCTGTGCGCAGCGGAGAGGGGCTTGAGGGATGAGTACTTCGGTTTCGCCTCACGGGTTCGAGACCGTACGAGGGCGCGGCTATCGCCCGGAGGACGTGGACCGGCGCGTCGAGGGGCTCTCGATCGACCGCGACTCCTGTTGGGAGCGTGCCGCCCGGTTGACCGTTCTGGCCAACGAGATGGAGGCCGAACTCGCCGAACTGCGCGCCTATGTGGCGCAGCTGCCGGAGCAGACCTACGAGTCCCTCGGTGAGCAGTCGCGGCTGATCCTGACCACGGCGGAGTCCGAGGCGGTGCGGCTGCGGTCCGAGGCGGCGGCGGACGCGGAGCAGGCGCACGACGATGCGGCCGACTACGCGCAGGACGTCCAGGACGCGGCGGACAAGGCGGCGCAGCGGCTGCGGACGGAGATGGAGGAGGACGCGCGGCGTACGGAGAAGGCGGCGGCTGACGAGGCGGCGGAGCTGGTCGCGGCGGCCGTCCAGGAGGCCGAGCAGTTGCGGGCGGAGGCTGCGGCGGAGCTGGCGGAGACCCGGCGGCGTACCGAGCGGCTGCTGAAGGACCAGGAGGCCCGGCACGCCGAGGAGTGGGACGCCCTGGAGCGGGAACTCGCGCGCCTGGAGACCGAGATGGACCAGCGGGTCGCCGAGTCGGACGCCCACGGGGAGGCGGTGATGGCCGAGCGGCGGCGGCTGACGGCGGAGACCGAGGAGGCCGCGCGGCACCGGATGGAGGACGCCGAGGCGCAGGCGGCGGAGCTGTTGGCGCAGGCCAGGGTCGAGGTGGAGCGGATCGAGCGGACCACCGAGCGGATCGTGCGGGAGCACGATGAGGCGCGCGAGGAGGTCCGGGTCCACATGACGCATGTGCGCAACAGCCTGGCGGCGTTGACGGGGAAGGATCCGGCGGAGTTCTCCGGGTCGGGGTCCGGGTCCGGGGCGGGGGCTGGCACGGGGGCTGGTTCCGGCTCCGGCTCCGGTTCCGGTTCTGGCTCCGGTGCGGCTTCGGGTGCTGGTGCGGCGACGGGGTCGGGGTCGGGTGCGGACCGGGGGTCGGACCCGGACAGTGAGCAGACGTTGGAGACGGAGTTGCCGCGGGTGGACCGGGGCGGCCAGGGTCGGCGTTAGGCCGCGGCCGATTAGCCCCCCGCCCCCCGCTCAGCCGATATGGGTCCCTGCCTGGCTGGCGTGAGTCGTAGGTCGGTGCGTGAACAATCGGCGAGTGGGGGCGGGCGACAGCCGCAGCCGCAGTTGTCGTCACCGTCGTTGCCGTCGTCGTAGCGGTTGCGGTCGAGGTCGTGGATGCAGACGCAGTCAGCTGGCGGGCGGGGCGCCGGCGCTGCCGTCACCGTTCGCCTTGACCGCACCGTTCGCATCGTTCGCCTCGACCGGATCGTTCATCGCGTCCCCGTCCGTCGCCCCGGCCGCGTCCTTCGTCGCCCCACCCGTGCCCGTCGCAGTGACCGCGGCCCTTGCCTCGTCCGTTGCCCCGGCCGCGTCGGCCGTTTCCGTTGTGTCGGGGTGGTCGGTTGGGGTGGTTGCCGGGGTGGTGGGGGCCGGGTGGGTTTCGGGGTGGACGGGGAAGCGGCGGGGGGCCAGTAGTAGGACGGTGAGGAAGGCGAGGGCGGCGGCGGCCGCGGCGCCCAGGTAGACGTGTTCGACGGTGGCGTCGACGGCGCGGCGCAGGTAGTCGGCGGCGCGGGCGGTGAGTGCGCCGGCGTGTTGGAGGGCGTGCGAGACGGCGTCGAGGTCGTGCGGCAGGCCGGTGCGGATGGCCGTGGGGGCGTGGGTGAGGCGGTCGTTGAGGGTGGTGTTGGCGATGGCGCCGAAGAGGGCTGCGCCGAGGGACTGGCCGACCTGGCGGCAGAAGAGGATGGAGGCGGTGGCGGTGCCGCGTTCGGCGTAGCCGACGGAGGACTGGACGCCGATGATCAGCGGGAGTTGGAAGAGGCCGAGCGCGGCGCCGAGGGCGAGCATGAGCAGGGCGGGCTGCCAGGCGGCACCGGGGTAAGGGAGCAGGGGGAAGGCGAGCAGGACCAGGGCGGCGCCGCCGATGCCGAGGAGGGCGCAGTTGCGGATGCCGATGCGGTTGTAGACGCGGCTGCTGAGGGCGGCGGATATCGGCCAGCTCAGGGTCATGACGGAGAGGACGAAGCCGGCGGCGGTCGGGCCCAGGCCGAGGACGGCCTGGGCGTAGGTGGGCAGGAAGACGGTCGGGGCGACCATCAGCAGGCCCAGGGCGCCCAGGGCGAGGTTGACGGCAGAGATGGTGCGGCGGCGCCAGACCCAGCCGGGGATGATCGGTTCGGTGGCGCGGCGTTCGATCAGGACGGTGGCCGCGGCGGCCAGGGCGCTGCCGGTGAACAGGAGGAGGGACGGGAGGGAGAGCCAGGGCCAGGCGGTGCCGCCCTGGACGAGGGCGGTGAGGAGCAGGCCGCCGGTGGCGAAGATGGCGAGTGCGCCGGGCCAGTCGATGCGGGTGCGGCGTCCGGTGGTGGTGGGTCGGTCGCGGCGGGTGTCGTGGAAGTGGCGGGCGATCAGCCAGAGGGCGAGGGCGCCGACGGGGAGGTTGATCAGGAAGATCCAGCGCCAGTCGCCGTAGGTGGTGAGCAGGCCGCCCAGTGCGGGGCCGGCGACCGAGGAGATGGCCCAGACGCTGGAGAGCTTGGACTGGATCTTGGGGCGTTCCTTCATCGGGTAGAGGTCGGCGGCGATGGTCTGGACGGTGCCTTGGAGGGCGCCGCCGCCCAGGCCCTGGAGGATGCGGAAGGCGATCAGGGAGCCCATGTTCCAGGCGCCGGCGCAGGCCAGGGAGCCGATGAGGAAGAGGACGATGCCGACGAGCAGGATGGGCTTGCGGCCGTAGGTGTCGGAGAGCTTGCCGTAGACGGGGAGGGTGACGGTGACGGCGAGGAGGTAGCCGGAGAAGAGCCAGGAGAAGACGGCGAAGCCGCCGAGGTCGCCGACGATCTGGGGGACGGCGGTGGCGATGATCGTCGAGTCGAGGGCGGCCAGCGCCATGCCGAGCATGAGGGCGGCGATGACGGGGCCGCGTCGGGCGGTGGTGGGGCTGTCGGGTGGCTGATTTTCGGTGCCGTTCCGGCCGGCGCTGTGGCTGTCCTGGGTGGTGCGGCTCACCGGGCCCCCTCCTGGTGTGGTGTGGCCGACGCGTTACGTGTAGTCGGCACGATTCCGGTGACACCTTGGCATGCGCGGTGGCGGGGCGGAATGGGGTTTCTCGCAGCGTGGGACGGCGGCGGGCGGCCGCTGCGGCGGCCGGTTGTCGGTGGTCCGGCGTAAGGTGGTCAGCCCTGGTCCGGGTGCGCTCGTCGGCGCTGTCGAGGGGGTGGCGGACCGGTCGCGTTGTTCGCCTCGCTGGGACGGAAACCTTTTCATGAGCCTGAGTGGTCTGCTCGACGCCGTCGTACGGGACCCGGCGCTCGCCGAAGCGGTCAAGGCCGCGGCCGACGGGCACCGGCCGCATGTCGACCTGGTCGGGCCGCCGGCCGGCCGCCCGTTCGTGGTGGCGGCGCTGGCGCGGCGGACCGGCCGCCCGGTGCTGGCGGTGACGGCCACGGGCCGGGAGGCCGAGGACCTGGCCGCCGCGCTGCGGTCGCTGATGCCGGCCGGCGAGGAGAGCTCCGTCGTGGAGTTCCCGTCCTGGGAGACGTTGCCGCACGAGCGGCTCTCGCCGCGGTCGGACACCGTCGGTCGGCGGCTGGCGGTGCTCCGCCGGCTGGCGCACCCGACCGCGGACGACCCGACGGCGGGCCCGGTGTCGGTGGTGGTCGCGCCGATCCGTTCGGTGCTCCAGCCGCAGGTCAAGGGGCTGGGCGAGCTGGTGCCGGTGAGTCTGCGGACGGGGCAGACGGCCGATCTCGAAGAGATCGTGGACGGTCTGGCGGCGGCCGCGTACGCGCGGGTCGAACTGGTCGAGAAGCGCGGCGAGTTCGCGGTCCGCGGCGGCATTCTGGACGTCTTTCCGCCTACGGAGGAGCACCCGCTGAGGGTGGAGTTCTGGGGCGACGACGTCGAGGAGATCCGGTATTTCAAGGTCGCCGACCAGCGTTCCCTGGAGGTCGCCGAGCACGGGCTGTGGGCGCCGCCCTGTCGTGAGCTGCTGCTGACCGCTGAGGTGCGGGCGCGGGCCGCGGACCTCGCCGAGCGGCATCCGGAGCTGGGCGAGCTGCTGGGGAAGATCGCCGAGGGGATCGCCGTCGAGGGTATGGAGTCGCTGGCTCCGGTGCTGGTCGACGACATGGAGTTGCTGCTGGACGTGCTGCCGAAGGGCAGTATGGCGGTGGTCTGCGATCCGGAGCGGGTGCGGACCCGGGCGGCGGACCTGGTGACGACGAGCCAGGAGTTCCTCCAGGCGTCCTGGGCGGCCAGTGCCGGGGGCGGCGCGGCGCCGATCGACGTGGGCGCGGCGTCCCTGTGGGGCCTCGCGGACGTCCGGGACCGGGCCCGTGAGCTGGGCATGATGTGGTGGTCGGTGTCGCCGTTCGCGGCGGACGAGGAAGCCGCCGACGGGGACACCCTGAAGCTGGGGATGCACGCCCCGGAGACGTACCGCGGTGACACCCAGCGGGCGCTGGCCGACACCAAGCAGTGGCTGGCGGACGGCTGGCGCACGGTGTTCGTCACCGAGGGGCACGGCCCGGCGGCGCGTACGGTCGAGGTGCTCGGCGGGGAGGGTATCGCCGCCCGCCTGGAGGCCGACCTCGGTGAGATCGCACCATCGGTGGTGCATGTGGCCTGCGGTTCGATCGACAACGGCTTCGTCGACCCGGGCCTGAAGATCGCGGTGCTGACGGAGACGGACCTGTCCGGGCAGAAGGCCGCGGGCAAGGACGCGGCCCGGATGCCGGCCCGGCGCCGTAAGCAGATCGATCCGCTCACCCTCCAGGCCGGTGACTTCATCGTCCACGAGCAGCACGGCGTGGGCCGGTACATCGAGATGGTGCAGCGCACGGTGCAGGGCGCCACCCGGGAATACCTGCTGGTGGAGTACGCGCCGGCCAAGCGCGGTCAGCCCGGGGACCGGCTGTACATCCCCACCGACCAGTTGGAGCAGGTCACCAAGTACGTGGGCGGCGAGGCGCCGACGCTGCACCGGCTCGGTGGCGCGGACTGGACGAAGACCAAGGCGCGCGCCAAGAAGGCCGTCAAGGAGATCGCCGCCGACCTGCTCAAGCTGTACTCGGCCCGGATGGCGGCGCCCGGCCACACCTTCGGCCCGGACACGCCCTGGCAGCGCGAGCTGGAGGACGCGTTCCCGTACGTGGAGACGCCCGACCAGCTGACGACGATCGCCGAGGTCAAGGAGGACATGGAGAAGTCGGTCCCGATGGACCGGCTGATCTGCGGCGACGTCGGCTACGGCAAGACCGAGATCGCGGTCCGGGCCGCCTTCAAGGCCGTTCAGGACGGTAAGCAGGTGGCGGTGCTGGTGCCCACCACCCTCCTCGTCCAGCAGCACTACGGCACGTTCACCGAGCGCTACGGCCAGTTCCCCGTCAATGTCCGGGCGCTGTCCCGGTTCCAGACGGACACCGAGGCCAAGGCGGTCCTGGAGGGGCTGCGGGAGGGTGCGGTGGACATCGTCATCGGCACCCACCGGCTGTTCTCGGCCGAGACCAAGTTCAAGGACCTGGGGCTGGTGATCGTCGACGAGGAGCAGCGGTTCGGCGTCGAGCACAAGGAGCAGCTGAAGAAGCTCCGCGCCAACGTGGACGTGCTGACGATGTCCGCGACCCCGATCCCCCGCACGCTGGAGATGGCGGTCACCGGCATCCGGGAGATGTCGACGATCACCACGCCGCCCGAGGAGCGGCACCCGGTCCTGACCTTCGTCGGCCCCTACGAGCAGAAGCAGATCGGCGCCGCCATCCGCCGTGAACTCCTCCGCGAGGGCCAGGTCTTCTACATCCACAACCGCGTCGAGTCCATCGACCGCGCCGCGGCCCGGCTCCGCGAGATCGTGCCCGAGGCGCGCGTCCAGACCGCCCACGGCCAGATGGGCGAGTCGCAACTGGAGCAGGTCGTGGTGGACTTCTGGGAGAAGAAGTTCGACGTCCTGGTCTCCACCACCATCGTGGAGTCCGGCATCGACATCTCCAACGCCAACACCCTGATCGTCGAGCGCGGCGACAACTTCGGCCTCTCGCAGCTGCACCAGTTGCGCGGCCGGGTGGGCCGGGGCCGCGAGCGCGGCTACGCGTACTTCCTCTACCCGCCGGAGAAGCCGCTGACCGAGACCGCGCACGAGCGGCTCGCGACGATCGCCCAGCACACCGAGATGGGTGCCGGCATGTACGTGGCCATGAAGGACCTGGAGATCCGCGGTGCGGGCAACCTCCTCGGCGGTGAGCAGTCCGGCCACATCGCGGGCGTCGGCTTCGACCTGTACGTCCGGATGGTCGGGGAGGCGGTGGCCGACTACCGGGCGTCCCTGGAGGGCGGCGCGGAGGAGCCCCCGCTGGAGGTCAAGATCGAACTCCCGGTGGACGCGCACGTTCCGCACGACTACGCGCCGGGCGAGCGACTGCGCCTCCAGGCGTACCGGGCGATCGCCTCGGCCAGCACGGAGGAGGACGTCGCGGCGGTCCGCGAGGAACTCACCGACCGCTACGGCAAGCTGCCCGAGCCGGTGGAGAACCTCCTCCTGGTCGCCGGTCTGCGGATGCTGGCCCGCGCCTGCGGCGTCTCCGACATCACCCTCCAGGGTTCCAACATCCGCTTCGGCCCGGTGGAGTTGCGGGAGTCGCAGGAGCTCCGCCTCAAGCGGCTGCACCCGCGGACGGTCCTCAAGCCGGCCACCCGGCAGATCCTGGTACCGCGCCCGACGGCCGGCCGGATCGGCGGCAAGCCGGTGGTGGGGCGGGAGTTGCTCGCCTGGGTGGGGGAGTTTCTGACGACGATTCTGGGCTGACCTTCGGCTCCGCCTGTTCCGCCTTCGGCGGAGGTTGTTGTCGGGGTGGGGCCCCGGTGAGTGGTGGGTGACGGGTTCGGGGGGTCCGGGGTGGGTGTTCGGACTGCTGCGCTTTAC